>NZ_JBJYZD010000001.1:0-352398 GCF_046263795.1 Porcibacter vitabionis | reverse complement strand
TCTTATCTGGATGATCTTCTTCCCTGGTCCAAACGAATTCAGAAGAATTGTCTGAGCCAGATCAATAGGCCAAAAAAATCTTAAATTTTCAAAGTACAGATCTATTCTCAAGAAGCCCTGATGTTATCAGGGTTTTCTTTGATTAAGTACTCATGTTTGAGGACTTACGACGGGCGGGGCTGTCAACGGCGGCGCATGAAATGCGCCGTTCATCTTGACCGTTGACTGGCTCGGCTGGCTTTGCTATTTTTATCGAATTGCATATTGGTAAATTGCATTGATATGTACTTGGGTTGTATTCACGATTGGCACATTAACATCTTCGGGCTTTATGGCAAGTGGCAGCTCCGTACAGGCGAGAATGAGTGCATCTACATTTTCTTTTTCAATGTATTTATTTGCCAGTGCAATCATTTTCTCTTTATCACTAGGAATTACTATGCCATTCTCTAAATTGGGGTATATCAGTTTTCCTAATAGAGATATTATTTTTTCGCTATCGCCTTTACAAGTAACATCATCGGGCGGCGAAGTTCATCTTCCATACCCGGAATATCCATCATCTCTTTAGGCGGTTCTGCTTCCTCTACAACTTTAAGCTCAAACCCATTGTTCAGCAATCCCATTATAATCTGTGTAAGTGTGTGATGTTGTTTTACTACATCACATCCTAAAAAATGTGTATTTCGTTCTCCTGTTATAAAGTAAGGCTATGTCACAACAAACAGTTGATAAATAGCCATTTTTATAGGGGAGTATCAGAACTCCCCTACAAACTGTTATTTGCAGTTATCTATACTCATTTGGAATTTCGATATGAAGTGTCTCACACAATAACTTCACATCATGTGCATCATTTTCATCAAACTCGTATCCCAGATGGAACATTACTTGACTATATGGTTCAATACAGGAAACCTCTATTTCCTCAATTCTTCCTTTACCCGAAAAAGTTTCTACCGGAAAACAATCCCCATCATAAAGAATTTCACCTTCGTCCGTATATTCAAAACAATGCAAATCAATAATTCTGTTTTTCAAATCTTCCCATACAGTATGGTTCAATGTTGTATATTCCATCTTAATCTCATAAAAGCCATTAGCTTTCATTATTTCTATAAAGTTCTGATAATCGTTCTTTTCTACAAAAATGTCAATATCATTATGGGCTCTTGACTGATATCCAAGAAGAGCATCTACACCCCAGCCACCATCAAGAAAGACTTTAATCTCCGCATCTATTGCAAATTGAAGAATCTGTTTTACATCTGTTATATTGACCATCTTATCATCTCCACAAATTCTAATTAGGCGACCAGAGGAACTGCTGGTCTGTTTGATAAATCTCTGCATTTAGCAGTTTTCAATGTTGCCAAAACGAAAGTTAAGAAGATGTTCCTTTTCTCCATGTCGCTTTCTTTGGCGTAATTTACAAGGTTATTCCACACAAGATAGTTGTTCAGATACTTGGTAGAAACACCGTTAAAGCCACGCATAAACCTCTTTAGCTGGCTATGGTAGCTATTGATATGTTGGATATTATAAATGCCTTTCTTGGCTTTGCCAGTCTTTAACTGCACAAGGTCAATGCCATTGGCATTTGTAAATCTCACATAGGAGTTCATCTTGTCCGTAACAAGAGTGGAATTGGTCTTAATCCTACCATCATAAATATGATGTAAATCTCTTGTAGAAACTCTACCAGTATTCGTAATCTTGGAGATAGACAAGCCATTCCTATTAACCGCACAAGGAACACATACCTTTTCTTGGGACAAGCCTCTGATATGTGTAGAATGACCACGCTTATGAGCCTTGCGTGGCATAGCAAATGTCTTACTCTTGCTATGATTGCCCTTGTACGAGATGGCGAAAAAAGTTTCGTCAGCCTCAATAATGCCGTCAAGGGTAACATCGTCTGCCATATTCTGAAGTGCATCCAAAATCTTGTGTCTCCAAAGGAATGCGGTGTTTCTGTGAATCCCACAAGCAACAGCAGTCTTACGAATGGATAAGCCATTCATCATACAATCAATGTACTGCTCCCACACGGACAAGTCTTTTCTTGTACCAGACACAATGGAGTTCGTAGCAATCACGAAGGACTTGCCACAATCCTTACATACATATCGCTGTGTGCCATCTTTACGATGACCATTGCGAACCACATGGATACAGCCACAAAGAGGGCATACACGACCATTTGCAAAGCGTTCCTTTGCTACGAAATCTTCAATATTCAAAGACTTTACAAAGGCAGGACTTAAAAGCATTGTTTTAAGGCTTTCCTGCTCTGCGACAGTCAACTTACCGATAATATCTAATGCGTCTTTGATAGTAGGCATATCCAATTACCTCCTTCGGTGGTACTGTTTCTTACTATTATTATACGCTATTTCTCGTCAAAAATCAACCATTTGTTGTGACAGAGCCTAAAGTAATTATCAATCGCCCAATATTGCGGTTTCCCATCATCTGTATAAATCCAATCCTGCCCAACTCCTGCGGTAAAAACAGGGTGTTCGATATTAAAAAGAAAAATTCCACCTGGTTTTAATGTCCTATACACTTTTTGAAATATTTCCACTATGTCCTCTATATAGTGCAGAGCTAAATTAGATATAACACAATCCCATTCATTTTCTGGATAGTCATATTCCTCTAATCCGCTAATACGATATTCAATTTGATTTCCTGAATTGCGCTTTTGGGCTTCCTCAATCATTTTCTTACTTAAATCGATCCCTAATATTTTTGTAGCTCCTTGTTCTTCTGCGAACTTGCAGTGCCAGCCATATCCGCACCCCAAGTCAAGAACAGATTTTCCTTCTAACGAAGGAAACAAAGGTTTTAATTGATGCCATTCACCAGCAGCTTTTAACCCCTCTTTACTGCGGGACATCTTTGCATATTCTTCAAAAAACTTCTCATTATCGTATTCATTATTCATAACCTTAACATCTCCTATTTTATCCTTCGGCACCGCCGCCTCCAGGCGGCTCCCCAACTTCATCTGCTCGATAAATGGGAATTGCACCAAAACAATCTAAGACAACAATGCTGCCCTACTTGCGATTTTTTCTTGTACTGCGGAAACAGTTTCTTGAATGGAATAATTGGTCGTATCTACAACATTCGATTCATATATTCCCAGATTGCAAAATTGCTCCCACATTGTTTCTACTAATTCAACATTTGTTTTTCTGTCTAATTTTGAGCGTTCCACAGCTCGTTTCATAGTTTCTTCTTTACTGGCTCTTAAAACAATATAGTGTACTTCATAATCTTCTCGAACAAGGGCTCTCCATGGTTCTAAAAACCACGGCCCGACAATTCCATCTACAATTACATCATATCCGCCGCGGGCATAGCGCTTTGCAGCTTCTAAAAAGGCTTCAATGACAACTAAATTTTGTTCGTTGGACTCTGGTAAATGCGGCGGTATTGCTCCTTTGCTTAAATAATGAAAAAAGTCGTCTGTGTGCATATGCACAGATTTATCCATGTTCGATTCTTTTGCGACAATCGACGCAGTTGTTGTCTTTCCTGTTCCCGGCGAACCTGTAATGACAATAATTCTTCCTTGATTCATCTACATTCTCCCTCGCAATTCAGATTTACCGCTCTCTTTCTGGTTTTGGAGCGTTTCTTCTCTCAAGATTGAAATGGGCGGGAAGCCATTTTAGGGCTTTCCCGCCTTGATTGCCCATCAGCAAAGACGGGCGGGACTGTCAACGGCGGCGCATTTATGCGCCGTTCATCTTGACCGTTGATTGGCCCCGCTAACTTTGCTACTCTGTTCTAAGTAATTCCTCAATTTGTTTTTTCATATATTCTACAAGTGCCATCGCTTCCTTTTCTACTGTCTCCCATTCATCAGACAAATTTCCCAAATAAGCTTCCTTTGCCGTTGTTAGCAGGGGGGAAAATCTCTCCGGCAATTTTAAAATTACCCATTTTGCGGCAACATCTTTTGTCGTGATTTCTTCTGTTACTAAAGTAAACCACATTCGTGATAAGGTTAATAACACATTTCTTTCATCACCCTTAAAGCTGGAAATCAAACCAGGTAAAGAAAACCGAATTGCTTTTTTAATTTCGTGAAATGGGATAGCGGGAATAAGCTCTTTGCTTTCCGCCCCCTTCAAAGTTATGCTATTTTTTCTTGCTTGCCATAATAAAATCATTATATCTGGGTCATTGCAGGCTTGCGGATATTCTCCTGCTTCCATCTCTCCCCTTAGCCATTCACCATACATATACTGACATTTTGGCGGAAATTGCAACGGAACAATATCAGATTGATTGATAATAGTTACCTCTAAAGGCCTTTTTTCAATACAGCCTACGGAGCCAGAAATTTTCAATAATTGCTTTGTTAGATCTGCTCTGATTGAATTACTCAATTCTTGCTTAGTAATTATCAGTATATCTATATCACTATCTGGACGCAGCCCATTCATTGTTGCTGAACCATATAAATATATCCCCAATATTTGACCTTGTAATATGGTTTCTGCTATTGAAATAACTTGATTTACTTGTTGTGGAAATTCATTTATATTCATTGTAACTCCTATATGTATTTATTTTTACTCCTCAACAACTGATAAAACAGCGTCTAAGGCTAATTCTAAGGCTATGGATATACTTGTTTTTCCCCATTCTCTTTCTTGGTATTTATGAGGGTCTGCAAGAGTATCGGCTGAAAAAAGCAGCATAGCCCATGTAACTTTTCTAAATTTTGCACACGCCGCCAATGCGGAACATTCCATTTCTACTACTTGACATCCCTCTTCTTTCCGATACTGAACCATTTCTACTGTTTCTCGATAAAAACCGTCTGTTGTCCATGTTTTAACTTCCCAATATGGTATATTCTTTTGGCTTAAAGCAGATTCAATCGCATTTATACCAGCCTTTGAAATCTCTACTTCTCGGGAGGGAGGAAGATAATGGTAAGATGTTCCCTCATCTCTCAATGCAGAAACAGGTATCAAAAATCTATTTTCCGGGATGTCTTCCAATACGCCGCAGGAGCCGACGGAAATAATCTTTGTTACACCCCCTGCAATTAAATATTCTAAAACTTGGACGGCAGCAGCACTTCCCACAGGAGCCGGACATAGACATATTTTCTCCTGATTATAAAGACATTCATAAATAGGATATCGTCTTGTTGCACTTTCAAATTCATCTATCTGTATTCCATCATGGGTATGTGCATAATTTTCAACCTCGTCTCCTAAAAAAGCAAACACTGCTTTTGCAGGAAAACATTTTTTCCCATTTCCCGGCTGAAAAACAGCTTTTGATGCGGTATCGTACTCTAAAACAGGGTAGTCATGCTTTACTAATGGCATATTATTATCTCGAATAACAGGCTATTATTCTATTCCTTTCATCATCTTTTTTGCCAACTGCTTGAACAGGTCGGCAGTTTCTTCATCCATCGGCGTAAGCTGTCCGATCTGTCCGGCAACCATCGCCGCTACATCGTCAATGGAAAGCGGGTTTTGCTTCTGTTCCGCCAATGCGTCCCGCATGGCTTGGAACATCGCGGCGGTCACAGCTTCTCCCGGCTGTTCCCCGTTGTCAATGTCTTTCTTAATATCCCGCAGGATAGCAAGGAACACATTTTTGATTTTCTCAATCTCCGCCTCATGTTCCCCCATCTTCTGGGCGTTCAAAAGCTGTAAATCCTGCTTTGCTTCCGCCCGGTGTTCCGGGTGTTCTTTCATCAGGTCGGACAGGGAAGCCGTTGCTATCTCGATAAGCTGGTTTCTTGCTGTTATGCCTTTTGCCGCTGTGTCCTGAAAATAAATCCGTATCAAATCTATCAGCTTAGGAAAATTCCTGTGTTCCAACAGGCGGTTGAGGATTTGCACATCAACAGCACCCGTCACGAGCCCCCTCACGGCTCCCTCGGACAAGCCTAATTCAGAAATATCGTAGCTTTTGCGGACGCTCACGGTAGACAAGCCCAGTATGTAGTCTGTCGATACCTTAAATTCCTTTGCCACACCTATGAGAATATCACTGCTGACCGTTCTCGTTTCGCCGCTGACAATGCGGCTCAACTGGGAAGCGGAAACGCCTATCTTCTCCGCAAGTTCCTTTTGTGTGATATGGTTTCCGTTGCATAAATCGGAAATCCGCTGTCCGGGTGTTCCGGGTAAAGCCATAGACACGTACCTCCTCCGCATACTTCCATTATACAGGATGATTGCAAAAATGCAATTTCCAAAGTGTAAACTTCATCAAAATGCAATTCTCGCAAAATTCCGGGGATTGCATTTTTTTCGTGTAGACTTAGGGTAGTTCATCGATGGACAGCACCTTGAAAACAGAATGACCGTCCGAAAAGGAATACCCCGGCTGGGGAAGCACCGCAAGGAACCGGACTTCGGGACAAAATGTCCCGAAGCTGCGGGGAGCGTGCCAACGCCGGAACACACCGCAGGAATGGGGCAGGAAACCTTTTCGGGGAGAACGGCAACGGAAAGCAAAATGGAGGGAACGCATGAGAGATAACCCCTATAAAGACTTGCCGCCGCTGGAGCGCAGGCCGGACGGTTCCCTTTACCGCATGACACCGGCCCAGAAGAAACAGGCGGCCAGCCTGATACGCCGGGAGTGCTGTTGCTGTGAGGACGGCAACTGCATTGCCCTTGACGATGGGGACACCTGCACCTGCCCGCAGACGGTTTCTTTCTCGGTCTGCTGTAAGTGGTTCCGCTGGGCGGTCTTGCCGCTGGACGGGACGCTGGAAGCGGAGATTTTCCGGGATAAGGACTTGAAACGCTGTGTGGTCTGCGGCGGTGTGTTCGTCCCCAAATCCAACCGGGCAAAATACTGCCCCGGCTGTGCCGCCAGAGTTCACAGGCGGCAGAAAACAGAAAGTGAACGGAAAAGGAGGTCTGCTGTGGACAGTTAGGAGCGAAAAAAGCCTTGATTTATCAGGCTTTGCAAGCCCCAAACCGGGGCAGGTGGTATAAAGTATCGCCCGCCCCGGAAAACGGGCTTCTAACCGTCCACAAAACGAACTATGACAAATACCATCTATATCCATCAGCCGGAAAAGGCGTTCAGCTTCACCCGGCTCCCGAATTTCCTCTTTGAAGCCCCCACATTCAAGCCCTTGTCCAACGAGGCAAAGGTTCTGTACGCCTTTATCCTGCGCCGGACAGAGTTATCCCGCAAGAATGGGTGGGCGGATGATTGCGGACGGATTTATCTGTACTATCCCATCTGCGAGGTGGTTGACCTGCTCCACTGTGGGCGGCAGAAAGCGGTAAACACCCTGCGGGAACTGCAATACGCCGGACTGGTGGAGATCCAGAAGCAGGGCTGTGGAAAACCCAACCGCATTTTCCCAAAATCCTATGAAGCAGTTCCAAACACCGACTTCAAGAAATCCCGTTCTGGTACGCCGGAGGACTGAAAACCGTACCCATGAAGTACGGAAATCATTCCTGAGAAGTACGAAAATCGGACGGTATATAGAAATACAAAGATAAAAAGATTGATTTATATTCTATCCATTCCAATCCTATCCGAGCTATTTTCTGCGGGATTTTCCCTGTGGAAAACCCCGGATGGGAAAGGAATGGGGAAAGGAGCAGAATGGCACAACACGCAATTTTGCGGTTTGAGAAGCACAAGGGCAACCCGGCAAGGCCGCTGGAAGCCCATCACGAAAGGCAGAAAGAACAGTATGCCAGCAACCCCGACATTGACACCGCTAAGAGCAAGTACAACTTCCATATCGTCAAGCCGGAGGGACGCTATTACCACTTCATTCAGCGCCGCATTGAACAGGCGGGGTGCCGCACCCGCAAGGACAGCACCCGGTTTGTCGATACGCTGATAACCGCCAGCCCGGAGTTTTTCAAGGGGAAATCCCCAAAGGAGATACAGGCGTTTTTCCAGCGGGCGGCCGACTTCCTCATTGACCGGGTAGGCCGGGAAAATATTGTGTCGGCGGTGGTACACATGGACGAGAAAACGCCCCACCTGCATTTGACCTTTGTTCCGCTGACAAAGGACAACCGCCTGTGCGCAAAGGAGATTATCGGCAACCGGGCAAACCTGACGAAGTGGCAGGATGATTTTCACGCCTACATGGTGGAGAAATATCCCGACTTGGAGCGTGGGGAAAGCGCCAGCAAGACAGGCCGGAAGCATATCCCCACCCGGCTTTTCAAACAGGCGGTTTCCCTCTCCCGGCAGGCAAGAGCCATTGAAGCCACACTGGACGGCATTAACCCGCTGAACGCCGGAAAGAAAAAAGAGGAAGCCCTCTCCATGCTGAAAAAGTGGTTCCCGCAGATGGAGAATTTCTCCGGGCAGTTGAAAAAGTACAAGGTCACAATCAATGACCTGCTGGCAGAAAATGAGAAGCTGGAAGCACGAGCCAGAGCCAGCGAGAGCGGCAAAATCAAAGACCGCATGGAGCGGGCAAAGCTGGAAAGCGAACTGCACGATATGCAAAGGCTGGTTGACCGTATCCCGCCGGATATACTGGCGGAACTGAAACGGCAGCAGCGGCAGTATGGAAAGGAAAGGTGATTTTATAAGTAACAATATCAGATACAAAAAGGAAACAGAAGTCGTGACTTTTCAGGGAAAGGAAATCACGCTGGAAAACCTCTCCCCGGTGTTCACGCCGGAGCAGGAAGCGACCAAACGCCGGGAACTGGAGCAGCAGCTTTATGAGGTGTTCCGCAAATATGCCGATAAGCGGCAGAAAGAGGAAGCCGGGGCATAAATCCCGAAGCCATCGTTGATTTGCGGGGCTGCTGGCGGTATAATAGAACTGTCAGCAGCTCCGTTTCTTTTTAAGAAAAGGAGCGACAAAATGAATAACAGGATAGACGCGATCTATGCAAGGCAATCGGTAGACAAAAAGGACAGCATTTCCATTGAAAGCCAGATTGAGTTTTGCAAATACGAATTGAAAGGCGGGAACTGTAAGGAATACACAGACAAAGGGTACAGCGGCAAGAACACAGACCGCCCGAAGTTTCAGGAACTGGTGCGGGATATTAAGCGGGGCTTGATTGCAAAGGTCATTGTTTACAAACTTGACCGTATCAGCCGTTCCATTCTGGACTTTGCCAACATGATGGAACTGTTCCAGCAGTACGATGTGGAGTTTGTGTCCTCTACGGAGAAGTTTGATACCTCCACCCCGATGGGGCGGGCTATGCTGAATATCTGTATCGTGTTCGCCCAGCTTGAACGGGAAACGATACAGAAGCGGGTGACAGACGCTTACTACTCCCGCAGTCAGCGGGGCTTCAAGATGGGCGGGAAAGCCCCTTACGGCTTCCACACCGAGCCTATCAAAATGGACGGTATCAACACAAAGAAGCTGGTGGTAAACCCGGACGAAGCGGCCAATATCCGGCTGATATTTGAGATGTACGCCCAGCCCACAACCTCTTACGGGGACATTACCCGGTACTTTGCCGAACAGGGGATTTTGTTCTACGGCAAGGAACTGATACGCCCCACACTGGCGCAGATGTTACGCAATCCCGTCTATGTGCAGGCGGACTTGGATGTGTACGAATTTTTCAAAAGCCAGGGTACGGTTATCGTCAATGACGCCGCCGACTTTACGGGGACAAACGGCTGTTATCTGTATCAGGGGCGGGATGTGAAGCCCAGCAAGAAAAACGACTTGAAAGACCAAATGCTGGTGCTGGCTCCCCATGAGGGCATTGTTCCGGCGGATATATGGCTGGCTTGCCGCAAGAAGCTGATGAACAACATGAAAATCCAGTCCGCCCGAAAAGCCACCCACACATGGCTGGCGGGGAAAATCAAGTGCGGGAACTGCGGATATGCGCTTATGAGTATCTTCAATCCGTCCGGCAGGCAATATCTCCGCTGTACGAAACGGCTGGACAATAAAAGCTGTCCGGGCTGTGGGAAAATCATCACTTCCGAACTGGAAGCGGTGGTTTACCAGCAGATGGTGAAGAAGCTGGAAAAGCACAAGACGCTGACGGGCAGGAAGAAAGCGGCAAAGGCCAATCCCAAAATCGCCGCCCTGCAAGTAGAGCTTCTCCATGTGGACAGCGAGATTGAAAAGCTGGTGGACAGTCTGACGGGCGCGAACAATGTCCTGCTCTCCTATGTGAATGTGAAGATAGCGGAACTGGACGGGCGCAAGCAGGAACTTGTGAAGCAGATAGCCGAGCTGACGGTGGAAACCATCAGCCCGGGACAGGTCAACCAGATTTCCGGCTACCTCGACACATGGGACGATGTATCCTTTGACGACAAGCGGCGGGTGGTGGATTTGATGATTACCACCGTTGCCGCCACAAGCGACAGCTTGAACATTACATGGAAAATCTGACGGGCGGTAATCCTCCCGTCAGACCGTTACCCTGTGTAGTCCCTTGTAAACTGTACTTTTGTACGAACATAGAAACAAAATCTAATCAAAAAAAACTTGACTTGCCTCCTGCAATACAGTATTATAACAAAGTCGGTTGTGAGCCGGAAGGCTTCAAACCATAATGCTGCTGTGGCTCAGTCGGTAGAGCGTCGCCTTGGTAAGGCGGAGGTCACGGGTCCGATTCCCGTCAGCAGCTCTCATTTGCCCTCGGTTTTTCCGGGGGCTTTTTTGTTAAGTAAAGAAGGTCGATCCATGAAGAAGATTACAAATAAGCATGTGCTTGGCATTACGATGGTCATTATTGACTCATTATTCTTTTCTCTGATGAGTCTTTTTGTCCGCTTGTCGGGCAATGTACCGACCATGGAGAAGACCTTTTTCCGAAATCTGATTGCCGCCGTCATTGCCCTGATTGCTTTAAGCAGGACGGAAGAGAAATTTAAAATCAAAAAGGGCAGTGTCCCTTCGCTTCTGGCACGTTCCATTGCGGGCGGTCTCGGCATGATCTGCAATTTCTGGGCAATCGATCACATTGCACTTGCGGATGCCAATATTTTGAATAAACTTTCGCCATTCTTTGCAATTATAGCATCGATCTTTATTTTGAAGGAGATCCCGAACCGGCTTGAGATCTTTACCGTGGTCATTGCCTTTTGTGGTGCCCTGTTTATTGTGAAGCCCACAGCCGGGCTTGCGAGTCTTCCGGCTCTGGTGGGCCTTCTTGGCGGACTTGGCGCCGGAATCGCCTATACCTTTGTCAGAAAACTAGGTAACCAGGGGGAGAGAGGACCGGTGATCGTTGCTTTCTTTTCGGTCTTTACCTGCTTGATGGTATTCCCTTTTATGATGATGGATTTTCAGCCCCTCAGTACAAGACAGCTCCTCTGTCTTCTTGGCGCAGGAAGTGCTGCAGCGGTTGGCCAGTTTACGGTAACTGCAGCCTATAAATTTGCTCCGGCCAAGGAGATATCGGTCTTTGACTACTCACAACTTCTTTTTGCTTCCATCTGGGGCTTGCTCTTCTTCGGAGAGATTCCGGATGGCTGGTCGGTGATTGGATATGTCATCATTATCGGTATGGCGATTGTAAAGTGGTATTACAATGTTTATGTGCAGAAGGATCAGCAGGATCAGTAAAAATCCATACGAAAAGGCAGATGCCGATCTATATTCACGAGGACGGATCGTCTCACTGACAGAATGTTTGTTAGTGAGACAGGTGTAAGATTGTGAGGGGATTGACAGACAAATACAGTTTGTGAAATTTGTTTTATTGCAATTTCACTTTGAAATCCTATAATGATTGTATACAAAATAATTTCTTGTACCAAATACAGAAGTTACTTTGCAATCGAAATAAGATCAAGGGGGAATTGCAATGCCTACAGAAACAAAGGAACAGGATTTGAAGGAAGTCTTATCCGAGTCGAATGCAGATGCCCGGATCGTGGTCGATCTGGAACTTACGGAGTCGGCAATTCAAGCAATTGCAGAAAGTTCGGAAGAAGAGGCATGTGTCGAAAGAGCGAATGAACTTCTGACGGCTCTGCACCAGAAGCCGATGACAAAAGATGAGTTTATCGATGCCGGAAAGATTCGTGTGAAGACAGATATCTTCGTGCCTTACCAGATTCGTAAGACAGCAGATGATTATGCGGTAGAGATCGAGGATCACGAACTTCGAAATATAGACCAGAAGGTACATGCCTTCGAAGAGGAAGTCCGTAAGATCTATGATCCCTTAAAAGAAGGCCCCTTTGTCATCAGCGTCTATAAAGAGGGCGAGCCTTCTGCGAGAAGAATTTTGAAGCAGTTCAGGAAAAAGTAAGTCCGGAGATAGAAGTATTACAAGAATTCATAGATCCTCACTTTGTTAAAAATGTGACAATGCTTTTGCATTGTCACATTTTTTGCCTGAAGATCTCCTTTATAATACTTATCGAAGATAAATGAAAGGCGGAAAAAGTACCGAGAGGTCTATATTTCCACTGAAACAAAGAGGGGGCAGGGGCCCAAAAGGAAGGAGATTTTATGGCAAATCGTATTTCGTTAAACGGAACGTCTTATCATGGAGCTGGTGCAATCCAGGAGATCGTGAACGAGATCAAGGGACATGGTTTTAAGAAGGCATTCGTTGCATCGGATCCGGATCTTGTAAAATTTGGAGTTACTGCAAAGGTAACGGATCTTCTGGAAGAAGCCGGTATTCCGTTCAGCCTTTATTCTGATATCAAGCCCAATCCGACCATTGAAAATGTACAGCATGGCGTAAAAGCTTTCCGTGAGTCCGAGGCTGATTGTATTGTAGCAATCGGCGGCGGTTCTTCCATGGATACCTCCAAGGCCATTGGCATCATCATTACCAATCCGGAATTCGAGGATGTGCGTTCTCTGGAAGGCGTTGCACCGACAAAGAATCCGTGCGTTCCGATCATAGCAGTTCCGACCACAGCAGGAACTGCAGCTGAGGTTACCATCAACTACGTTATTACTGATGTAGAGAAAGAGCGTAAGTTCGTTTGTGTAGATCCACATGATATGCCGATTGTTGCAGTTGTAGATCCTGACATGATGAGCTCTATGCCGAAGGGCCTGACTGCTGCAACAGGAATGGATGCTCTGACGCATGCCATCGAAGGATATACCACCAAGGCTGCCTGGGAGATGACAGATATGTTCCATCTCGAGGCAATTCGCCTGATTGCCAAGAATCTGAGAGGCGCTGTTAACAATACCAAGGAAGGCCGTGAGGGCATGGCTCTTGGTCAGTACATCGCCGGCATGGGCTTCTCCAATGTAGGTCTTGGCATCGATCATTCCATGGCACATACCCTGTCTGCACATTATGACACTCCTCATGGAATGGCTTGCGCACAGCTCCTTCCGATCTCTATGGAGTTCAACCGGGATTATACCGGCGAGCGTTATCGGGAAATTGCCCGTGCCATGGGCGTTCAGGGCGTAGACGACATGAGCCAGGAAGAGTATCGTGATGCAGCCATCGAGGCTGTAAAGAAGCTTTCCAAGGATGTCGGAATTCCGGAAAAGAACGAAAGAATCCGCGAAGAAGACCTGGATCAGCTGGCAACCGATGCTCTGAATGATGCATGCTATCCTGGAAACCCCAGAGAAGCTACGAAGGAACAGGTCATTGATATGTTCCGTCAGTTGATGTGATTTTTGCATATCGTTACTAATCCTTTTTAAATATAGACCCGCCCTGAGGATGGTATGGAATCCTTGGGGCGGGTCTTTTTTTGCTCGGATGATACCAGGCGGAGAAGTTTTGTATTATGATGATTGTAGTGGTAAAAATGACTTTACCACTCATATCGCATAGATAAAAAACTGACAGGGAATTTCTTATGAAACAGACAAGTGAAAATACCAGATTGAAATATGAGCTTTGCGAAGCGGCGCGGCAATGTCTTGCCGGAAGCAGTGTTGAGAAGCTGACGGTCGGACAGATCACGACTCGGGCGGGTGTATCTCGACAGACTTTCTATCGGACTTTTCAGGATAAGTATGATTTGATCAATTGGTATTTTGACAAATTAATGAGTAAGTCTTTCGACCGAATGGGAGAAGGAAAGACGATCGATGAGGGACTTCGACTGAAATTTTCCTATTTGAAGGAAGAGGGCGATTTCTTTCGGGCGGCTTTTGCTTCCGATGCCCAAAATAATCTGAAGGAACATGATTTTGAGATGATTTTTCACTTCTATTCGGATTGGATCGTGAAGAAAAGCGGGAGCAGTCCGACCGACGAGATCGCCCTGCTCCTGGAACTTTACTGCAGAGCATCGATCTATATGACGGTGAAGTGGGTCCTGGGTGGCATGCAGCAGTCACCGGAATGGCTGGCACGCTTACTGGTGGATGCCCTGCCCGAGAAATTGCGCGATAAATTTGCCTGCCTGGATCTCTTGGAAGAAACGGATTCTGCTGGGCACTAGCTATGAGATAGCCAAGTAAGGATGAAATATCGGTGTGTTTTAAAATGAATTGCGAAAGGGAATATTAAATCTCCACTCGCAATTCTTTTCCCTTATCAAATAGTGTTGCGAGAAATCTCGCAGCACTATTTTTTAGTCAAGTCCAAATTTGTGTGTAAATTGAGAAACACCTTGCTGATGGCATCCTGAATGCCTTCATGAGCATCCAATGTAATCATCAGGAGATCCTTGAGTCCGCGATCTTTCAGGCTCTGGAGATAATTCTATAAGAGATGAGCTCTTGGCTCTTTCTCTATTTCAATTTACACAGTTATAAGGGAATTGCTGAATGTGTACACGAGAACATCGAAAATATTACAGCAAAAACAGTAATACTGCACAAAATATATAAAATAAAGTCGTATAAAATGACGATAATACATAATATATATTGACATTTTGGCTATATAAGAATATATATAAAAACATAAGAAATGCACACGTGTACATAGTTGTATTTAGGGTATGAGAGGAGAAATTGAGACGATGAAAACATGGAAAAAGTTTTTGTCATTAGGACTGGCATCTTTAATAACGATGTCAACAGTTGCTTGCGGATCGACTTCGGGAAAATCCAATAAGTCTTCTAAGGATAGTGGGGGAAAAACAGAGGTTACTTTTTGGAATTCCTTTACAGGAGCAGATGGGGACATGCTTGTAAGCCTTGTAGACAAATATAACAAGGAAAACAAGGACGGCGTTAAGGTCAAAATGGATATCTCCACTGACCTGGACAGCCAGCTCTCATCTGCTTTTGCTGCTGGAACAGGACCGACATTATTGCTGAGTTCCAGTACCTACCGTTTTACTTATGGAAAATATCTGCAAGATATCAGCGATATTTTTGATAAGACAGGCTTGGATAAGTCGGATTTTATTTCATCTTATCTGGATTATTGCTCTGATGGAGACAAGCTATATTTTGTTCCTTTCCAGTTGGTTGGATACTATATGTATTGGAATAAAGATCTCTTCAAAGAAGCTGGACTGGATCCGGAAAAAGGCCCTGCAACCTGGGATGAATGGAAGCAAGATGCCGAAAAGATCACCAATAAATCTAAAAATATTTATGGCTCAGGTATTTCCTATGGCTATAACTATCAAATTGCACATATTATGCAGCGGTTTGGCGGCTTGGCAGTTACAAAGGATAGTAACAAATGGAAAGCAAACTTTGCTGAAAATGAAGGCTATAAGAAATTCCTGAAGATGTATTCCGATATGGTTAAAAACGGTGACAATCCCCAGGAAAAAGAGACAGATCCTATGATGACAGCCGGACAGATCGGAATGACAGTTGGCGGTCCTTGGGTTACGGCTGGATTAGATAAGGCTGGTGTGAATTATGGTATCGGTCAGATTCCGACTGGCGATGCTGGAGAAATGAATTCTTGTGAGGTTCTCGGATTCTCGGTAACCAAGAATGCTTCTGATAAGCAGAAGGAAGCAGCATATAAATTCATCAAATGGTGGAATACTGCAGACAAGAATGGAGATTCTCCCGCTCTCCAGTGGTCTTTGAAGAATGGATATCCGGCTTACATGACTTCTGTAATGAACAATGCACAGTATCAGGAGAATAAGAAACTTCAAGCTATGACTCCGGCTAATGCGGATGCACCGACAGATTTTATCTGCGATTCCAGCTTTGAAGGAATTAATGGAATTCTTTCTGATGTTATTCCTCCAATGATTAATTCTGTAGCATTTGATCAGTCATCCATTGACGATGCATTAAAAACAGCTCAAAATTCGGCTGATGATATTGTAGCAAAATACAACAAATAACTAGTTCTCGTAATCCCTTCCTTTACCACCTAAAACATTAAGTGGGATTATTCCAAGACCGGGAGGTACCCCTTTTGCTTCCGGTCTTGGAAACTAATCAGAAAGGAACTTCGGACTGCTAGTAATAGATGGAGAAAAGTGTTGAAACAGATTTACAGATTTTGGAACAATCCGAAAAGGTCCGCCTGGATTTTTCTGGCGCCGTCTTTAGTCCTGCTTCTGATGTTTAGTGTAATACCAATGTTTATTGGCCTTGGACTAAGCCTTTTTGATGTCCCCGTCACAATGGACACGGCAAAATTCATTGGACTACAGAACTTCGTTCAGGCATTTCACGATAAGAGATTTCTAAATAGCCTACGTGTTACAGCAGTTTTTACGCTGATCGAAGTTCCGATACAAACTTTTGGTGCAATGATGATTGCTGCATTAATTACCAAGAACAATGGTGTGAATAAAGTGTTACGGGGAATTTATTTTCTTCCTGTTATTTGTTCGGCAACTGCAATCGGTATTATGTGGAAAATGATTTTGCATTCAAATATCGGATTTATACCTGCGGTATTGCAGAGCTTTGGCCTCGGAAAAATCAATTTTCTTAATACCCCCGGACTTACAATTTTCGTAGTTACTTTTATTTCAATATGGAGAAGCTTTGGTATATCGGCAATTGTATATGTAACTGCAATTCAACAGGTAAGTCCATCTCTTTATGAAGCTGCTGCAATGGATGGAGCAGGAAAGATTCGACAGTTCTTTTCCATCACGGCTCCGTCTATTCGCCCGACTTTCTGGTATATTCTGATGACTCGCTTGGCTGGATCCCTTCAGATTTTTGATATCATTTACACAACCACAAATGGCGGTCCCAATTATACAACAGAGTCTACCGTTACTTATATCTATAACAGAGCGTTTTCAACGACATCCAGCATGGGTTATGCATCTGCTATGTCAGTTATTCTATTTCTTATCATTATGGTTGTTACGGTCCTTTTGTATCGCAGGATGAATAAGGAGGAATCATCATGAAGAAAGGTTCTACTGCTAAAAAAGTGGCTGGAACGATACCGGTTATGGTTCTTTTGATTGTTCTGGCACTATTGGTTCTTGTGCCTGTTGTTTGGATGGTATGCAGTGCCTTTAAGACAGAACGTGAAATTATTTCATGGCCACCGACTTTCTTTCCAAAGTCTTTTACACTTTCGAATTTTACCGATGTGCAAAAAAGGATCGATATTCTGCGCTATATGCTTAATTCTGCAATTTATGCAGGAGGTACAACCTGTCTGGCTGTTATTGTAAACAGTATGGCCGGTTACGCATATGCTTTTTATGATTTTAAGGGTAAGACAGGAGCATTTTTGATCACCCTGGCAACCATGATGGTTCCAATTCAGGTCATTATGGTTCCTTTGTTTCTTATTGTTTTCAAAATGCATATGTATGATACATACTTTGGCCTAATTATCCCAAGAGTTGCCGTTGCCGGATCTATTTTCCTGATGAGATCTGCATTTTCCGGGATACCACACGAACTTGCAGAAGCTGCACGTATTGATGGACTATCAGAATGGGGAATCTTTTGGCGGATTATGATTCCACAGGTCAAGCCTGCAATTATTACACTGATTATTCTGAGTGTAAATGGATCTTGGAATGATCTATTATGGCCAATGTTAATTACAAGTAGTACTGAAATGAGAACTCTGGCAAATGGACTGGCTCTATTTGTCGGACAAAATACGATTGAATATGGAGCAGCATTTGCCGGTGCATTTATTTCTTTAATACCAATGTTTGTACTTTATATCTTTGGACAGAAATATTTCGTAGAAGGAATGGCGAGCTCGGGATTGAAAGGCTAATTTGATGTTGGATGCAAAAGCAATATGCGATAGAAATTTTACTTGCGGTCGTATAGATGATCGAATTTATGGCTCTTTTGTTGAACATATGGGAAGAGTGGTTTACTCTGGGATTTATGAACCTAAGCATCCTCTTGCTGACGAAAATGGCTTTCGAAGCGACGTGTTAACTGCAGTCAGAGAGATGGGAGTTAAGGCAGTTCGTTATCCTGGCGGGAATTTTGTATCGACGTATCATTGGGAAGATGGTGTCGGCCCGGTTTCAAAACGCCCTAAGAAAATCGATCTTGCCTGGCGTTCCATTGAAACCAATGAATTCGGAACCAACGAATTTCTTACATGGTCAAGGAAAGCCGGAGTCAGTCCGATTTTCACGATCAATCTTGGAACCAGAGGAATCGAAGATGCGATTCATTATCTGGAATACTGTAATTTTCCAAATGGAACACAGTATAGTGACATGAGAATACAACATGGTTTTAAGGAGCCATATGGGATTCATACTTGGTGTCTTGGAAATGAAATGGATGGAAATTGGCAGATTGGACATAAATCTGCAGTTGATTATGGAAAGTTAGCAGCCGAGGCTGGTAAGGCTATGAAAAGGCTGGACCCATCGATTGAACTGATCGTATGTGGCAGCTCGTTGTCAACAATGGCATCATATCCATCCTGGGATGCAACAGTGCTTGATGAAACGTATGACATTGCAGATTATCTGGCATTGCATCAGTATTATGGAGGACAGGAAAAGGGTACCGCAGAATTTCTTGCCCAGTCCATGGATATGCAGCGATATATCTCGACAATTAGAGCTACTGCGAAGTACATCAAGGCAAAGCATAGATCCGATAAAGATATGAAATTTAGTCTTGATGAATGGGGCGTATGGGCACTGCCGAGCGATAGTGTTAATAAAGAACTTGATCAGGATCCCTGGCAGATAGCTCCAGCCATTAGTGAACAGATTTATACACTGCAGGATGCTCTGCTTTTTGCAGAAATGATGCTTGTAATTTTAAGAAATTCGAAAGATATAAAAATAGCTTGCCAGTCATTACTCACCAATGTTAGCGCCTGCATTATGACGGAAGCAGGTGGGGACATGTGGAAACAGACGATATATTATCCATATGCCTGCATTGCTAATTATGCACGAGGAACAGTTCTGGATTCTAGAATATGTTGCAAATCCTATCCAAGTAATCATTATGGGCAAGTACCATTTCTGGATGAAGAGTCTGTATATAACGAAAAAGCCGAAGAGCTCGTGGTCTATCTTATTAACCGTCATGAGAGTGAATCCATGGAGGTTCGCTATACGTGTCAAGGTTTTGAATTAAAGAATATTATTGAGGCACAAGAACTAAGCTGCGATAATAAAATGGCAACCAATCAGTTTAATCATGATTTAGTGGTGCCAAGGGAACTTGCAGGTTTAAAAATAGAAAATCGTTCTGATCTTGTATGTGAGATCAAGCCACTTTCCTTTAATATGATTCGAATCTCGTTGAAATAATGTTTATTGTGCAAGAGGAGTTCATAAGCAATGGCAATTACCGTTAATCAAATTGCTGAATTATGCCATGTGTCTAGGACCACAGTCCTAAGAGCATTGAATGGGACCGGCAGTGTTCGGAAGGAGACCTATGAGCTTATCATCGAAACAGCAAGAAAATATCATTATCAGCCAAATTTGCTTGCGCGAAGTCTAAATCATGGTCACACCAACACGATCGGCGTTGTGACGATGAATATTGCAAATATGTATTTCGTACAGCGCTTGGACGCCATTAATCGTACGGCTGAAAAAAACGGCTATTTTACCAGCATTGCAGTCTGTGATGAGAGCCTTGAGGAGGAGAAAAAACTGATTCAGGGCTTGGCAGCCAGACAAGTTGAAGGAATTATATTGAGTCCGATGAATCAGGGAACTGAGTTTGAATCCTTCTTAAAATCCCTTGGCATCCCATGTGTATGTCTGGGTAATCGTATTTCGGATGAATTCACTACCGTTCAGGTGGATGAAAGACAGGCGGCAGAGGATGCTTTTGAACATATTGCGCAAAAAAAGTATCAGCATGTCTTGTTCGTATGTCCACCACTGCAGAATAAAGGGCAGAAGAATATCTATGTCCATATGGAAAGATTAGAAGGGATACGTCTTGCAACTGCCAGACATCCGGAAATTAAAGTAGACATCCTGGATGACGAACGATATCTGGATGCCATTAACCAATACGATTTTTTGCAACATGAGAAAATAGCAATACTCTGTTCCGGTGATGTCTATGCCTTGGAAATCCTGAATGATTTACGTGAAAAAGGTATTTTGCCACCGAAACAGTATGGCCTGATGGGATTCGATGATTTAAGCATGTTAAAGTACATCACTCCGAAACTCACGACCATTTCAACTAATGTTGAGGGTGTAGCATCTACTGCTGTAAATGAATTGATTGCTTCTATAAGAGATCCTGATTATGAACCTCGAACGATTTTTTTAAAACATAAAATTATGGATCGTGAAACGTTATAGACTAGGAGTAGAACTGTGAATAGCAATAACTATAAAGAAACGCCTTATAACTCTCCGTTTATTTGTCAAAGAGCAGATCCATATGTTTATCGTCATTCCAATGGAGATTATTATTTTACGGCCTCTGTGCCTACTTACGACAAGATTATTCTACGGCAAGCGAAAACGCTGAAGGGTTTAAAGGATGCAGTTGAAATTGAGATATGGAGAAAACATGACTCTGGGATCATGAGCCAGCATATCTGGGCACCGGAACTACATTACATCGATGGAGTATGGTATATCTATTTTGCAGCAAGTTCTGTTGATGATATCTGGGCCCTAAGACCCTACGTATTACGGTGCTGTGGGAATGATCCAATGAAGGATAGATGGGAAGAACTGGGACAGATGAAAGCATCTGATCCTTTTTCTTTTACGGATTTTTCATTGGATATGACCGTTTTTCCCATAAAGGATAAAACCTATGCAGTTTGGGCTGAAAAAGTAAGCGTGGGGAAGAAGATATCAAATCTGTATATTGCGGAAATGGATAGTCCAAATAAACTGCATAGCCCTCAGGTTTTACTGTCCACGCCTTCCTTCTCGTGGGAAAGAGAGGACTTTTGGGTAAATGAAGGACCGGCCTACATTCATCATTCCGGCTATTCCTATCTCACCTATTCAGCAAGTGCAACAGGAAGTTGCTATTGTATGGGACTTCTGAAATTGAAAGATGGAAAGGACCCATTAAACCCATGGAATTGGGAAAAGTCAAGTGGGCCTGTATTAAAAACCGACCCGGATAAGGGATTATTTGGCCCGGGACATAACTCGTTTACAGTCAATGAAGAGGGAGAAGATGTTCTCGTTTACCATGCACGGCAGTATGATGAGATCAAAGGAGATCCTCTTTACGATTACAATAGACATACGTATCTTATGAAAATCAAGTGGGATAAATCGGGCCCGGTATTTGACTTTGCAAATAATTATTTGGGCTGATGATCAGGTTTCATGTATTTAGTATTTCAGATGAGTCACCGGACTTTATTCTGCAGAATCAGAATAGTAAGAAATATTTGGAAGTTAAATCTGCTGCAACGTTTTCAGGAGGATCTCCTTTATAAGATTTATTTTAGAGACGAAGAAAACCTTTGACAACAGACTCATCCTGTGTTATTACTAGAATAATTTCAAAGGAAAAAGCTGTGACGAAGAATGAGTCTTGTGAAAATACAGCGCAGAGAGCCGGCGGTTGGTGTAAGCCGGTATGTAGAAGCAGGATTCTCTCACTTCTGAGCTGATCATCTGAAAGCCGGATTTGGTGGATAGGATGTATCCGAGTATGCTGCGTTAGTGCATAGAAGTTGTCAGACTTCGAAGAGGTGGCAGATTTCATATCTGCAATTTGAGTGGTACCGCGAGTGTTTAAGCACCCGTCTCAAAGCAAGAGTCGCTTTGGGTCGGGTGCTTTTTTATATATAAAAAGAAATCTCTATCGTCCGACCTTGTTTCTGGTGTAAGATGACGGTGAGCGGGTCAGATGATCCGATACAAAAATGATTTGGTACCCGCAGGAAGACAAAAAGAAAACAGGAAAGGAAAAAGAAAAGATGTTAACTCTCGACAAAGTATTTGATGCACAGCAGGTTTTAAAGAGCATCATTCGTGAAACGAATGTCGTTCGTGCCTATGGGATTGCTCCGGATTGCGAGCTTTATCTGAAACCGGAAAATCTGCAGATCACCGGATCCTTTAAGGTCCGGGGATCCGCTTATAAGATCGCCAACCTGACAGAGGAAGAGAAGGCAAAAGGCGTTATTGCCTGTTCTGCCGGAAACCACGCTCAGGGAGTTGCCCTGGCTGCAACGAAAAACGGGATCAAATCTCTGATCTGTCTTCCGGATTCGGCCCCCATTTCCAAAGTGGAGGCAACCAAAGGTTACGGCGCAGAGGTCTGCCTGGTCGAAGGCGTTTACGACGATGCCTATAAGAAAGCCCTGGAACTAAAAGAGAGCGAAGGGTATACATTTGTTCATCCCTTTGATGACGAAGATGTGATCGCAGGTCAGGGCACCATTGCTCTGGAAATTCTCAACAATCTCGACAATATCGATGCGATCGTTGTTCCAATCGGCGGAGGCGGACTGATCTCCGGAATCGCTTATACAGTGAAGCAGATCCGTCCTTCCGTAAAGGTCTACGGAGTCCAGGCAGCCGGCGCACCGGGCATGTATAACTCCATCCGGGATGGCAAAATCGAGTGTCTGGATTCGGTTTCCACCATTGCCGACGGCATCGCCGTCAAGGAGCCTGGTGAAAATACCTTCTCCTATGTCAGCCAATATGTCGATGATATCGCATTGGTTACGGATGATGAGGTTTCTTCTGCGATCCTGGCTCTGATGGAAAAGCAGAAGATGATCGCGGAAGGCGCCGGCGCCGCATCGGTCGCTGCCGTCATGTTCGACAAATTTGACTTGAAGGGCAAGCGAGTGGTAGCCGTTGTTTCCGGCGGCAATATCGATGTCACCAGCCTCTCCCGTGTCATTGACCGTGGCCTCCTGAAGTCCGGCCGGTCGACCAGCATGCTGATCGAACTGATTGATAAGCCCGGCCAGCTTAGAGAGATCTCCGGCATTATTGCAGACTGTGGTGCCAATGTTACAGGCGTTCATTATGAAAAGGGCAACACCGAGAGTGTTCACGGATGCTTCCTTCGGATTGAAATGGAGACCAGAGATTTCCATCATGTCAACATGATTAAGAAAGCACTCCGCGATCACGGATTTAAAATTGTGAAATAAAAGGAAAAAGAAGAAGCCTGATATCGCAGGCGGGAAAGGAGAAAAGATATGCGAAACTATGTTCATACTGAAAAGGCTCCTGCAGCCATCGGACCATATTCCCAGGCCATTAGCGTCGGAAATCTGGTTTTTACTTCCGGTCAGATCGCACTGGATCCGAAAAGCGGAGAGCTTGCCGGAGAGACCATCGAGGAGCAGACACATCAGGTCATGAAGAATCTGAAGGCTGTTTTGGAAGAAGCTGGTTCTTCGATGCAGAGTGCCGTAAAGACGGTTTGTTTCTTAAGTGAGATTTCCGATTTCAAGGCATTCAACGAAGTGTATGGTCTATATTTCACAGAGAAACCGGCCAGAAGCTGCGTTGCCGTGAAGGATTTGCCTAAGGGCGCTCTGGTGGAAGTGGAAGTCGTAGCGGAGAAGGAGGCGTGACATTATGATGGATGCAACGAAATATCATGTCGGCTATTTTCCGGTAGATACGAAATATACCAAGTGGGTGAAGAAGGATCATATTGAGAAGCCGCCGGTATGGTGCAGCGTCGATATGAGAGACGGAAATCAGAGTCTGATCGTTCCCATGAGTCTGGAGGAGAAACTGGAGTATTTCAAGGTCCTTCTCGGGGTCGGCTTTAAGGAGATCGAGGTCGGTTTTCCGGCTGCCAGCGAGACCGAGTTCGAATTCTTAAGGACCCTGATCGATCAGAAGATGATCCCAGATGATGTGACGGTACAGGTTCTGACCCAGTGCCGGGAGCACATTATCCGTAAGACTTTTGAGGCCTGCAAGGGTGCGCCGAGTGCAATCGTTCATTTCTATAATTCGACCAGCCTGGCCCAGAGAGAGCAGGTCTTCAAGAAGTCCAAGGAAGAGATCAAGCAGATCGCCGTGGATGGAGCAAAGCTTGTAAAGAAACTGGCTGCTGAGTACGAGGGCAACTTCCGTTTTGAGTATTCACCGGAATCCTTTACCGGAACTGAGCCGGATTATGCACTGGATGTCTGCAATGCAGTCCTGGATGTTCTGGAGCCTGGCCCGGATAATAATGTCATTATCAACCTTCCGGTTACGGTTGAGATGAGTTCTCCACATATTTATGCGTCTCAGGTGGAATACATCAGTGAAAATCTGAAGTATCGTGAATATGTGACTCTGTCTCTTCATCCTCACAATGACCGTGGTACCGGTGTAGCAGATACAGAACTGGCTCTTCTGGCCGGTGCGGACCGTGTTGAGGGAACCCTTTTCGGAAATGGAGAGCGGACTGGTAATGTGGATATCATCACCCTGGCTCTCAATATGTATTCGCATGGCGTGGATCCGAAACTTGATTTTTCGGATATGCCTTATCTCGTTTCGGAATATGAGAAATGTACCCGGATGCATGTCTATGAGCGGGCACCTTATGCCGGTGCACTTGTTTTTGCAGCATTTTCGGGCTCTCATCAGGATGCGATCGCCAAGGGCATGAAGTATCGGAAGAAGAAAAAGATGCACGAATGGACCGTGCCTTATATTCCCATCGATCCTCAGGATATCGGAAGGACCTATGACGGTGATGTCATCCGTGTCAATTCCCAGTCCGGTAAGGGCGGCATCGGTTATATGCTGGAGCAGACCTATGGTTACAGCCTGCCGGCCGGTATGCGGGAGGAATTCAGCTATCTCTGCAAGGATATCTCGGATCATGAACATAAGGAACTGAAACCGAATGAAGTTTTCGAGATTTTCTCAGAGCACTATCTGAACCTGGATAGTGGTATTCAGATCACGGATTTTGACTTTGTCAGAAATAACGATGTGGTCAAGGTCATGATCACTTTCGAAAGAGACGGCGAGGAAAAGGAACTGGCCTGCAAGGGAAATGGTGCTTTGAACGCGATCAATAATGCCTTAAAGGAGTTTACCGGCGAGGAATATACCTTGGAAGTATTCACCCAGCACAGTATGCAGGGACAGGGATCTCAGAGTGTTGCCGCATCCTATATCGGATTGAAGAGAGAGGATGGCAGCATGTACTGGGGCGCCGGGACCAATACCGATGTCGTAACAGCAAGTGCGAATGCACTTTTAAGTGCCTTTTACAACATGACAAAAGGGTCAAAAGTCTGATCAGTTCAAAAGTCTGAACGGTTCAACAGTCTGATATCAGAGGATGCCTGCATCCCCTGGAGAAGGAAAAGAAAAAGAGGAAAAAGAAAGAAAAGAAAGGAGACTCTGCGGAATGGGAATGACAATGACGCAAAAGATCCTCGCTAAACATGCCGGTCTGGATGAGGTCAAGGCCGGACAGCTGATCTCGGCAAAATTGGATATTGTTCTCGGAAATGATATCACGACACCGGTGGCAGTGAATGAGTTTCAGAAGGCCGGATTCGACAAGGTTTTCGACAAGGACCGGATCGCGATCGTCCTGGACCACTTTGTACCGAACAAGGACATCAAGGCGGCAGAGCAGTCCAAGACCTGCCGGAATTTCGCCTGCAGCCATTGTGTCAGTCACTTTTATGATGTCGGAAAAATGGGAATTGAGCATGCCCTCCTCCCCGAGCAGGGCGTTGTAACAGCCGGCGACTGCATCATCGGTGCGGACAGCCATACTTGTACTTATGGTGCCTTGGGTGCTTTCTCAACCGGTGTCGGTTCCACAGATATGGCTGCCGGCATGGCGACTGGAACGGCCTGGTTCAAGGTCCCGTCCGCCATTCGTTTTCACCTGACCGGCAAGCTTCCGAAAAACTGCAGCGGCAAGGATGTTATCCTGACCATTATCGGTATGATCGGTGTAGACGGTGCACTCTATAAAAGTATGGAGTTCACTGGCGAGGGCGTGCATAACCTTTCCATGGATGACAGACTCTGCATCTGTAACATGGCAATCGAAGCCGGCGCCAAGAATGGTATCTTCCCGGTGGATGACATTACCAGAGCTTATCTGGATGGCAGAAGTGAAAGACCGCCGGTCGAATTCGAAGCAGATCCGGATGCAGAATATGAGAAGACCATTGAGATCGACCTGTCGAAGATCGTTCCGGTCGTTGCCTGTCCGCATCTTCCGGAGAATACACATCCTGCCAAAGAGCTTCATGATATAAAAATAGACCAGGTCGTTATCGGTTCCTGTACCAACGGCCGTATGGAGGACATGGAGGCGGCTTACAAGATCCTGAATGGAAAGAAGATCGCCGATGGGATCCGCTGTATCATCATTCCTGCAACCATGCAGATCTTAAGAGAGTGTGTTGAGAGAGGCTACTATACGGCCTTTATTGATGCCGGCGCAGTTGTTTCCACGCCGACCTGCGGCCCCTGCCTGGGCGGTTATATGGGAATTTTGGCGGCTGGAGAACGCTGCATTGCGACCACAAACCGAAACTTTGTCGGCCGGATGGGACATGTTGACAGCGAGGTCTATCTTTCCTCGCCCTATACAGCGGCAGCGAGCGCGCTGACAGGCTATATTACGGAATACGAGGAGGCATGAGATGAAGACAAAAGGATCTGTTTTCAAATATCCGGATAATGTGGATACGGATGTCATTATTCCGGCACGTTACCTGAATACGCCGGATGCCAGGGAACTGGCACAGCACTGTATGGAAGATATCGATAAGGATTTCGTAAAGAAAGTAAAACCGGGTGACATCATGGTTGCCGGTTGGAATTTCGGCTGCGGATCGTCGCGGGAACATGCGCCCCTGGTCATTAAGACCTGCGGAACGGGCTGTGTGATTGCGAAGAGCTTTGCCCGGATCTTCTATCGGAATGCCATTAATATCGGTCTTCCCATCCTGGAGTGCGAGGAGGCTGCAGAGGAAATACAGGCCAATGATGAAGTAGAGGTCGATTTCGATTCCGGCAAGATCAGCGATCTGACGACGGGGAAAACCTACCAGGCAGAGCCTTTTCCTCCTTTTATCCAGAATATCATTCGCTGCGGCGGACTTCTGAAATCTCTGAAGGAAAGCAGTAAAAAAGCATAAAAGCCGGATCATAGCAGCCTTCTTTAGGATCCGGGATGAGGATTCAGGATGAAGTGCATAGGAGAGTCGATAGCTAGCTCAAGTGGAGAGAGAGGAAAGAAAATGGATAAGAATATTGCGGTGATCCGGGGAGATGGAATCGGCCCCGAGATCGTGAATGAAGCAATCAAGGTTTTGGATCAGATCGGCCGGATCTTCGGTCATCATTTTACTTATACGGATGTTGATATGGGTGGATGTGCGATCGATAAGTATGGCGATCCCCTGCCTCAGTCGGAACTGGACAAGTGCCTTGCTTCGGATAGTGTTCTGCTTGGTGCGGTCGGTGGCCCCAAGTGGAATGATGTTCCGGGCCCAAAACGTCCGGAAAAGGGACTCCTTCGTCTCCGCTCGGGTATGGGTGTCTATTCCAATAATCGGCCGGCCAAGATCTGGCCTCAACTGGCAGAGGCATCTCCATTGAAAGAAGCCATTGTTGGCCGCGGTATAGATTTCATCATCGTGCGTGAGCTGATCGGCGGTATCTATTTCGGCGAGCATAAGACCGAGGGAGAGACCGCCACGGACATCATGAAATACAGTAAGGAAGAGATCGAACGTATCGGCCGAATCGGCTTTCAGACAGCAAGAAAGCGGGGAAAGAAGCTTTGCTCCGTCGAAAAGAGTAATGTCCTCGATACCAGCCGGCTCTGGAAGAAGACCATGCATGAGCTTTCGAAAGAATATCCGGATGTGGAACTCACCGATATGCTGGTGGACAATTGTGCCATGCAGATCGTCAAAGATCCTTCCCAATTCGATGTCATTGTAACGGAGAATATGTTCGGCGATATCCTTTCGGATGAGGCTTCCGAGATCACAGGCTCGATCGGCATGATCCCTTCCTCGAGCCTGGGCGCCGGAACGGTTGGCCTCTATGAACCGATTCACGGTTCGGCTCCGGACATTGCCGGGCAGGATCTTGCAAATCCCGTTGGAACCATTCTTTCAGCAGCTATGATGCTTCGTTACAGCTTTAATATGGAGAAGGAAGCGGATGCCATTGAAAAAGCGGTTTCTTCCTATCTGGATGACGGTTATCGAACCGCAGATATCATGGAAGCCGGCATGAAGCAAGTCGGCTGCAAGGAATGCGGAGATCTGATTGCCGGATATTTGAAGTGAGGATTAGGAGTTCTATTCATGAGGTAAGGATTAGGCTTTCTATTTATGAGGTAAGATTAGAATTTCTATTTATGAAGTAAGGATTAGAATTTCTATTTACGAGCTGGTATTAAAACGTGCCCTGTCTTGCAGGGCACGTTTTTTCGGTTATGCTTATGAGGGATTATTCGATATTTGAAAAGTTTTTGATTTCATGCGTGTTCCGAACCGACAAAATGATCTTTTTCGGATCAAAAATTCGATATATGAAATCTTTTGAAAATCATGCTATAAAAAAGGCCGAAAAATACGCATGGATTTGAAAAGATTTCAAATATCGAATATTGAGTGGCATTGGAGGGCTGTCGAGGCCTGGGAATACGCATGGATTTGAAAAGATTTCAAATATCGAATATTGAGTGGCATTGGAGGGCTGTCGAGGCCTGGGAATACGCATGGATTTGAAAAGTTTTCATATATCGAATATGGCAGCTCATGTGGGGCTGTCGGGATTCGCCTGAGGTCTGTTGGAACATTCTATATTGACTTCTACACGTTGACGTGTTATCTTACATGAAAGAAACTCACGTCAACGCAATAAAGTGAAAAAGTTGTGGGACAGTTGCAATGACTATTCCACAAGGGAGTGCATGGCACTTATATTATGACGCTCATTCAGATGGCGCTCATTCAGATAAGTTCATTCAGATGAAACTCATTTAGACGAAGTTCATTCAGATGAAATTCATTCAATTACGGGAGGGAATAAGATGAAAAGAAAATTACTCGCATTACTCAGTACGGCTGCCTTATCCGTAAGTCTTCTGGCAGGATGCGGATCTGCAAGCGGATCCGGCAGTGCTTCCGGAGGCAAGTCAGGCAAGGCAACAAAAACCTATCAGGTCGGCATCGTTCAGCTGACCCAGCATCCGGCATTGGATGCAGCAACCAAGGGCTTCAAGAAGGCCCTGGAGGACAAGCTTGGCAGCAAGGTAAAATTTGATGAACAGAATGCATCCGGTGACTCGGCAACCTGTACAACGATTGCCAACTCCTTTGTGTCATCAGGTAAGGATCTGATCATGGCCAATGCGACTGCAGCTCTGACCGCAGCCAGCCAGGCAACAGCAGACATCCCCATTGTCGGAACCAGTGTTACCGATTACGGCTCCGCTCTGGACATCAAGGACTGGACAGGCAAGAGCGGCAGCAATGTCAGCGGTACGACGGATCTGGCTCCTTTGGATGAGCAGGCTAAGATGATCCAGGAACTTTTTCCGGATAAGAAAAAAGTCGGTATTCTCTACTGCAATGCAGAGGCCAATTCCAAGTATCAGGTAACAAACATTACCAAGTATCTGCAAGAAGAAGGATATACCGTTACCGATTATGCATTTTCAGATTCCAATGACGTTGCCAATGTAACTAAGAAAGCCTGCGGCGATTCAGAAGTACTCTATATTCCAACGGATAATACAGCAGCCTCCTGTGCTGAGAATATCAACAATGTCGCTGAGCCGGCCGGCATCCCGATCGTTACCGGTGAAGAAGGGATCTGCAAAGGCTGTGGCGTTGCAACTCTTTCCCTGAGCTACTATGACCTTGGCTATCAGACCGGCGAGATGGCTTATGACATCTTGGTCAACGGAAAGAAACCCGGTGAGATGGAAGTTCAGACCGCAAAGAAATTCACGAAGGAATACATGAAGGATCGTGCGGATAAGCTTGGCGTGAAGATTCCGGATGACTATTCGGAAATCAAGTCGGAGTAAAAAATCAAGTTCAACTTTGAAAATCTAGGAGCGATATATGTTCATTGCATTTACGAATGCACTTCCGGGAAATATAGCCCAAGGCCTGATCTGGGGCATTATGGCGCTGGGAGTTTACATCACATTTAAGGTTCTTAATTTTGCAGATATGACGGTCGATGGCAGCTTCGCTACAGGAGGAGCTGTCGCAGTCATGATGATTCTGTCCGGGAAACCGGTTGCTTTGGCACTTATTCTTGCAACTGTTTCAGGGATCCTGGCGGGCATTCTGACCGGTATCTTCCATGTGGTCATGGGCATTCCGGATATTCTGGCAGGAATTCTGACCCAGTTTATTCTCTATTCCCTGAATCTGAACATCATGGGCGCAGCGAATAAGGCAGTTTCGGTTAGCAATTATCCTCTGTTGCTGTCCTTACGATATGTCCAAAGATCCATTGTGATATCTGCGATCTTTGTCGTGGTCATCGTCATTTTGCTCTATATTTACTTCGGAACTGAACAAGGATCTGCCCTTCGCGCAACCGGAAACAATCCACAGATGAGTAAGGCTCAGGGCATTAATATCGGAGGCATGAAGATCCTGGGACTGGCTTTTTCCAATGGACTGGTGGCTCTGGCAGGCGGTTTGTTTGCTCAGTATCAGGGCTTTTCCGATATCAATATGGGTCGTGGCGCCATTGTCATAGGCCTTGCCGCAGTGATCATCGGAGATGTCCTGGGAAGCGCTGTTTTCGGAAAGAGAATGAACTTCATGCTCCGCATGATCTTCGTTGTTCTGGGCGCGATCCTATACTATATTGTCATCGGTCTGGTCCTTGCCATGCAGTTCCCTTCGGACGACTTAAAGCTCTTTACAGCACTGGTTGTTGCCATTTTCATGGGTGTGCCTTATGTGAAGGATCGCATCCAGCATTCCTATAAGAAGGCCGGAAAGGGGGAGAAGTGATGCTTACGATAAAGAATGTGAGAAAAACTTTTAATCCCGGAACCGTAAATGAGAAGAAGGCCCTGAACGGAGTTTCTCTGGACCTTGAGACCGGAGATTTCGTGACAATGATCGGCGGAAACGGCGCAGGAAAGTCAACGCTCATGAATGCGATCGCAGGTGTCTGGCCAATCGACAGCGGACGAATCACGATTGATGGTGTCGATGTCACCGCTTTGCCGGATTATAAGAGAGCAGCCTTCCTTGGACGGGTCTTTCAGGATCCCATGACCGGAACCGCTGCGGATATGGAGATCGAGGAAAATCTAGCACTGGCCAGGAGACGTGGCAGTTTCCATGCTTTCTGGAAATGGGGCGTGACGAAAAAGGAACATGAGGAGTATCATGAGCTGTTAAAGCGGCTGGATCTCGGACTGGAAGACCGGATGACTGCCAAGGTCGGTCTCCTTTCCGGCGGTCAGCGACAGGCCCTGACCCTTCTTATGGCGACGCTTCAGAAACCGAAAGTCCTTCTTTTGGATGAGCACACGGCTGCCCTGGATCCGAAGACGGCTGACAAGGTCTTGAAGGCTACCGACCGGGTTGTATCGGAAAACAATCTGACGACCCTTATGGTCACCCATAACATGCGGGACGCCATCGCTCACGGAAACCGCCTTGTCATGATGAATAACGGACAGATCATTCTGGATATCCGGGGAGAAGAAAAGAAGAAACTGACGATCGAGGACCTCCTCCATAAATTTGAAGAAGTATCGGGTGAGGAATTCACGTCAGATAAGGCGATTCTTTCCTGAGAAATATAGACCAATCGAGAGACAGAAGATTATGTTCGGAAAGATCCTTTCTTTTAGAACACTATCGATAATGAAATAGATACCAGGTTTATTGAGTCTTGCTTCACCGAGACATGACCCTATTATTTTTCAAATGTCATAAAAACAGGAGTGCCTGATCAGGCCCTCCTGTTTTTTTCTGAAAGCAACTTGCATAAGGCAGAGCTGGTTCTCTTCGTGTTATAATAGGATCCTAGACTAATCTGAAAAACAACCAGGGCTCGGCAGATGTAACCCTTATAATAAAGATCTGATACCAGGAGAGGTCACATGGCAAAGAAAGCCGCATATGTAATATTTCAAGGAAAAGAGACAGGCATTTTTAACAGCTGGCAAGAAGTAAGTCCTCTGGTGACTGGCTTTCCCCATGCTATCTATAAGGGATATGAGACAAGGAAAGCGGCTGAAACTGCCTATGAAACATTTCTAAGGACAGGGGACAAGCCCTATGGAAATCAACAAAAACCAGTAGGGAAGAAAGAACCGAGTCTGCCGGCAGAGGAGGATCCAATGGATTTTTACGAGATCCATACGGATGGAGGCGCATTGACCAATCCGGGTCCCGGCGGATATGCTTTTGTCATTCTGAATCGAAAGGGACAGATCCTGACGGAGGCCTTCGGGGCCATGCCGGGACAGACCAACAACCGGATGGAATTAATGGCAGCCTTTCGGGCCTTAGAACGGATCCCGGAGGGATCGACAGTGGATTTTCGGGCGGATTCGGTTTATGTCCGCCAGGGCATGGAGACCTGGTGGCAAAATTGGGAGAATAAGAATCTCTGGTCTTTGAAGGAAAATACGGATATTATCCAGCCCCTTTGGGAACTTGTGAAGAAGAGAAAACTTGTTTTTGGCCCCAAGGATCAGGCTCATAGGAAAGCTTTGCCGGATGGAAAATATGAGTTCCCTTTTAATAAGATCTGCGACAAACTGTCAAATTATGGTGAGATGCTTGCAGAAAAGGGAGAGAATGGTCTATATTTCTTAATACAGGATGGAAATCTCGTAGATGAGCGGGCGATTCTCGTGGCTGATTTGGATGACGACCGGCACGGATATACTGTCCTTTCGAACGGAGAGAGGATTGCCATATCCTAAGACCGTGTCATGGATCTTTTGGGCCGCCAGCAGGCGCATGAAGGACCGTGCATTTATAAGGCAGCAGAAACCTGCCGATAATATTTAGAAGATCGATGGTTCTGCTTTCATAGATAGAGGGATCTGCCTGATAACAGGATAGAGGAATCTGCCTGATAACAGGCCTTTCAGATAATACACTTTTTGGGAAAGTTGAGAGATTAGAATGGGCAATGTCATAGTACGTTCTATGCCAATAAATGCCGTCCGGCCCGGGATGATCGTTGGCAGTCCGGTAGAGGACCGCCGCAGCAGACATCTGGTAGAAGCCGGTACGGTGCTGACACCATATATCATAGAACATCTGCGCTATCTTGGGATCGGCTCTCTGCAGATCCGGATCGGTGAAGCTAATGACAGAATGAACCGGCCCAAGATGACCAGGCTTGCCCGTCAGCAAGTCGAACGCCTTCGGGTAGAGGATCCTGCCAAGCTGCATTTTTCGAAGACCCTGAAAAAGCAGATCGCAGCTGGCGTTCAGACGATTTATAACAATCCTTCGCCCAAGGAATTGGCGACAACAACCCGGTCTATCATGGATGATTTGATGACGGCTATTGACTCCAATCATGCGGTCGCTCTGAATATCCGGGAATTAAAGACATCGGATGAATATACTTTTGAACATAGTGTGGATGTCGCAACCATCGCGATGATTATTGCAAAGCAGCAGAAGAAAAGCCGGAGAGAAGTTTATGAGATCGGTATGTCCGGCTTATTGCATGACATCGGAAAGACCAAGATCCCGCCAGAGATCTTGAACAAGCCGGCCAAACTAACGCCGGAAGAGTTTGAAGTGATGAAGACCCACAGCCTTTTAAGCTATGAGATGGTCGAGGGCAATCCGGAGATCCCGGATGCAGTCAAGCTTGGTATGCTTCAGCATCATGAGAAAATTGACGGCAGCGGCTATCCCTTTGGAGCTTTAAAAGATGGAATTCATCCTTATGCCAGGATCCTTACCGTTGCCGATATCTATGATGCACTGGTGACAAACCGCCCTTACAAGGACGGAATGCCACCCGGACAGGCAGTTGAGATGCTGATGGCCATGACGGATCAGCTGGATATGGATGATCTGAAGAGCTTTCTGGCCTCCATGATCCTCTATCCGGTGGACTCCTACGTGGTACTCAGTAACGGAGAGACGGCGAGAGTTGTCCAGAAAAACCCGGCAGGGCTTCTGCGTCCGACCGTTGTCGGCTGTGAAAGCGGAAAAGTCTATGACCTTTCCACGATTGAATGTGCCAATATCGTTATCACGAATGTGAAGGATTGAGGAAGAGAAAGCAGATCAAAAAAGCGCCACCCAAGGGATGGCGCTTTTATTTTTGAAGCTCACTTTATCAGAATCTCACTTTATCAGAAGAACACTTCTTCAAAAGCTCACTCTATCAGAACCTCACTCCTTCAGGCTGGAGACGGTATTCCTGATCTCGGAAACCACTTTTTCAATCGTTGCGTTGACTTCGGAACTGCTCTCGGACAATTTCTCAACTTCCTCAGCGACAACGGCAAAGCCTCTGCCGGCCTCGCCGACTCTGGCAGCCTCAATGCTGGCATTAATGGCAACGATCTTCTGCCGCTTCTGGATATTCTTCAGATTGACAGTACAGCTCATGATCTGGCGAACCAGTTCATCTGTAGCTTCGATGCCATCGGCCAGGCGCTTAAGACGATGGTCGGCTGCATATTTGAAATAGTGCTGATAAAGGGTGTTGGAAAGGGACTGATAAAGAAGAGAGACGGCAGCGTCCTTTTTCTCACTCGCATGAGCTCCTTCCGGGACTTCTTCTGCTGCATCATATCCTAAGTGGAGCTCGGCAACTTTCTCATCTTCGATCATAAGGTCCCGGCTTTCGGCATCTTTCAGCTCCTTCTCCTGCCCAAGCGGGTTTCCGTCCGGGGAAAGAAGGATCGCCTTAAGACCGGTGACCCTCTCCCAGTCTTCTATCAGTGCATTTACAACTTTCAGATCACAGAAATCCTGTAATTTCATATCGTACCTCCTAAGATAATGAACCTTCCTATACTTCGGCGAATTCTTACAGAAATATAACCCGTTTGCGAAGAAAGTTCGGCTTATATGGACAAGACTTTTGCCGATAAAATTATAGAACTAAAGGTGCTTTAGAAGATATATCAAAGGCTGCTATGATCAATTATATCCGATTGTTTCAAGATTATCATATGGACATGCCGGAAAGTCTGATTTCCCAGAATTTCCTATATGACCCACTGACCAATGCGCTGAATATCTACTCTTTCCGTGTGATCTCAGGAATTTTTCTTAAGAATATCAGAGAGTTGGAAGAAAAAGCACGGGAGTTTCAGAAACGTGGAGTGGATATTATCTATTTTAATATCACTTCCTTCCAGTCCTATAACGAGAAATATGGATTTGAGCGGGGCAGCCAGGCAATCTGCAAGCTTGCAAATATCCTTGCCGAAGCTTTTCCAAATCGTATGGTTGCAAGGTTTGCAGCGGATCAGTTCATTGTTATGGCTTTTTCTGACGAGTCAGTGAGAGGCATTGAGAAAGTCAATGGTAAATTTTCCACGACCCTTTATGATACGGTTTGCAGTCTAAAGGCGGGGATCTATACCATCCCTTATGAAGAGCTCGACTGTGAGATGTCGATTTTCTGTGACCGTGCCAAGAGTGCTGCGGACAGTATTAAGAGAGACTACTGGAAAATCTATCGCTACTTTGATCAGGAACTGGCACAAGCAATCAATCGTCGGCATTATATTGTAGAGCATTTGGATGAGGCGATCGAAAAGGACTGGATCAAGGTCTATTATCAGCCTGTGATCCGCAGTCTGACCAGGGAGGTCTGTGGTGTCGAAGCCCTGGCCCGCTGGGAGGACCCGGTTTACGGTTTGATCACGCCGGACCTTCTGATTGGGACCCTCGAAGAATATCAGTTGATTCACAAGCTGGATTTGGCCATTGTCACCATCGCTTGCCGCGAAACCGGAAAACTCCTGGAGGAGGGAAAAGAAGTTGTTCCATTTTCCTTCAATGTATCAAGGCTGGACTTTGAACTATGTGATATCTATCAGGACATTCTGGAAATTGCAGACAAGTATCAGATCCCGAAGAAGCTGATTCATATTGAGATTACGGAGTCGGTATTCGACAAGAATCCGGAATATATCAAGGAACAGATCAAAAGGTTCCATCAAGCCGGCTTTGAAGTCTGGATGGATGATTTCGGCTCAGGCTATTCTTCTCTCAATACCTTGAAAGATTATGATTTCGACGTCATTAAAATCGACATGCTCTTTCTCAGACGTTTCGATAACCGGTCGCAGAAGATTCTGACATCGATTGTTGATATGGCAAAACGGCTTGGGATTCGGACACTTGCAGAGGGTGTGGAAACAGAGGAGCAGCTGGCATTCTTAAGGGATATCGGATGTGAGAAACTGCAGGGCTTTCTGATTGGAAAACCCCAGCCCCTGCGACAGTTGGCTTCTCACCTGCATCATGTCGAACTTTCCATTGAACCGGACTCCATGCGGAATTATTATGATGATCTCGGTCGGGTCAATTTGCTTAGTACCCGTCCTTTGGAAAGTGATCTGATGCAGGATAATGATGATACGATTGAGATTTCTCAGGGTATCCCCCTGGCTATCTGGGAATATCGCGGAGACAGAGGGCGCTTCCTTCTAACCAATAAACCCTACCGGAGTCTCTTACGAAGTGTGGGCGTTTACTCACCAAGAGCACTGGAATTTGATATGAATGATAAGGCGCATCCTTTGTATGGACAGGTCCGGGCATATTTCCAAAAGATGCTCGACAGTAGGAAGATCGTGACGCTGGATCAGATGGTCAATGGAAATTATCTGATTTTGCATGGAAGGGCAGTATCCCGCTATGAGGGAGGCAGTGCTTACGTTCTTGTTGCTCACAATGTATCGGAACATGCAGAATTTTCCAAAGGGATACAGCCAAGGGAAGTGATGTCGGTGGTTTTCCAGATCTTCGATGTCGTGGAATTGATTGATCCCAAACAGGATACTGCCGAGCCGGTCTATATTAAGAATCATTTCCTTTCCAGAGGTTTGGTTGGTACCGGTTTTAGCAAATGGGTAGGAAGCAGACTTGTAAATCGGATTCATCCCGGTGATCAAAAGCGCTTTCTTGCCTTTATGAATCCGGAAACGATGGTAGAACGCTTGTCCTGCAGAGACCATGGAATGCTGACAGATTATTTCCGAACCATGGATGAGAAGGATCATTTCCAGTGGATGGAATATGATCTCTTTCTCCTTCGTCGGCAGCAACAATGCCGGATTCTGTTCTGTTCCCGTCCGGCGGGTTTCGAACATATAGAGAATCTTGATGAAAATGGTTATCCGTCTGTCATGCCGACTCTTGTGAAGGATCTGCATCAACTATCCTTTTTCATAAATCAGGAAGTAGTTTCACAGAATCTAGATGCAAAGCAAGTCCAAAGCAGACAGATTGAAAACCATGGAATATAAAACCAATGAGAAAGTAACAGGCTAGGTTCATATTAAAGAAATTTTAGAAGGTGAAAAAAATGAAAAACCTGAAGGATTGGAGCATCAAAGGTAAGTTTATAGGAACGCTCATTTATATGCTGTCATCGCTTTTTTTGATTTTTATTCTGGCATATTATTCCATGTATCGGATGCAGAAAGTTGCGATTGACCATATTCATGGATTTTTGTCCAGCGGTCATCTGAACCAGGCAGAGTTTAATTCTGTCACTGCCAGCTTGAACAAGGTTCATAAGCATGTTATGATTGGAGTCGCTATCGTTCTTCCCATTATCATGCTTCTTTTGGTTGTCGATTTCCTGATTTTGACACGCTATATGTCAAGAAATATTCTTGAGATTACTAAGGCAGTCAATGTCATGAAGAAGGGCAGCTTCGATTATCGGATCAGTCGCAAGCATACCGGAAATGATGAGTTCGGCCAGGCAATCGATGATTATGCTGCTATGCAGGCAACGACAGAAGAAGTGATCGGCGAGACATCGAAGGTTCTGGATGAGATGAGCAGAGGAATTTTCACTGCAGAGATCAAGAATCCGGATCACTTCGTCGGTGAATATAAGAGAATCGCAGTTTCTTTTGAAGAGATCCATAAGAATCTTCGGAATATCTTCCAGCAGATGAACAAGGTTGCCAATCAGGTGACCATGCGTTCGGCAAAAATCGCCAACGGATCCATGGCCCTGTCTCAAGGTTCAACCGAGCAGGCCGCAACGGTAGAAGAATTGACCAGCACCATTACCCAGCTTTCCTTGCAGATCACAAAGAATGCGGAGGACGCAGGCGATGTTGAGAACTTCTCCGGTCAGGTTGCAGATGAGATCATGGAACAAAACAAGCAGATGACCAATATGCTGGAAGCCATGAAAGAAATTGAAGAAAAGTCCAACCAGATTGAGAATATTATCAAGGCAATCGATGATATCGCATTCCAGACCAATATCCTGGCTTTGAATGCGGCAGTTGAGGCAGCGCGTGCCGGCAACGCAGGTAAGGGATTTGCTGTAGTAGCTGACGAGGTTCGGAACCTGGCAGGGAAGTCTGCCGAAGCCGCAAGTGAGACATCTTCTCTGATCGAGGGTGCCATTGCAGCCATCCATAACGGCTCCTCTCTGGTTACAGATTCGGCCAAATCTTTGACCGCTGTGATGGAGAGTGCCAAGAAGAGTAAGAAACTGGTCGCTGATATTGCGGGCGAGATGAAGAGCGAGGCAACGGCTATCGGTGAGGTAACAAGCGGTCTGGAACAGATTTCTCAGGTTGTTCAGCAGAATAGTGCAACAGCTGAAGAGAGTTCGACTTCCTGCCAGGAGCTCAATAATCAGGCATCGTCTTTGAAGCAAATGGTAGATGAGATCACCGTCTGATGGTCCGGTGTGGTCTGAATGAGATAATTGCCTGCCCATTCCGCTTTCACCCGGGGTCAGGATCTCAGGTTCATACAGGTAAAGGAAATTGAAATTGAGAATGATTTCACATCCATGGAGAGGAATCCTTCTCCTTCTTACAATGATTTTTGTATTTACAGCCGCAGCAGGGACGCCAGTCTCTGCTACGGCTTCTCGTCTTTCGGGGGCGAATGCAGAGACTTCTTTTCCCCTGGAAGGCTCTGAACAAAGCCGGGTACAAGAGAGTACAAGTTCCAAAAACCAAAAAGAAAGACTGGAAATGGAGAAAAGGGCTCTGGAAAGCAGGAAGGAAACGCTTTCCGCAGAGGCAGAGTCCTTAAAACAAGATGCGGACAAAGCTTACCAGAGCCGTCAGGCGATCCTCGCTGCTTTAGAAGAAAATCAGAGAAAACTGGCCGACGCTGAGGTCTCTGTTTCTCTTGCCAAAGACGGGATCCGCGAAATAAAGACCAATCAGAAGGATATCCGTAAGGCTTTAAAGCAAGCATTGAGAGAACAAAGAAAGGTTACGCGGCAGAAATATGACAGTCCTTTGGAAGCGGCACGGGCCAAGGCGGAGGCATCGAAGGCCCTTGTTTTTCAGAGGACGCAGCTTTCCTTATCCCAATCGGAAATGAAGACGGCCCGCCAGGAACAGAAGCAGACGTTACAGTATTATCGGAATACGAAGAAAGAAATTAAGGGAAAAGTTTCGGAACCGGATCAAAAGATCCTGGATCAATTGACGGAAGTGACGGAGGACTGGACGAAGAAGGATCGCCTGGCAAGAGAAAAAGAAGAGAGTCTCTCTGATCTAACAGAAGAGATTGCCGCCATTCAATCGAAATTGGATGAGATTGCGGATCGGGAAAAGCTGGCAGGGGAAGGTGAAGGAAGCAATTACTCCCGGATTGGGAATGGTAATTCGGATGAGGCAGGACCTGACAATGATACAGAGGGTTCGGAAAACGGATTCGAAAGTCAGAGCCATAATAGTAAAACAGGATCGGTGGACCATTCACTGACCGGGCAGAAAGCAGTAGAGGCCTATGGGTATAAAAATCCAAAGACAGAAGGAGAGAAACTGGTGAATTATGCCCTTCAGTTCGTCGGAAACCCCTATGTTTGGGGCGGAACCTCTCTGACGAATGGATGCGACTGCTCAGGTTTTGTGCAGCAGGTTTATAAAGCATTCCATATCAATCTGACCCGGACGACTGCAACGCAGCTTTATGATGGGCGATCTGTTTCCTATCAGGAAATGCAGCCGGGAGATGTCATTAATTACGGCAGCCATACAGCAATCTATATCGGAAATAACCGGATCGTTCATGCTGCCAGCACAAAATCCGGCATCATTGTTCAGGACAATCCGGCCTACCGGCAGATTCTTGATATTCGCCGTATGTTTTAGCATATAGGACAGATTCGACTTAGGATTATGAAAATCCGGAATTTTCTGTTGAGTTGTCATGCAATACTGTTCGATTCTTTTTTGGAATCCATTAGAGAACAGAAAAGAATCTATGAGTGCATACAGCATGACAATTTCAACAAAAATCAGAGTTTTTTACTGATTTTTCGTTAGAAAACGATGGACTTTCATCTAGACAATATTGCAATTATAACCAAAAGATACAGACAATATAAAAATTAATCAGCTGTTATCAAATAATACAAAAATCCACCCCAAAAAACAGAAAACTACAAGGCAAAGCCTTTATATAAAATGACGAAAAATCGAATGTTTCGAGGAAAAGGCTTGCATAATTGGCTTTAGGCTATTAATATTAATTACTGATAAGAGATTGATCCGATATATTTTTCGATCGGTAGATCCACTTATGAACAATGGTAATATAATAGGTTCTTAAAAGTAATATCAAAGGCAAAGCAGATGGAAGTCTGTGGCGCAAAGCTATAGGGACCAGACGGTCAGCCAGCTGCACTACTTTAGAATGGAGACAGGATACATGGATATTTCTGTTTCCTTGCAGCACCGGCCGCCTTGATAGGGTCTCGGTGCTTTTTTTGTTTTACTTTATTACCGGCTATGGAGGCCGGTAACTTACGACAAGGATGTCGGAAATAAAACAAAAGGAGTTTATCAGCATGGCAATTCAGTCTATCAATTCGGCTTTTATTACCCCTATGAAGCTGTGGAAAGCAAATGGGGTTCAGTCACTTTCAAGTTCTACACCCGGTACAAATTCCATTCAGGGAACGGGTGAACTGCCTTTTAGCGATGTCTTCCGGAACGCGGCGGATCAGGTGAAGTCTACACAGGCGGAAGTAGAGAATCAGCAATATCTTCTGGCTACCGGTCAGTTGGATGATCCTCATACTTTGCCAATCGCCGAATCCAAGGCGCAGATTTCTCTGGATCTCATGATTTCCCTTCGAAATAAAGCAATGGAATCCTATAAGGAATTAACACAGATGCAGATTTAGGGCCTCTTTTCGGAGGTCTTCTTTTGCTGGAAAAAAGTGATTGATAGGTTACACTGCATTTTTTGCAAATTACCATCTTTTTTCACAGCTTCTTTTTTGATACTTATCAATGGATGATCAGAGGACATGATGAATAAAGTAAAAAAAGCCTGGGAGGGGCTGTCTCCAAAAGCTCAGCGAGTGATAATGATTGCTGCGGCAGCGGCAATCGCTTTTGTTGTGATCGGATCTCTGGTTTTTGCTCATCTTTCTACCAAGAAACCGGAATACACCACACTCTTTACCGGTCTCAGTGCAGATGAAGCTACAGAGATCACATCATTGATCGAAGAAGAGAAAGTGGAATACAAATACGATGCTGCTTCCGGAACGATCAATGTCCCGAAAGATCAGGCAGATTCTCTCCGTGCGAAGCTGATCAGTCAGGGATATCCGAAGAGCGGTTTTACATATGATATGTATGTAAAGAACTCGAACCTGATGGCAACGGAATCAGACAAGAAACAATATACACTCTATGAACTTCAGGATCGGCTGGGATCGACCATTCGCCTTTTTGACGGAGTACGGGATGCCAAGGTGACAATTGCGGAGGATGACGATGACACTTACGCACTCTCCAGTGATGATAGTAATTCAGAGAAAACAGCTTCTGCATCGGTCGTCGTAACCATGCAAAGAGGTGCAACACTGTCGGAAAAAAGCGCCAATGCGGTCCGAAATCTGGTTGCAAGATCAGTTAAGGGAATGAATTTCACCAATGTATCGGTTTTCGATGCAGCTACCATGACAGAGGTTGGAGATTCTTCCGCCACTGGCAGTACCGATAATACGGAGGCGGTAGACAGTCAGACACAGAAACTTGAGAATAACATTGCAGCAAATGTAAAGCGTGTTCTTGCCAAGCTCTATAAGGCCGGCAATGTAGAAGTTTCCGTTAAGGGAACTTTGGATACCTCGAGTCGGGTGCAGGAAAATACAACTTACTCGGTTCCGGTACAGACGGATCCGGATGATAAGGAGGGATTGCTTTCCAAAGAAACAGAGAGCAATGCTTACACTGGAGATAATGCTACAAGAGCTGCGGGTGTTGCAGGAACAGACGCGAATGCGGATACGCCACAGTATACGACACAAAATGGAAGCAATACAACGAATGATTCGAATTTCAATAATGATGCTTCCAGAGAATATCTCTATAACACTCAGAAGGAACAGACCACAACGAATCCCGGAACCTTACAGGATCTGACCGTGGCTGTTGTCATTGATACAGCAGATATGTCGATTGCGGACAACCAGCTTCGTCAGTTGATCGCGGATGCAGCAGGTATCAGCAGAGCAAACGCAGATCAGAAGGTCAGCGTCATTCGAACCGGAGTAACTAAGGAAGCTGCCAAGCAATCCGGCTCGACCAATGCTAATAACAATGGCAAGATGAATCCGAGACAGATGATCCTTATGGCCATTATTGCCGGTGCAGGAATTCTGATCCTCTTTATTATTCTTCGCATCCTGATGGCGAGAAAGGCCAAACGGCAGGAAGAGGAAGAAGAGGAAGCTGCTCGTCTTGAAGAAGAGCGGCTGGCCAAGGAAAAGGCAGAAAAGGAAGCAGCGGAAGCTCAGGCAAGAAAATTGAACGAAGAAGAACAGGCAGACATTCATGTCGCCAGAGGAGAGGAACTGAAAGACAGTATTGGAAGCTTTGTGGAGACGAATCCGCAGGCTGCAGCCAAGCTGGTGGAAGGCTGGCTGAGAAGTGAGGATGATAGCGTTGGCAGAAGAAAGTCCAGAAAATAATACAGTAGATCTGAGCGAGCTGGCCAAGCCGGACCGCACATCGACTTCCTGGCTGACCAATCGGCAGAAGGCGGCATTGGTCATCGTATCTCTGGGTACAGAGAGGGCTTCTCAGATCTACAAATATTTAAAACAAAGTGAAGTAGAAGAGCTGACCTATGAGGTCGCAAGACTTGGCCAGAGGACCAATTCCCAGGTCGAGGGCGCCTTAAGCGATTTCTATAAACTCTGCGTCACGCATAAGATGATGAGCGAGGGCGGTATTGATTATGCTCGGGATGTCCTGGAAAAGGCGTTCGGCGAAACAACTGCCCGAAATCTTTTGGATAAGGTTTCAAAGACTTTGCAGTCCAGACCCTTCAATTTTCTTGGCAAGGGAGATCCGAAATCTCTGATTTCTCTGATGCAGAATGAGAGACCCCAGGTCATCGCTCTGATTCTCTCCTATCTGGAGGTGGAACTTGCGGCTCAAGTCCTGGCAAATCTGCCGGAAAGCAAGAGAGTCGATACGATCTCGGCTATGGCGGAAATGGACCGGGTTTCTCCCGAGGCAATATCCATCGTCGAGGAAGAGATGAAACGGAAGTTTGATACCATCATTACCAGTGAAGACAACATGAATGTCGGCGGTATTGATTTCGCTGCGGATGTCATGAACCATGTGGACCGTACCACAAGCAAGAAGATTTTTGACGGAATGGACGAAACCAATCCGGATCTGGCTGGAGAGATCCGCGACCGGATGTTTGTTTTCGAAGATATCCTTACCATGGACGACCGTTCGGTACAGCGCTTTATCCGCGATTGCGACAGCAGAGATATTGTATTTGCCCTGAAGACGGCAAGCGAAGATATGAAACAGACCTTCCTCCACAATATGTCCAAGCGTATGGCTGAAACCGTGACAAGTGATCTGGAGATGACGACCAATGTCCGTCTCCGTGATGTCGAGGAAGCACAGCAGAGAATTGTCAACCTGATCCGGTCTCTGGAAGATCGTGGCGAGCTTGTAATCAATAAGGGAGGCGGCGGTGAAGATGAGATCATCGTATAAGGATACGGAAATGCCGGATAAGAAGAGCCTTTCAGACATCCACCCCTTCCTGACTCTGAAGTTTCAGGATCCGCCGAAGGTCACGGCAATACAGCCGGAAGCGATCCGAATGGAAGAACGGAAGAAAGTCGAGAAAAAAGCGAAAGAAGAAGATAAGACAAGCCATGCTGCCAGAGTCAGTGAACAGATTCTGGCAGAGGCCAGAGAACAAGCCGCCATCATCCTGAAAGATGCGAGAAAGGAAGCGGAGGATATCCGAAAAAAGGCTCATCTGGATGGATATAAAGAAGGCTTTGAAGAAGGAAAAAATGCCGGCCAGGTCGAAGGCAGAGAAGAATTTGAAAAGGCCATCCAAGAGACAGAGGTTGAAAATATAAAAGCCATCCAAAAACTCGAGGACGCAAAAAATGCCATCTTGAAGAAGTATCTCGGAACTCTTAGGGATATCTCCCTTGCAGTTGCGGAAAAAGTCATTCAGGTCTCTCTTGCATCCAGTTCGGAGATCATCTTACGAATGATTGCCGCAGAGGCGGAGAAACACAGGAAAACGGCCTGGATCAAGATCTATATCGATAAAGAAGATTATGACATGATAGCGAAGGAAGGAGGGGATCTCGCCGGGGTCCTTTCCGATATTTCCGAAAATATTAAATTTGTTGTTATGGACAAGGAATCCCGTGGATATCTCATCATGGAGACCCCGGAAGAAGTGATCGACATGAGCGTGAAAACCCAGGTCGAAAATGTAAAAAGCAGGTTGAAGGAAGTTACGATCGAGGACGAAGATATCGATGTTTAGTCAGATACCCGGCCTGATCCGCAATATGGATACGATAGGTCACATCGGTAAAATTGAAAACATCGTCGGACTTGCCATGGAAGCTTCGGGCAGCAAATGTTCGATCGGCGATATCATGGAAATCTACAGCGAGGAACTCGGCCGTTATGTGGCCTCTGAGGTCGTTGGCTTTAAGAGTGAGAAGATCCAGCTTATGACCTATGAGAGTAACAGCGGGATTACAGCCGGAAGCTTTGTCAGAAACACTGGTCACAGATTGCGGATCCCGGTTGGAGATTTCTTACGAGGCAGGATTATCAATGCTGTCGGTCATCCAATCGACGGGAAAGAGGCTTTCCCGGAGGAATGTGAATATTACACCGTAAGCAGCAGCTACTCCAATCCTCTGACCAGACCGCCCATCCGGGACCGGCTGGATCTCGGCGTCCGGGCTATCGATGGCTTAAATACGATCGGCAAGGGACAGCGTATCGGTATCTTCGCCGGATCCGGTGTCGGAAAGTCCACTTTGATGGGCATGATTGCCAAGAATGTTAAGACCGACATCAATGTGATTGCTCTGGTTGGCGAGCGTGGTCGTGAGGTTCTGGAATTCGTTCAGAAGGATCTGGGCGAGGAAGGAATGAAACGCACGGTTCTTGTAGTAGCAACATCTGATCAGCCGTCTATGATGCGGCTGAAATGCCCATTGGTTGCAACAACCATTGCGGAGTATTTCAGAGACCAGGGCATGGACGTCCTTCTGATGATGGACAGCCTGACTCGATTTGCCATGGCACAGAGAGAAATCGGACTCGCGACTGGAGAGCCGCCGATTGCAAGAGGATATACCCCTTCTATTTATTCGGAATTTCCCAAGCTCTTAGAGCGAAGCGGAAAATTCAAGAAGGGTTCCATCACAGGGATCTATACGGTCCTGGTGGAAGGCGACGATACCAATGAACCGATTGCCGATACGGTTCGAGGCATTTTGGACGGGCATATTGTCCTATCCCGTGCTCTGGCCGCGCAAAACCATTATCCTGCCATTGATATTGGCGCTTCTATTTCTCGTCTGATGGCAGAGATCGTATCGGATGAGCATAGAAAGCTGGCCAGTCGTATGCGAAATATTCTGGCTCTCTATGAGAAGAATGCAGATCTGATTGCTATTGGTGCTTATAAGAAAGGTGCCAATAAGGAATTGGATGAGGCAATTCGCCTCTACCCCCGGATCAATCGCTTCCTGATGCAAGGGGTCAATGAAAGTTTTAGCTATGAAGAAGTTCTGGAAGGCATGAAGAAAGCTCTGGAAGGCTGACTTTTCGATGACTTTTGAGAAACAGGCTGACGAAAATAAAAGCTTCTTCAGCGGGCAAAGAACAGAAGTTTCCTGTCAGAGGATCATCCATGAAGAAATTTCACTACAGTCTGGAGACTGTCCTCGATTATAAACAAAGGATCCTGGATTCCATTCTGGAAGAATATGCCGTCTGGCAACAGAGAATCGAAGAGAGGAAGACAAAGATCCAAACGCTCAGAAAGGAAAAGAGAAATCTTGAGGATTCCTTTGACAAACTCCAGCATGCCGGTGGAAGCATTGAAAAATTTCTCCTCTATGCGGACCTGATTGACCGGATGGACCGGGAAATAGAAGTCCAGAAGGAAAAATTGAAAGAACTCGAAAAGGAAGCAGAGAAGGTCAAAAAGAAGGTAATCGACGCGAAAATCGATGTCAATAAATTCGAAAAATTGAAGGAAAAGAAATTTCAATCCTATCGTCTGGCCGAGCAGAAAGAAAATGAGGCTTTTATCGATGAATTTGTTCAGAACCAGACGTCACGTCCGACAGGTTAACAGGAAAGTGCAGATCATTAGAAAGGAGGAAGAAGAATGTATGGAATGAACGATACCCTGAATGTTCGGGGAAACGAACCGGCAAAGGCCAATTCCTCTGGGATCCGAAAGAGAGAAAGAAGACTTTCGAATGGGAATGACAACATTGCCGGTACATTTCAAAATCTCATTCAGACTCTGACCGGTAATATAAAAGCAAAAGACAGTCCGAAAAGAGAAGAAGGCCATACGATGGACCATTCGACTTCTTCGGTAGAAAAAGCAGGAAAAACAGCTTCCGTTACAGAGAGAAATCAGAATTTGTCTTCTTCGAATGGCGCCCGAACAGTCGATTACAAAGACAAGGAGCAAAGCAGGATACCTACAGATAGCAGAAGCCAGAAAACGGATGCTGCTATTTCTGACTCGGATCCGGCTGCCCTGCGAGAACAGAGACAAGATGGCCCGGCTGTGAAAAATGAGAAAAATGACAGTCAGATCATCGTGGACCCTGAAATAAATGAGAAAAACGCGGTAAATCTGGAAGCAGATGCCCTACCGAAGGAAAATCCAAAAGTAGAAGCAGAAGTTACAAAAGATTCGAGTACAGGTCAGACAGAACCTGTAGATTTGGAAGTGGAAACGGATGCTGCGATAAGTTTTCAAGCCGGAAGGAAAGAAATCACAGATCCGGATGAGGATGTGAAAGATCCTGCGATTTCAAAAGAAGGCCTAAAAGACACTGCAATTTTAAACGAAGGCGAAATAGACACAGCGGTCTTAAACGAAGGCGAAAAAGACACTGCAATTTTGAACGAAGGCGCAATAGACAAAGCGGCTTTCAAAGAAGGCAGGAAAGACACTGCGATTCCGAAAGATGGCTCGACAGATCCTGCCATTTCGAAGGAGGAGATAAAAGCTGCAGTAAATCCGACAAAAGATGCGTTAAACACTGTCAATCAGAAAATGATGGAGTCGGATGCAAATGACCGGGAAATGCTTTCAATATCCGCTTCCAATCGAGACAATGAAACAGGAGCGGCAGGAGCGAAAGATTCAAGTGCAGAGCCGATCGCTATTACCAATCAGGAAAGGGATGCTTTTGGATCCGAGAATGGGAAATCGGAAGGAAAGGCTTCTTTGGCTGAAGTGCAGACAGACCCTTTGAACGGAAAAGAGAATTCTTCTGATCCAAAGGTCCTTGATTCGAATCCGAGTACAGATGCTTTGGAGAATAGAGATGGGAAGGACCTTACAGCCCTTACAATAGAAGCAAAGAATCGTCCGGATTCCGCCTTAAAGAGTAGCAGGAAGGATTCCGGGAATAGCGAAGAGCCTTCGCCGATATCTCCGTCGAATGTTTATAATTCAAGCCAAAATGTCGAAATAATTAGGAATGGGGAAGGTTCGGCTTTCGTAGCGAAAGGACAGATGACAACAAGTCCTGCGCGCCTTCCGGAGGACTTAAGTACTCTCATTACGAAGACCTGGAAAGCAAATGAAAACCGACCCGGAACGATGGAATTGACCTTGAATCCGGAGAATCTCGGAAAGATCACGATCCATCTGACCTACGAGTCCGGACGGGCAAATCTTACGATTCTTACAACAAAACCGGAAACTTTCCATTTACTTTCCGAACATGCTGAAAAGATGGGAGAGATCCTGACCCGGTCGACCGGGAAAGAAACGGCTGTCATTCTTCCACCAAATATGACGGATAGCGGGGAGAAAACTTCCATGAATCTGGAAGGACGATCTCAAAACCGCCGGGAAGCGGATGAAGGACAAAAAAGACAGAAACAAAAACAGGAGAGCCACGACCGTTTTCTTAATATGATGCGGCTTGGCCTGGATTGATAGAGAATAGAAAAGTCCTCGCAGAAAGAAGAAAGGAAGACAAAATGCCGGATATCAGTGCATTGAGCGGATCGAGCGGAACAAGTTCCGTATATTCAAAAAATACAGCCGCCGCCAATAATGAGAAGGGAAGTCTGGACATACAGAGTTATTTCAAACTTCTGGCAGCACAGCTTGCCAACCAGGATATGTCCAATCCCATGGATACCAGTGATATGATGAATCAGATGTCTCAGATGGCTATGGTGCAGTCTTTGACAGCTATGACAGAATCCATAAAGACTTCGACCGCTTTAAGTCAGCAAAGCTATGCAGCCAGTCTGATCGGGAAAAAGGTAACCTATCTCGCATCTGCAGGGACTGGAGCGGATGGCAGTGAAAAGACCGTCACAAAGACCGGAATTGTAAGTTCGGTCAGTCTGAGTGGCAAGAACCCGACCATTCGGATCGAGGGAGACGATACAGACTATTCTTTGGAACGAATTCAGAGTGTACTTGGAAACACTACAAGAGATACAAAGAATGCAGACTCTGTTCTTGAGTCTTAACCAGTGATAGATAATAACTGATTGTTTGAAATAAAACCGATTCAAAAGGAAGAAAGGAATAAAATTATGTTAAGAGCTATGGATTCCGCCGTTTCCGGCTTAAGAGCACATCAAAACAAGATGGATGTCATCGGTAATAATATTGCCAATGTCAATACCAGTGGTTACAAGGCACAGAATTACACCTTTAAGGATGCCATGTATCAGACAACAACCGCATCTTCCAATGGCCAGGCAGGAACCGTCGGCGGTTCTAATGCTGTTCAGTATGGTTATGGTTCTGTCACAGGAGCGATTTCCACTGATATGACAAGCTCCACACCGAGCTATGTCGGAGGCTTTAATGCCAGCATCAACGGATCCGGATTCTTCATCACAAAGACAACAGCTCAGCAGGAACCGATTGAGACTGCGGACGGAGACGCCGCAGTGTCTACGAAATTAAAGGCTGCCAATTTCAATTTTACCCGTGTCGGCCAGTTCTCTGTGGATGCCAACGGATATATGGTAGATTCCAACGGAAATTTCGTCTATGGTTTTCAGCCTCTGGGAAATAACAATGCAATTACATTGACCCTGGATGAGATCGGAAATCCCGGAGATCACTATGGAACAAAGTTACAGGCACTCCGTGCTCCGGCTCTTACCGGAAGCAATACGGTTGCTGCTGACGCAAGGCTGAATTTCACCGGTGAGGCAACCCAGCTGAAGAGTGTGCAGATCGATAACGATGGTACTGTAAAGGGAACAATCAGTTTCAATGGGGAATCCAAGAATGTTGTCATCGGAAAGGTGGCTATCGCAAACTTCCAGAACCAGGAAGGCCTGATGAAGGCCGGAAACAATAACTTCAATGCCAGTGCAAATGACAACTCCGGTTTCATGACAGCTACCCAGCCGGGAGGATCCACATCCAGTCTGATGAGCGGCTACCTGGAGTCCTCCAATGTGGATCTGGCCAAGGAATTCTCCGATATGATCGTTACTGAGCGTGGTTTCCAGGCAAACTCCAAGATGATCACGGTCAGCGATGAGATTCTTCAGGAATTAGTTAACATGAAGCGCTGATAGAAGAATACATCGCCCCTTTTATTAGGAGAAAATATGATAAAATTGACTCGTCTCAATGGTGAGACCTTCTATTTGAATTATTTCCAGATTCTTAGTCTGGAATCGATTCCGGAGACGAAGATTCGAATGACAAATGGGGACTTTTTCCTGGTTCGGGAAAGCATTGACCATATTGTCAAAGAGACCCAGGTCTATTTCCGGTCTATATTTACCGGAAATAGCGGGATGGAACAATAGGATGCAGGAGGCAGATCAAGTCTTATGGACATTACGACACTAATCGGATGGGTACTGGCAATCGCATTGGTTGTCTATGGTATTACGGTCCCGAAGCTCGGGAACTTCTATGATGTACCCAGTATTGCTATCGTTTTAGGAGGAACCATTGCCTCCCTGATTGCCTGCTATCCTGTCCGAATGCTGAAGGATATCCCGAAGCATATTGGAAAATGCTTTCGCGGCAAGGATTTTGAGATTCCGCCGACCGTTGATAAAATTGTGGAACTGGCTATGATCGCCAGAAAAGAGGGACTGTTAGCCTTGGAAGAGAAAGCGGATGAGATCGAAGAGCCCTTCTTCCATTCAGCAGTCCTTATGATCGTAGATGCAAACGACCCGGATAAGGTTCGCTTTGTTTTGGAACGGCGGCTGGATGATATGGCAGCAAGACATGAAGAAGTTCGGGGCATGTATTTGAAGGGCTCTGCCCTTGCACCGGCTTTTGGTATGATCGGTACCCTGGTTGGACTGATCAACATGTTAAAGGGAATGAATCTGAGTGGTTCCGGCGGTGCGTCGACCCTGGGACAGGATATGTCCGTTGCCTTGATCACAACCTTCTATGGCTCGGCTCTTTCCAATATTTTCTTCCATCCGATCGCGCAGAAACTGGGAGTAAGAGATGCAGAAGAAGAACTTTATTGTTCCACCATTATTGAAGGCGTGATTGCGATTCAGTCCGGGGAAAACCCCAAGAATATCCGGGAGAATCTGCTTGGCTCCATTAAGACAAAAGATTCAACAAAATTGCTGGCAGAGGACATTAAGACCGGACAGACGGGAGAATAAAGTATGGCAAGAAGAAAGAAAGGCGGGGGCGGAGATGAAGGCGGAAGCTGGATGGATACCTACGGGGATCTGGTTACATTGCTTCTGACTTTCTTTGTGCTCCTTTATTCCATGTCCAGTCTGGATCAGAGTAAGTGGGATCTTTTCGTAAAGAGTATCTATCCTGGTCTTGTCAGTAAAGACGGTGACAGCGGAAGCATCAATATAAATGGCCAGGTTACCAAAGACGGAAAGGCGTCTAAGGGAGCCGGAGATAAAGCTGCCGCCAGTAATGCGCAGGCAACAACAGACAACCTGAATGAACTCTATCTCATGATCGCACAGAAAATGGACCAGCAGGGGGTCAGCGGAGTATCTGCAAGCCGGGGTAAGAATTATACTTTTGTAGAATTCAAGGATAAGGCCTTCTTTAACGGCGATTCTTCTGTCCTGACAGATCAGGGAAAAGATGCCTTGAGTATTTTCTGTAATATCATTGCACCGGAAAAGGAAAAGATCAGCCAGGTCAATATCATGGGACATACAGCCCAGGCATCCCGGGCGGGAGATACCGTTCGAGGTGACCGCATGCTGGCCGCCATGCGAGCGGCAGAGGTCTGTATTTATATCGAAGAGCAGAATGTGATTGAACCGGAAAAAATTGTCAGTATGGAATACGGACAGTTTCGTCCCGTCCAAAGTAATGATACGGAGGCGGGACGGGCGGCCAACCGCCGGGTTGAAATCCTTCTGATTGACAAGGGAGCTGACGAAAACGACGTTGACAAGATCCGGGATGAGGTGAATTCCGGAACGGGCAATGCAAAAACGGCGACAACTGACGGAAATCCGGATACAGATGTTTCTGTAGGGAAGGATGCTACATCGACGACAGTAAATAACACGGCACAATAGAGGAAACAGCATGGCAGATGTATTGTCTCAGAGTGAGATCGATGCCCTTTTAGCCTCCATGCATAATGATGCAGAAGACACAGAGGTCAAAGGAGAAGCGGTTCCGACTCCGGCAGCCAAGCCGAATGATGACTATAAGAAGTATGACTTCTATAGTCCGAGAAAATTTACAAAAGAAAAACTGAAGATCCTTCGGAGCATATTTGAGAACTATGCCCGTTTGATGACTTCTCAGGTGAATGGAATCTTTCGGGCCATGACGGATATTACGGTCATCGAGCTCCGGGAGAGCCGTTACTATGAATTTGTTAATTCTTTCCATGAGAATGACTGTATGACCATCATTGATGTCAGTCTTCCGGACAAGGGCAAGTTCAGTGTACCCATGATGATGTATATTACACCGGGACTGATTCTGACTCTGATGAATCATATGCTGGGCGGCGGCGACCGGGTCTTAAAGGCGGAGGACAATTACCGCTATTCTGATGTGGAGATGTCTCTTTACCGGCGAATTGTGGAATATTTTATTCATGCCCTGGGAGACGGATTTTCGAATTACATTACTGCGGATTTCAAACCGCAGAAAGTGGAAGAAAACCCCTCCATGGTACAGGAAGTCGGACTGGATGAGACCGTGGTCCTCGTTCATTTAAATGTAGATGTTACAGGGATATCCTCTGAGAAGATCCGGATGTGTATTCCGGGAACCCTTCTCGAGCAGATTTTTCGGACCATTGATAATCGAAAGCATCTGGCAAGAGGTTTTACCTATGCCAATAATACCGATACCATTATGAGTCACCTCAGAGATTCTTCATTGCAGCTTACGGCAGTTCTGGGGAAGATCAGACTTACGGTAGATGATATCGATCGCCTCCAGGTGGGAGATGTGATTGATATGAATATTTCAAAAAATGCCCTTTCGACGGTTTATGTCGGTAGCAGCCCCTGGTTTAAGGGTCATATGGGTGTTTATAAGAAAAATATAGCAATTCACATTGATCGCCGCATTGAACCAAAGAATGAGGACGATCAGGAAACGAACAAGAACAAAGAAGAAGGAGAATAATCAAATGGCTAAGATTTTACTGGTAGATGATGCGGCATTCATGCGAATGATGGTGAAGAAGTCCCTGTCTGAGGGTGGATATGCCGATGCGACTTTCATTGAAGCGACCGATGGCCTGGACGGCGTTCAGAAATATGAACAGGAGAAGCCGGACATTGTGATCATGGATATTACCATGCCCAATATGGACGGACTTCAAGCCTTAAAGAAGATCCGTGAAGAGGATCCGTCTGCAAAGGTTGTTATGTGTACGGCAATGGGACAGGAAAGCATGGTTGTGGACGCTATCAAGTCCGGCGCAAAGGATTTCGTCGTAAAGCCTTTCAATGCGGAGAGAATTTGTTCTACCGTAAAGAATATCCTGGGATAAGCCGTAAGAAGGAGGAAGAATGTCTTTCTTAAATTCTTTTGATATCAACGCATCCGGAATGAGCGCTCAGAGGACCCGTCTGGATATTGCTTCCGAGAATATAGCCAATGTCGATACCACGAGAACGGCAAATGGCGGTGCCTATCGGAGGAAGGATGTTGTCCTCGAGAGTTATGGAGAGAAAGCGACATTTGCCAATGCGCTCCGCCGGGCAAGAACCGGAGAGAAGACGGTTGGCTCCGGGAAAATGGGCGTTCGTGTTTCTGAGGTTGTGGAAGATACGACCGCTTTGAAAAGAGTCTATGATCCTGAGAATCCGGACGCAGATGCAAACGGATATGTAGAGAAACCAAATGTGGATGTCTTAAAAGAAACGGTAGATGCAATGTCAGCGACCCGTTCCTACGAAGCAAATGTGACTGCTTTGAATGCCATCAAGCAGATGACACAGAGTGCGATGAACATCGGTAAATAATGAAGGAGTAAGAATCAATGGGAGCTTCCAATTTTAACGAAATGGAGATTGACGCTGTCGGCGAGATCATGAATATCAGTCTGGGCGCCTCGGCAACCGCTGTTTCGACACTCCTTGGAGCAAGAACCAATATTACAACACCGGTTGTATCGGTGGAATCCCGTTCCCAGTTCAGTTTCCAGAATCTGGAACCCGCGATTGCTGTTGAGATTTCTTATGTCGAAGGCTTATCCGGTACCAATGTCATGATGTTCAGTAAAGAGGATGTCCGGATCATCGTCGGAATGATGATGGGGCAGGAAATCCCGCCGGAAGAATTTGTTTTCGATGAAATGAACAAAAGCGCCATCTGTGAGGTCATGAACCAGATGATGGGAAGCTCCGCAACCGCCTTGTCGGAGTTCCTCGGATATACGGTCAATATTTCCACACCGGTTTCCTTCGAAGTGCCGAATGCAGCTGCCTTCAAGGATAAGTACTTTCCCGGAGAAGAGGATAAGGTTGTTGTCCGGTTCAATCTGGCCATTGATCAGGCCTTAAACAGTGAATTTCTGATCATCATGGATGCGAAGCTGGTGAAGGAACTGCTTCGCCCCTATGCTGCAAGCCTGGGACAGGATACGTCAGAGGAGGATACACTGGAGGAACCGCCGGTTCTCGGTCAGGAAGAGACCGTTGTCGCTCCCGAGTCATCATCAAAAGAACCGCCGGCCTTTGGAGAAGAGGATCAGACTGAAAAAGAAGAGACCGCAGAGGCTCCTGTGGAGGAGAAAGAAACTTCGCCGGAAATCTCTGATGAAGAAGCAAAAGCGGTCTACCAGGGAATGAATGAAAAACATGCTCTGGATCAGAATGAAACGGATGCGATCCTGGCCCGCCTCAAAGAGGAAGCTGCAGCTTCTTCGGAAGAGACTAAAAAAGAAGAAGCAGAGGAAGCACCGGCTTCCAATAACCCTGTTCAAACGACCGGTCAGCCTGCCCCGACTCCAACTGTGAATACAGGCAGCCAAACGGCTCCGGTTCAGTATGTATCAGCGCCGGATCCGGCCTTGACCCAGATTCTTTCCGCTCTCCAGCAGTCCCAGAATCAGATGATGAATCTGATGCAGGAAATGCATGAGGAGAAGAAGGAGAGGGAGAAGAAATTAGAGGCCAGAAAAGAAGCAAGAAAGCAGGAGACCGGAGGTATTGTCCGCTCCTTATCTGCCCCGGAATACAGCGAACTTCAGGAGGATGGAGAGGAAATCGAAGCCAACCGGGAGATGCTGATGAAGGTTCCCGTGGAGATCTCCGTTGAAATCGGAAGAACCAGAAAACCCATTAAGGAAGTTCTGGATCTGACACAGGGATCTCTCGTGGTTCTTGATAAGATGGCAGGTGAGCAGGCAGATCTCTATGTGAATGGAGAATGCATTGCCCATGGCGATATCGTTGTTGTTGAGGATAATTTCGGTATTCGAATTACAGAGATCCTGAACAAGGATATTTACCGGGAGGTTCAGGAATGAACACGGTCCTGTCCCTTGTAACAGTTATTTTAATGTGCCTTATGGTCCTGGTTCTGGCCTGGGCCTCCAGCCGTTTTCTTGGTAAGACCTGGCGGAAAACCGCCAGAGGCCGTTATATTCATGTGATCGATCAGGTCCCCTGTGGACAGGATCGTTATCTTATGATCGTTAAGATCAAGGACGAGAACTATCTGGTCGGATCTACAAATGGAGACATTCGTCTCCTGTCAAAACTGGAGGGCGATTTCAAGGATGAAGATACGCCTTCGGATTTTCATTTCCCGGGAAAGGATGCGAAGGGGACTTTCAAGGAGTTGTTAATATACAACTTCAAGAAATATACCGGGCATGCTGACCCGGGAAAGGACGTTTTGAAGAAATGAATGACTTGAACACAGCAACACAAGTGATCTCGGGCTTGAACGGAGGCAATGTACCGGCACTGGATATGATCTATACGATCACTCTGGTAGCCCTGCTTCCCACCATCGTCATCATGATGACGAGTTTTGTCCGTATCATCATCATTTTATCCTTCACCAGAACAGCTTTGGGCGTTCAGCAGACACCTCCGAACATTGTCCTGATCGGGATCTCTCTTTTCCTGACTCTCTTCATCATGACACCGACCATGAATCAGATCCGGACCCAGGCGATAGAACCCTATCAGGCCGGACAGATCAATCAGGAAGAAGCCATGGTGAAAATGGAGGAGCCCATGAAGAAATTCATGCTCCGGAATACGGAAAAGAAGACCTTAAACAAGTTCGTGTCCATGGCAAAACAGGAGAAATTGAAGGATCCGACCCAGTATCCTCTCACCATCATTACACCGGCCTTTATGACCAATGAATTAAAGAGAGGCTTTATGGCGGGTTTCCTGATTTATCTGCCCTTTCTTCTGATCGATATCGTCGTGGCATCGACTCTGATGGCCATGGGTATGGCAATGATGCCGCCGACCATGGTGTCCATGCCCTTTAAACTTCTACTGTTTGTTTCTGTCAATGGCTGGGATCTGATGTTCTCGACCATTGTCAATAGTTTTCGATAGGAGGCAGGCTTCATGAGTAATGCACAGGTTCTTGACGTCATGCGGCAGACCTTCTTTCTGGCCCTTCGAATCGCCCTGCCTTTCCTCCTGGTCAGTATGGTGATCGGCATTATCGTGGCGATCTTCCAGGCGGTTACACAGATCAATGAGCAGACGGTCATGTTTGTTCTAAAGCTGGTCGGGATCGTCGCAATGATTTTTATCCTGGGATCTACGATCTTAGTCACCTTGCAGGATTTCTTCAAAAGTATCCTGTCGATGATTGCCGGAGGCTAGCTTATGGATCCGCAGTATATTGTGACCTATCTGGCCCTGATCCTGGCGCGGATGTCCGGAGCCATCGCTTTTAATCCGATCTACGGCAGGTCGGACTTTCCGCCGCTGGCAAGAGGCGGCCTGACGCTGGCTCTGTCCTTTATGGTCTATATTTGGACCGGCGGACAAATGACTGTGAATCCTCCGACAGAGGTCCTGGCCTTTTCCATAGCTATTGTCCGTGAGCTTTTCATCGGCTTTGTGCTTGGATTCGGCGTAGAACTTGCCATGCTTGTCGTGCGGTTCGGTACGGCGGTCATGGACTATACCATGGGTCTCTCCATGGCTCAGGTCTATGATCCCTCTTCCAATGCACAGATGAGCGTATCCAGCGGAATCTATCTCATGTTCATGTTATTGATCTTTATGGTAAATGACGGACATGTAGAATTCTTAAAGATCGTCTTTCAGACCGTGGAGGATATACCCTTTGGACATGTAGTGATATCAAGTGATCTGCCACAGTTTGTTTTGAAGTATTTTACGGCCTGTTTTGCCCTCGGTCTGCAATTCGCCATGCCGGTCATCGTTGTGGAATTCCTGACTGAGGTCGGGATCGGTATTCTTATGCGTATTGTGCCGCAGATCAATATCTTCGCTGTCAGTTTTCAGATGAAGATCGCAGTCGGACTCGTGATGCTTATGGTTCTTTTTAATCCCATGTCCGGCTTTTTGACCAATATCTGGAAGGACATGTTCACGCATCTATATCAATCTATCGGATATTTCTCTTAAGTCATAAGAGATTCTTCCGTAAGATGAAAGGTTTTGATAAACAAGCACCAGGGAAAGGAGGAAAGCCATGCCAGACCGTGACGGTAAGACCGAGCAGCCCACCCAAAAAAGACTGGATGATGCCAAAAAAGAAGGTAATATCGCTAAGAGCCGGGACATCGGTACTGTGGCTATCCTCCTTGCCGGCGCTTTTCTTCTGAAAATACAGAGGTCAAATATAGACCAGAACCTGCGTGTCTTCCTGAATTATATTCTTCAGATGATCGGAAATAACACTCCCCTGTCCGGTCAGGTGGCCAAAGAGTTCATTAAGGTGGCAGCAGCGGCGACTTTGCCTCTTCTTCTGATCCTTTCTGCCGTTTCCGTTGCAGCAGATGGTGTCCAGACGAGATTTGCGGTAACGCCGAAACTCATGCAGCCCAAGTTCGAAAGGATCAATCCGGCCAAAGGATTTCAAAGACTTTTCTCTCTTCGAAATCTCTTTGAAATGCTGAAGAATCTTTTAAAGATCACGATTCTGATTTTTCTGGTCTATTCCACGATCAAAGGGGATATCCTGCCGGCGGTCAGACTCCAGCATGTGACACCGGATTCTGCCTTGATTGCCCTGTTTGATATGATATTCAACCTGGTGGTGAAAGTCAGCCTGGCCTTCGGTGTCATCGCGGTTGTAGATTTTGCCTTTCAGAAATGGCAGCATAAGAGAGATCTCATGATGACCAAGCAGGAAGTCAAAGATGAGTTAAAGCAGGAAGAAGGAAATCCGGAGACCAAGAGCCGGATTAAGAGAAAGCAGAGAGAGATCTCCCAGCGCCGTATGATGCAGAAAGTGCCGGAAGCTGATGTGATCATAAGAAACCCGACTCATGTTGCTGTCGCTTTGAAATACGATCCCGATCGTTATGAAGCGCCTGTTGTCCTGGCAAAAGGATTAGATTCCATGGCACTTCGAATCGTAAAAGTCGGAGAAGAAAACGGGGTCCCCTGGATCGAAAACAAGACCCTGGCCCGGGCCCTTTACAGTGCCTGTGACCTGGACCAGGAGATCCCGCCTGAATACTTCGGAGCCGTTGCCGAGATCCTGGTTTTGATCTACCGGAAAGAAGGCAGAGAGGATATCCTGAAGTAAGAGTTGTAAGAATCATAGTTCCATAATAATAGTAAGAGCGGTAAGAGAAGTCGTAACATGCCTAAGTTCGTCAAACAAGTATTACAGAATTCCATGACAGTGATGGTCCTGGTCATTATTCTGATGATGATCATCCCGATCCCTGCCGGCATCATTGATGTCTTTATTCTTTTGAATATGGCACTTTCCATGATGATCCTTGTGATTACCATGTCTATTCACGAACCCCTGGAATTCTCAATCTTCCCGACTCTGCTTTTGATGACGACGCTTCTGACGCTTGGAATCAATGTTTCCACGACCAGAAACATTCTTTCCAACGGAGGAAATTCCGGGAATGTCATCAAGGCCATGGGTGACTTCGTTCTGCAAGGCAATGTCGTTGTCGGTATCGTCATTTATATTATTATCGTCCTCATGAATTTCATCGTCATCAATAAGGGCGCCGAGCGAGTCGCCGAAGTAGCTGCCCGCTTCAATCTGGACGCCATGCCCGGAAAACAGATGGCCATCGACTCCGATATGGGAGCCGGTCTGATCGATGATGTCGAGGCCTCCAGAAGACGGTTGAAGGTGCAGAGAGAGTCCGATTTCTACGGCTCTATGGATGGTGCAACGAAAATTGTCAAAGGAAATGCCACCATGTCCATCATTACCACTATGATCAATCTGATCGGCGGTATCATTATCGGTATGGTGCAGGGCGGCGGAGACTTGCAGACCGTTGCCCAGACCTATTCCATCGCAACCATCGGTGACGGCCTGGTCGGACAGATCCCTTCGATCCTGGTTTCGACTTCGACCGGTATGATCGTCACAAGAGCAGTTGCAGAAGGCTCCTTGAATGAGGATATCTCGAGAGAATTCCTGGCCCAGCCCAGAGCCTTCACCATTGCCGGTGCAGTCATGCTTATCCTGGTTGTCATCCCGGGTATGCCCATTCCTTATCTTCTTCTAGTAGGCGGCGGACTTCTGGCAGCAGGCTTTTTCCTGGAGAAGAAGATGAAGGAACAGCCGGATTTTGCCAAAACAAAAGAAGTCTTCGGAGACGGAGGCAGCGGGAGAAGATCCGCAGCACCTACGCCGGCAGAGGAAACGAAGGCCGCAGCCGAGGCGCCCGAACCCGTTCAGGAAGCAGACTATTACAAAGATGTCAATAATGTTTATAAGCTTCTTCAAGTGGAACCCTGTGAGCTGGATTTCGGTTATAGTCTGATCCCTTTGGCAGACGAATCTGTGGGAGGCAGGCTGATCAGCCGGATTGTGATCTTCCGACGGCAATATGCTCAGGATATGGGTTTTGTCGTGCCATCCATTCGTCTTCGGGATTCTTCCAGTTTGGGAACCAATGAATATTGCATTCGGATCAAAGGCGAGGAAGTTGCCCGTGGTGAGATCCTGATTGATTATTTTCTCGCTTTGGAATCCGATCAGGTCAGCCATAAGGTGGACGGTATCGACACCATTGAGCCGGCCTATGGCATCCCCAGTAAATGGATCCGGCCGGAAAACAGGGAGAAAGCAGAGCTTTACGGCTATACCGTCATCGATCCTTTGTCTGTTATGATCAACCATTTGTCTGAAGTCATCCGTCAGCATGCCTTTGAACTCATCACCAGACAGGAAGTGGTTCGTCTGATTGACAACTTGAAACAGACGGCACCGGAACTGGTGGAAGAAACGGTCGGACCGGTTCTGACTTACAGTATGATTCAGAGAGTCCTGGTCCAGCTCTTAAAAGAAGGTGTTGCCATCCGGGATATGGAGACGATCCTGGAGACCATGGCCGGAGCTATTGTAGACAAGGGCATAAGCCCCAAGGACATCGACGGTATTGTAGAACAGGTTCGTATGGCGTTGAAACGGACCATCACCCGTATGTATACCGAAGATGGCAACATGAGAGTCATTACCTTGGATGCGGATCTGGAGCGGGCTATGGTGGATTCTCTCTCAAAGGGAGAAAACGGCTTTTATCTGGCTCTGTCGCCTGAGATTCTGCAGAGCGTGATCCGCCAGGTACAAAGCGGAGTCAAGAAGTTTTCCGAATTGGATCAGCCGCCTGTGATCCTGACCTCACAGGTGATGCGAACCCATTTTTATCATTTGATTGCCCAGTTTTTCCCGAACGTTCGGGTGCTTTCCTTTAACGAAGTGGCAAGCAATGTTCAGATACAGTCGATCGGTAGCCTGAAACTGGAAGATGGAAATGACTGAATCGTTTTCTGATTGTAAAATGCAGACCATTTCCGGTGAATGGGAGAAAGTTATGTCTATGGATGAGTTGAAAGAAAAGACCAATGAGGAGCTGTTCGATCTTTATCGAAAAGAAAATGATGAAGGGATCAAACAGATTCTTCGTCAGGAGCTGACCCTCCGTTATCTCTTTATTGTAAAAGCCATCGCCTATCAGATGCGGGATCTCTATATCAGCTTTACACAACCGGAAGATATTATTAACGAGGGTGTTTTGGAGATCATGAAGGGAATCGACCGTTATGATCCGGCTCGCGATAATAAATTTGATACCTTTATTTCTCAACGGATCCGGGGCATGGTGATCGATCTTATGAGGAAAAATGACTGGATGCCAAGGAATTTTCACAGAGACCGGAAGAATCTGGAGGAGATTCAGACAAAGCTTACGGAGAAACTGGGGCGGGCACCGACCGATGAAGAAGTGGCAGCAGAAGCGGATATCGATATAAAAAAGTTACGAAAGATCCGAAGCATGTCAACCATGGTGAATGTTCTTTCTCTGGATATGACCTACGATGATACGGATGAGGCAGTTTTGCAGGTCCCGACAGAAGATGAAGGGGTCCTTCCCGAGGCCAGTCTCATGAATAAAGAGACGACCCGCCAGCTTGCCTCCTGTATTGACCGCCTGGCAGAGAAAGAAAAGATGATAATTTCACTCTATTATGTCGATAATCTCAATATGAGCCAGATTGCCGATGTGATGGAAATCAGTCAGCCGCGTGTCTCACAGCTTCATGCCCAGGCAATACGAAAGCTTCAGAAACTGATGAGAGAGTGAGAAGGAGAGAAGGATGTACCAGGGATTTTATGAACTGACCAGCGGAATGCTGACCCAGCAGAGAAATCTGAATACGATCAGTAATAATCTTGCCAATATTGAAACAGCCGGATATAAGAAGGATACCCAGGTCAACAGTACTTTTGACGAAGAAATGCTGATCCGGACCGGCCGATACAATAAAAAGAATCCCAAGGAGCTTGGAGTCCAGACGCCAATCGTCAAGGCGGATGAAACCCTTACGGATTTTTCCCAGGGAGTTCTGCACGAGACCGGACAGAAGTATGATTTCGCGATTGAGGGAGAGGGCTTCTTCAATATTCAGACCAATGAAGGAATTCGCTATACCAGGAATGGTTCCTTTTCTCTGAATGAGAATGGCGATCTCATGCTGGATGGACTGGGCCTGGTTCTCGGACAGGATGGAAATCCGATCCATTTGGACAATGAAGATGTCACTATGGATTCTTATGGCCGAATCATTTATCAGGCGGACGGCAGAATCGCCGGACAGATCCGCTTGACCGGTCTTGATACGAATCAGCTGGTCAAGGAAGACAGCGGCCTCTATCGGTCAGATGATGCAGGAAGAGATCTGACAGGACAGACCAGGCTGATCAATGGAAGCCTGGAACGCTCCAATGCGGATATGGTAAAGGAGATGACTTCTATGATGTCTTCTCAGAGAGCACTGCAAAGTGCAGCACAGATGCTTCGTATGTATGATTCTGTGCTCAGCAAGGCCTCCAATGATGTAGGCCAGATCTAATAAAGGAGAGAAACAATGGATATGTCATTCTGGACCGGTGCAGTCGGCGCCGGCACCATGCAGAAAAATCTGGATGTGGTTTCCAACAACCTTGCAAATATCAATACCAATGGATATAAGGCAAAGGATGCTTCTTTCCAGGAGTTGGTAAAATACAATCTCCATGCACCCGAAGAGGAAGAAAGTAATCTTCGCACCGGATCCGGTGCCCGTCTCGTGTCCACGCATACGGACTTTCGGACGGCTGCTTTTACAGATACCGGAAGAAACCTGGACTTCGCAATCAACGGCGATAATCGTTTCTTCGGCCTGGAAGATCCTGCGACAGGTCGCCTTACATTTACCAGAGACGGTCACTTCCATGCCGGCCAGATGGAGGAGGGGCAATTCTTCCTTATGAATGAGTCCAATCAGCTGGTTCTTGACAGGAATGGTCAGCGGATTCCTATGGAGACCAATGCAGAAGGCCAGGCGGATCTGGCAGAGGGAAGCGAAGTTGGAGTCTTTCGTCTTGCTTTTCCCTCCCGTCTTCTTTCCGTAGGAGACAATGCCTTTGCCATCCAGGATGGCGATAATGAGAATACGGTAAGTCCTGATCCGGATAGCAAGCTTACCCGCGGTGCGCTGGAAGTCAGCGGAACAGATCTGGCACAGGAAATGACGAAGGTAATCGAAACCGAGAGAGCCATGCAGATGAATCTTCGCATGGTAACCACGTCGGATGAGGTCATGCAGACCATCAACCAGTTAAGAGGCTGATGGGAAGGGGAGGACTTTCCATCAATACTTTGATGGATTCTGGTAACAAGATGAGAAAACAATACCTGGTCCGGATATCGGATATGAAAATGGCCCAAGGCGATGTCGATATAACAACCTATGCACTTGGGTCCTGTGTGGGGATCAGTTTCTATGATCCCTGCCGTAAAATGGGAGCTCTGCTCCATATTCTGCTTCCAGAACAGCCTGCCGGGCGGGATCCGAATGACATGAAATATGCGGATTCGGGGATCCGAACGACCTGGGCGATCCTGGAAAAACATGGTTTTACAAGAGAAAATACCGTTGTGAAGATCGCCGGCGGAGCCCGAATGTTCCCGGTCAACGAGAAGGAAGGCGGACTGGGCGATATCGGAAGAAAAAATATCGCAAAAGTGCGTGAAATTCTTGCCGAGAAAGGTCTCTTAATTCAGGGAGAAGATGTCGGAGGCGAGGCGGCCAGGACAATGACTCTGGATGTCGGGAGCGGCAAGGTAGTGATCCGGCCGGCCGGCGGCAAGGAGATCGTCCTTTAGAAGCCTTGCAGTATGCAGACGATATCATCATGGATTAAAATATAGACCTATGCGTAGTAAACCGATCGCTGAAGGAACAGCGAAGTTTTTAGATAAATCAGAAGTGATTTTGGAATGGAAAAGGAGTTCAAGATGACAGCAAAGAAAAAAGAAGGGATTCTCCTGGAAACAGGTACCAATGAAATCGAGATCATGAAATTCTCCGTCCGAAACGAGTCCTATGGCATCAATGTCGCCAAAGTCAAGGAGATTATGATGGCAAGCCATGTAAAGCCCATGCCGCATTCTCATCCGGCTGTGGAAGGTTTCTTTAAACCGCGGGGACATCTGATCACAGTCATTAATCTGGCTGCCTATCTGACCGGAGAGCCCATTGAATTGAAGGAGAATGCCAGAGATCTCTTTATTGTTACCAATTTTAACAAGATGATGGTCGCATTCCGTGTGGACTCCATTGCCGGCATCAGCCGTTTGTCCTGGAGGGACATCAGTAAGCCGGACCGGACATTGGCCAATGACGGAGAAAGCGTTGCGACCGGTATTGCTCAGGCCGGGAATGAATTGGTGACGATTCTGGATTTCGAGAAGATTGTAGCGGAAATTGCTCCGGAAACCAGCATACAGATCTCAGAGATCGATGATTTAGGGCCTCGTCAGAATAATACTTATCCGATTTATATTGCCGAGGATTCCGTTCTCTTACAGAAGATGGTAAAGGCGGCCATGGAGAAGGCCGGATATACCAATATTACCGTTTTCGACAATGGACAGGAATGCTGGGATGCCCTTTCTGCCATTCGCGATGATTCCAATCTCTACGATGAGGTCTCTCTTGTCATCACGGACCTGGAAATGCCCATGATGGATGGTCACCGTCTGACCAAACTGATCAAGGATGATGAGAGGCTTCAGAAGATCCCGGTCGTCATTTTCTCCTCCCTGATCAGCGAAGAGATGTATCGGAAGGGAAAGGAAGTCGGAGCAGACGATCAGCTGAGTAAGCCGGAGATCGGACATCTGGTTCAGGTCGTAGACGGGCTTCTGGCACGTTACAAGAAGCAGAAGTAATTCGGACTATGTAACTGAACTAAGGCTATTATTGATCTTCATATCGTTTCATTGTTTAGGAGTTTTGATCTATGTCAGATAAGAGAGAGGATAAGAGCAGCGAAGCTGTCCGAAATGCCCTTCTGGAGGATCTCTTCAGTCAGGAACAACTGCTGGCGGAGAGAGAAAAGTTATTTAACCAGAGTCCCGCGGATGCCTTCCAGTCTCTGGAAAGTCTTCTCAGTGGTGATAAAACAGAAACAGACAAAGATTCTTCCATGGATCTTACTGCGAATCGAAGCGCAGGAGATTCAAAAAAGGATCTGGAAAAAAATCCGGAAACACGTCCCCATCATGCCGATTTCAGCCGCATGAACCGGACCAAGGTGACGATTGTAAATGAGAGTCGGGAGAATGCCCGGATCTCTGCAGATATCCGGAAGGGTCTGGAAGATAATCTGAAAAAAAGTGTCTTCGGGTCGGTTTCTGAAGCTGGCAGTAATCTGGATGGCTATCATATTGTCAATGTGACGGCTGTCCTCCTTCAACATGCCAATATTAAAAAGACCATGGAAGAAATGGGCATGTGTACCTGCGAACGCTGTCAGGCGGATGTTCTGGCTTTGACCTTGTCTTCTTTGAAACCCAAATACTGTGTCATGCAGAAAAATTCCGAACCACCCCGTATCAGCTATTACGGCGCCCGGTTTGGAAATGATATCAGGGCTGCCATCCTTCGAGCCTGTAAAGAGGTGGCTGCCAATCCACATCATGAAAGGAGCGAGGATTAAGGCCCCGCTCCTTTTTGTTTCGTCTTCTTTCTTGGATTTGCCTTATTTTATCGGCAAAATTCGCCGATATAGTAACAGAATCAAAGTAAATGAATCTAAATGAAAATGAATGGACGGGGACGATCGATTCCTAAGATCGTTTCCTTATCGATAGAGTAATACAAAGGAGGCTAAGGAATGCAGGTTTCTTCCACTAGTTCAACAAGTTCATCATCCGCACTAGGTGATACCAGTATTTCCGGTTTCGGCGGTCTGGTTTCCGGTTTGGATCGTGATTCTCTGATCAAGCAAATGGTCAGCGGCACGCAGACGAAGATCGATAAACAGAATCAGGCTATTACCAAGGAAGAGTGGACCAGGGATTCCCTCCGGTCGATCACGGACTCTGTTCTGGATCTGGAAGATAACTATCTTATGTATTCTTCCACAGATTCTCTGAAGGATTCGAGCCTGTATGCGAGATCGAAGATCACAACGATGGGAAATTCCGATTCCGCAGCTCTTGTTTCGGCTTCGGGAACATCGAGTATGGTCGATAATATCCGGATTCTCGGCGTATCTCAGCTTGCAACGAGTGCGACGACCATTTCCGGAAGTAAGGGAACGACAGAAGCAGTACAGACCAATGCTCTTCTCGATGAGAAGGGAAAATTGATTCAAACTTCCGTGTCCAATCTTCGCGGCAAGACCCTGACTTTTGGTCAATACAATGGTTCTTCGAAAAAGTTCGTAGAAAGCGGAAGCATTACTTTCCCAACGAGTTATACCGATGCACAGGGAAAGACAGTAACCATCGATTATACCCAGTCGGATAAGGCAGAACTGGTAAAACAATTGAATGAAGCCCTGGCTTCTTCCGGCGGCATGTCCTTGAAGAACAATGGTAAGATCCGGTTTGCTCTTTCAGACGATGGGAGGATCTCTATTGATACCGAAGCTTTTAAGACTTCGGACAATGATTATCAGATCAAGGCCGACAGGGATGTCCTGGAAGCACTCGGCATGACATCAGATCAGATCCAGACCCTGACGGAAGATCAGAAGACCAAGGGATTAAGCCTTGCGGACTTTAACAGTCTGATGAAAAACAGTACAAAGACTTTTGCTGAGGCTTCGGTCAAAGAATCTTCGATCCTGGATCAGATGGCTGGAAAGGGACTTTCGATTAGCTACGGCGGTGACAGTACCCGTATCACCCTTCCGGATGAAAAGGAGTGGGAAGCAAAGCTTCCTTCCGATGTGACAAGCACTACAGCAAGCGATCAGCAGAAGATCCAGGCCTTTGCACAAGCTTTACAGAGTAAGGTGGACAAGGCTTTCGGTGAAAATAAGGTCGTAGTCTCTTTTGATGCAGCAACAAAGACCTTAGCCTTTTCCAGCAAGGATACCGCTTCCAGCGTCACCTTGAATATTGAGGATGCAGAGCTTCGGAAGAATATAGGTCTGAGTGAGAATGCTTCCAATCATCTCTCTCTCAATACTGATCTCTATACCAATCTGGATCGTCTGGGATTTGATAAGACGAAGATCACATCAAGGGAAGATTTCGATGCCCTTCTGAAGGACTTTACGATCAATGGTACGAAAATTAACGGACTGGATTCCAATACGACCGTAAATGAGCTTCTGTCTAAGATCAATAGCTCGGAAGCCGGCGTCAGAGCGACCTATATGCAGCAGTCCAACCAGTTTGTCCTGGTTTCCAAACAGAGCGGAAGCGGACGTACCATTCAGCTGAGTGGCGGTGCGGATACTATTTTCAAAGGGAATGGGGCTGTTGAAAAGGATGGTCAGAATGCTAAGCTTGTCTACGACTATGGCAATGGCGTCAGTCAGAATCTGTCTTCATCCTCCAATCGTTTCTCAATTGACGGTCTGACCGTTTCTGTCAGCGGGACCTTCGGCTATAAGTTAAATGACGATGGCAGTCAGACCGGCCAGTTGGATTCCTCCAAGGCTGTCAGTTTCTCTGCCAAGGCCAATGCGGATACTGCAGTGGAAAAGGTGAAGAAATTCATCGATGCCTATAATAAGATTGTTTCGACAACCCAGAAGGAGCTTACCACACGTCCGGAATCCGGCTACAGTCCTCTGACAGATGCCCAGAAGGATGAAATGTCGGAAAAGCAGATCGAAAAGTGGGAAGAAAAAGCCAAGACAGGTCTTCTGTATAATAATACGACACTTTCTGATTTTAACGATGCTCTGCAGACGGTATTCACCAAGGCTATGAATTCCGGCATTTCCTATCAGGATATGTCAAAGATCGGTATCAGCATGTCGGATGATTATTCCGATGGCGGCAAGATCGTCTTCGATGAAACGAAATTCCGGTCCGCATTAGAGACTGATCCGGATCTTGTTTCCAAGGTCATGAGCGGTGATGGCCAAAAATCCGGTCTGGTCCAGGTGATTGAAGACACCCTGACACCTTTTGCAACCCGCTATTCCTCAAAAAACGGGAATTCCTACGGTAGACTGGTGGAAGAGGCCGGATCCAGCCGTTTGAGCCGATCTCTGGTCAATAACAGTTCTTATACCAGGATCAAGCAGATGCAGCAGGCAGTTACATCCTTAAAAGATCAGCTGTCCACAGAGAAGGATCGTTATAAGAGCCAGTTCGATTCTCTTGAGACTTTGATTTCCAAGATGAATGCCCAGCAGTCTTATATTTCAGGACTGTCAGGCTGATAAAAAGGAGAAAAAAATGAATCCATATCAGAAGTATAAGAACCAAAGCATTGAATCCATGAGTCAGCTGGAACTTCTTCTGACCCTTTATGATGAAGCGATCAAGGATCTGAAACGAATGGACCTGGCACTGGAGGATAAGGACTATGAAGGTTTTGAGTCCCATATGGACTACTTCACCCGCATTATCCGTTATCTGGTCCGCACTCTGGATCTGTCTCAGCCGGTAGCGGCGGATCTAAACCGTCTCTATCAGTACATCCTCTATGACTGTGGGCGGATCTCTGCCAGTCGTGAGAGACGTAGGGACGAGATCCCGGCCCTGATCGAGATCATAAGTGACTTACGAGACGGATTCAAGCAGGCCGGCACAAAGACGAATGTAGAGCGTATCGCAGAAGAGAAGCGTGTAATCGTTTAGGATGGGCCATCCCTATGGAAAATTCTGATTTAAATCTGGAAAAACTGGCGATCCTTCTGAAAAGGAGACAGAATATCCTAAGAGAGATTATTTCCCTTACGGATGAGATCTCGGAAGAATTGAACCGTCAGGATATCATTTCGGCAAATCTGCTTCTGGATATGCGCCAGGATAAGCTGAATCTCCTCGGTGAAAACCGGGAAGAGATGGATCTCCTCGGAGAAGTGTCCGAGGAGGCAGGAAGGGTCTATCGGGAGCTGATGGGGCCGCTTAATGAGACAAAGGAAGCCTTTCATCCGGATCAGATGGCTCCTTCGTCAGCCAGTGAGACCCTTGCCTCAGATTCTTTTTTCATCACCGCGGATGAGGAGAAAAGCAGATCGGATTATATTCCAATGATTCTGGAGGAACGTCAGGCCATCAGCCGAATGATAGAGGATCTGAAGAAGAAACAGGACCATTTGGATCTTCGGACCCGAAAAGGCTGGTAGGTAAAAAACTTAAAAATAAGTTAAAACAAGATTCCGAATAAGGTTTCAATAGAAAAACGGAAGTAGAAAAAAAGACGTGCAAGGATTTTTCCTTGCACGTCTTTTTATGAACAGAGCTTTTATGAACAGAGCTTTTTAAAACCACAGCTGACCATAACCTCTGGTAAAAACACAAGTCAGCTTTTATTCAGGTTTTTGATCCTTTGTTTTCGCATCAGATTGCTGCTCCGATGGGGTCTTCTTAAGAGGGACGGCCTTCATTTTACCGAGAAGGGCGGACTGGAGATCTGCAATCTTATGGTAGGCAGGTGCAATGGAATCCTTATTTTCCTGCTCAGCTCGGGACAGCTCTTCCCGAAGGATCGATATATTCTTCGGTGCATCGATTGCAAGGCGTACACCATCATTTGCGCATTCTACAACAGTGATTCGGATATTGTCACCAATCAGAATGCTCTCATTTTTTTTCCTTCGTAATATCAGCATGTTCAGCCTCTTTGTTCAGAATGGAAAAACTGCTGAGCTTCTGCTTAAAGTCATATGCGGAATTATTTAAAATGACCTGCATGCCGACCCGGCTGTCCGGATTTACAACAATAGGACATTTCAGATTCACAGTATTTTCCATAAAATTGTCCTTGAGTACACAGATGACATAGAAGGTCAGCATACTTTCCGAATCTGCTCCCAGGTATTCTAATTCTTCCGGAGTGAGCACCGGCTGATAGTCCGGATCCAGAGCAAAGGGATTGATTACAACAAATCCGATATGACTGTCTTCCACAGACTGAAGAACCAGAAGGGTATTGTCCTCTTCATCATTCAGGCAGAGAGGAAGATAATCATGCAGTTCCGGGAAACCAAAGAGACCATCCGGAAGATGAATGCAATATTCCTTCTCGTATTCTAATGTACCGTATTCTTTTGTTTCTAAGGTTAGCATATTCGCTCCTTTTTATCAATCGTGCCAGTCACAAATCAATGATTTTGAAATTCTTACTTCACATAATCGAAGAGGGAAGACTGCATGATATTGGATCCGACTTTAATGGCTGCATTATAGGCATATTGCTGGCTGTACATTTTTGTGATGGCCTCATAGGGATCAATACCCATACGGTCATCATAATTGGACTGCAGAGTATCCTTAATGAGATCCAGCTTACTCTGGGTATCCTTTAATACGCTCTGTTTGATACCGAGTTCCCGATAGCTGGTTGCAACACGTTGTTCGCTGGAATCCCATTCCCCAATCACTTTTTTCAGAGTAGAAGACATATTAGCCCGCTCCGCCTCGCCGGCTGCACTGACACTGTCACCGGTGACTCCGCCGGCTGCCTTTAAGAAACGGCTGGTCGCAAGCACTGCCTGGCTGGTCAGGGCAAGCGGCGTTTTTTCCAGCCGGTCCCGGATCAGAGCCTCTGCATCAGAATCCGACATGGATTTCAGTCCCGCCGAAGAGATCCCGGTCAGAACATTCAGACCGCCGGTATAGGTATCCGGAAGAGTGGTACGGTTTGTCAGATTTCCATAGCCGAGGCTCATTCGTCCTTCTTCTGACATAGCCTTTTTGATATAATCCAGAGTCTCTTTGGGAGAGAGGGTCGTGCCCTTGTCATTGATTTTTGTATCATCTGTCCTTTTACCGCTGAAAGTCAGGGAGAGATCTCCGTTATCCTTCAGCTCATAGCTGATGGACATCCGAGTCGTGGTATCTGTTTCGCCAGGGAAATGGTGATCGAAATTTAAGGTGAACTTGGTAGGATTCTCTTCATTGTCGACATCCAGAGAAAAGGGAATGGTCGACATATCGTTTCCGCCAAATACATAGAAATTCTCATAAGAAGCATTCAGGTCTTCTGTAATGGTCTGCAGACGCTGTTTCATATCCCGGTTCATGGTATCTACCGCCGCAGTAGAACCGGATGTGGATTCGTTGGCAAGGCGGAGAATGTCGGTATTCAATGTCCTCATTTCGGTTTGAATTGCGGTTGCGCCGCTTTCCTGCTGATAGAGCCGATTGTTGACATCACTGATGACTGTGTTTTTGGTGTCCGCATCAGTGTATTCGCTGTCGATCTTCATTCCGCCATAGTAAGAAAGGGGGTCCTCCTTGGCAGAATCGAACTTTTTGCCACTGGAGACCTGTTGCATACTTTTATTTAATTCGCTGTGCAGATCCTGAACGGTCTTCGCATATTGTTTATAGTAGGTCGAACTTGTAACTCTCATTGAAACTCCCTTTCTGATCTGATTTTACTCCCTCAAAGGCTGGTGAGCGGGAATCCATTATTTTCGAAGGCAGCTATGGAACCGCCTGGAGGCGGCTTTTGGCGCCGGTATTTTTCTAGCGTGCGATGCCAAGAAGGGTATCCAGCATACTATCCAGTGTGGTCATAAGACGGGCTGCGGCATTATAGGAGGAAACATAGGCCATCATGTTGGCAGCTTCCTCATCCAGGCTGACACCTGAGATCTGATCCTGGTTATCGCTGATTCCCTTCAAGACCGCCTGGTTGGTCTTCAAAGCATTGTCATTATTATAAGCATCCGTTGCCAGATAGGTCGAAATGCTGTTCATTTCATCCGCATAAGACTTGTTTCCGATGGATGCATGTGTAGAAGTCATGGCATCCAGCATATTCAGAGCCGTATCGGTAGAACTGTTTCCCTCGGACGGATCCCCATAGGTTCCAATCTTGGTATTTCCATTGACCCATTTCTGAGAAACAGAAATGGTGGAAGCTGTGATCCTTTCTGCTGTCTGACTGTCTTTTGCAGAAATGGTTCCATTATTAACGAGAAGGAGGAAGGAACGTTGGTTTGCATCTGTGGATGCCCCGCCGTCTTTTGCCTTGCCGGCCTCCAGGTTGGACAGAGCCTCGTCTGTAAGAGTGAGATTGGAAGCCTTATCCTGATATCCGTTTCTTACACCCATCATATTATAGACATTCATATCATGGGCGAAGGTATTGGCCAGGGTATCCAGCCGCTTCATGTAGTAATCATAGCTTCGGTAGATGCTTCCGTTATTCAGGCTGCTGGTCTTATCTGCCAGAAGATCCAGAGAAGCCTGCAGTGAGCCGGAAGAGAAGCGGGTCGTGGACCGGTCGGTAATATTGCCGTTTGCATCCGTGCTGACTTCATTATCCGTATACATGCTGTCATTGGCGGCGGAAGCATCCACAAGTGAGCCGTTACTGTCAGTCAGCTTTCCGTCAGCTGCCTTGCTGATTTCATAACTGTCCGCTTTGGTAAATTGCAGGCGGACCTTCTGAATATTTCCATCCGCATCCGCCTTTCCATCATAGCGGATCAGGGTAGAACCGCTGTCATCATGGACATTCTGATAATCCTTTCCGGGATTCTTGATTTGAAGTGAGACCTTACCGAAGTTTGCAACCGTATTTCCATTCTTATCGGTGACATCCGAACCGTTGACAAGAGTGATTTTCTTTTCCACCGGATTTTTTCCGTTCTTGTCGGTCTCTGTATAGACCAGTTCGATTTTCAGATCTTCCGGGAAACCGGATTTTCCGGTAGCAACACCCGCGCTGTTATAATTCAAGCCACGGTCTCTTGTCACTGTCTGTCCGGCCGCATCCACGGTTTGGTATTTCTCAGTAAAGTAGGAAACCTGGATTGGAATATAAGCCGAAAGCTGATTGATCTTCTGGTTTCTCTGATCCACAAGTTCCAAAGCCGGATTTCCAAGCAGCTGATTCTTCTTGATATCGATATTCAATCCGCCGATATCAGCCAGAAGCTGATTGATCTGATCGGCATAACCGTTTTCCGAACTGCCGGAGCCATCGATTTTCTGGTATTCATTTGTCATCGACGTCTGGATCTGGACAGCACCATTATTCAGGAGATTGGCAGTAGCTTCCATACGGGAACGAAGCTCACCTTCATAGACCGGGTCGTTGACCTTGGAAGGATCCTGCATATTGGTAAGAGCTGTTCGGATATTGTCAAAGGATTTCCGGATGCCGTCGGCATTGGATTCGTCCAGGAATCCGGACAGATTATTCATGCCTTCCTGAATGGTCTGATTATAGTTGACTTTACTGTTCTGCTCCCGGTACTGGACATCCAGAAACTGGTCCCTAAGCTGTGTCATCTTATCCATCGAGACGCCGAAACCGACATTGACATCATTCTCATTCATATAGAAGGATGTCGGATTGTCATAGTTGATACTGGATGTCTGAAGAGACTGGCGGGTATAGCCCTCAGTATTCATATTGGCCAGGTTCTGACCGGTCACATCCAGTTTTTTCTGATTGGTACGGATCGCGCTTAAAGCGGTTGTAAAACCTGCGAAAGTTGCACGTATCATCGATTGTTTCCTTTCTTTATGAATTCAGGATGAATTCAGGCCAAAGTCTCGTGGAAGGGCTCAGGCAGCGGCTGATTATCCAGGATCCGGTTTACATTTAAGAGGCGGACCTTCATGATCCGGTCTGCATTGTCCTTGGACTCTTTGAAAAGAGACAGCTCTTTCGAGAGATGATCCAGAACCGGACGAAGCTGATCTGCAAAATCTCTGTCAAGCTCAGGCCCTTCCAGGATCTCACGAAAAGTTAAGCCGGTAATGCCAAGTACCTTTTCGTAACGGTTCCTCTCTTGATCCAGGCCCCGAAAACGGAGAAGATCGGGCTGAGACTTACGGACCAGATCGTCCAGAGCTTTGGCATCGTCATTCGATGCAGCAAGAACCATCTGATCTTCAATGGAACGGAGATTGTGGAGACAGGCAGACAGATCTTCCATATTCTTTTTATATTCTTTATAAATTTCGGCATTTTTCATGGGATTTATTACCTCTTATTGCGATTCTTTTGCTTTTGCTTTGCGATAGATTTTTGACTCAATAATCAAAAAGACGCCTTTGAAAAAAAGACGTCTTTTTGATCCCATTTTTTGAGTGTTCGACGTAAAAGACTTCCTTGTCTCTTACGATGGTGATAAGTCACTGATGTCCCAAAATATGCTGAGCAATCAGCATGGAGTTCGGCTGATACTGGCCGGACTGAACAGCGGTCTTGATCTCAGCAACCTTCTCATCGCTGACACCCTGCCGTACTTCTGCACCGGCAGCCTTGGCTAAAGCAGAAGCAAAATCATGATCGGAAAGGCGTGCAGACTTCTGCTCGAATGAAACCGTATCATAAGAAACCTGTGTGGAAGCAGAGCGGGAAACAAAGTCTCTCCCTGTATTTGTATTGACAGAAGCTTGCTTCTGCCGGGTTAAATTCTGTATATTCAGATCCGTGATATAATCTCTTGTAAGATGTACGCTCATAGATTTCAGTCCTTTCAAAAGCTGACATTTGATGACAATTCCATAACTGTCTCTGATTGGATTCTTCCAATCGATTTCCCTCTGTTATCCTTATCGGCATTCTGTGATAGAATATAAGAAAGATTTTGCAAAGAAATAAAATAAAAAAGCGCTTATATCCGGGATGGTTTCTGCCGAAATTATATAGAAAAAGTGAAAGTACACATCTCTATAACCCAGGGAAGAGGGACAAGGCAGAAAGGGATCCACGGAAGGATCAATTGTTTTCTGCTTTAGACAGACGGAGCAAGTTATGGCAAATCTCTTACAGGTTAGTTCACCGGATCTTACATCCGTGACTCCGGGGTTAAATACCAATACACAAAATATAAACCAGACCGGCAATGCCGGAAGGGTCAATACGAACGGCCAGATTCGGACGGGAAACGAAAACGCCTTGTTGAATGAAGAGAATCTGACCGGCCAGGTCGTGGATTTTACTTCGAACTATTCGGCTTTCCTTCAGAATATGCAGGAAGCATCTATGATTCCGGAAGAAGTCATGGATCTCTTATTTCGGGATGGAAAAGCCTTGGCAGAATCAAAAGATCCGGAAATGGCGAAGGATTTCTCGGAACTTTTCTCTGAAATACAGATGAATGATCCCAAAGAACTGGAATCTTTTCTGAAGGAACAGGTGGGGAATCAGGTTAAATACAGTGGTGAATTCTTCGATTCTCTTCGTTCTCTGCTGAGAGAAACGACATCCGACAATTACAGATCTGCCATTCTTCAGTTTGCAAGAACATATAATAGTTATACATCCGGAAGCCATCTCTTACAGCAGATGGAAAATCTGACCGAAGATATCAGGAATCTTCTTTTGCAGTCACAGCAGGATGACTTTCAGAATTTAATGGATCAGATGGATTGGACCGCTCATCCGGGGAAAACCGAAACAAATGCTGCCGTTTTAAACGATAAGCTGATCCCCTTCCTCTCGTCCTATATTTCCAAGACTCATGATTACGGTCCCATTCGTAAGGCGGCTGTGCTTCTGACACTCTATGCTGTAAAGTATGAAGAGGGAAGTGAGGATCATCTGATTCAGGCTTATCAGAAACTGTCCCGGAATGGCGATTTCCATATGTATTTCCAGTCGGATCCGGAGGAGGCTCTGGTCCGTTCTATGCAGAGCAGCCTGAAGGAAAGGACCAATGCAGGCCTTACGGAACATCTGTCGGAGATCCTCTTAAAGGGGACCGAGGGCAAGGCCGGAACGGAAGCTGTCAATCGCTATTATACGGTTTTGAACAGCCTCTTAAATAATGAGAGCGTCTATTTACCCCTGCTTCATATGCTGATCCCTTTTCGCTATCAGAAAAGGGAAGTTGCGAGCGAGATCTGGATCGATCCGAATGCCGGTCAAAAGGATTCGAAGAAGGGATCAGGCGAAGGGGGCGGCGGATCCGTAAGATTCTTTTTGAAATTCCGCATCCGGGAACTGGGTGACTTCGACATGATCGGTAATATGGCAAAGACAACGAAAAAGCTGGATCTTCAGATCTTTCTGCCGGATGGTCTGCCGGAAAAGCCGAGGAAGATTCAGACAGCACTTACAGAGATCCTGAGACGAAACGGACTGACTGCTGATATCAGCCTGTCGCCACGCAGCAGGGCGATCAGTGTCCGGGAAGTCTTTCCGGGGATTCGGGAAAAGGAGCGTACGATCAATGTCAGAGTTTAAAAACCTTTTGTCAAAAAAAGCTGCTGCCTTGAAGTATGATCCGGATCAGAACGGCGCTCCCATTGTTGTTGCATCCGGCATGGGCCATATGGCAGAACGGATCACAGAGACTGCGATGCAGGCCGGTGTCCCGATTTATGAGGACGATTCTCTGGCAACACTTCTGACCCAGCTTGAATTAGGATCGGAGATCCCGGAAGAACTCTATCAGGCCGTTGTGGAGATCTATCTCTATTTCCTTGGCTTTACCGGGGATGAAGTGAGTGGGACTTCTAAGGAGCCTTTAAATCATGAAGAGAGCAAAGTATCTGCCGGCCCAGGTGATTTACCGAGAGAGGAATAAGAGATGGCAATCAATGGAATGAATTCCTATCTCCTGTCTTATCTTATGGAGAATGAAAATGTAAACCGGACCGGAAAGAATGGCAAAAGTGAAGCTGCGACGGATTCGTCGAGATTGGTTTCAGGTACGAGCTTTTCTTCCTCTGTCCAAAGTGCCCTTACAAAGAAGTCAGCCGCCGGGGCTTCTTCAGACAATTTATACAGCGGGAGTCAGACACTGGAGGATATATTCGAACGGGCCTCTTTGAAATATGGCATTTCCAAAAAACTCTTAAAGGCAGTTGCAAAAGCAGAATCTAATTTCCGGGCGGATGCGAGATCTTCTGCCGGAGCCGGGGGAATCATGCAGCTGATGCCATCTACAGCCAGGGCTCATGGCGTTACGAATGTCTATGATCCCGAGCAGAATATCATGGCGGGAGCAGAGATCCTGTCTTCGAACCTGAAGACTTATCAGGGGGATCTCTCTCTTGCTCTGGCAGCATATAATGCTGGGGGAGGTAATGTCAGAAAGTATGGCGGTGTCCCGCCCTTTAAAGAAACAAGAAACTATATTGCTAAGATTCAAAAGATGCTTGGGGAAGAAGAACCTATATTGAATCAGCCTCTTTCGGGAAGTGGGGTTCCTTCCGAAAGCAAGTATCTCACAAATTCGGGCTCTCTTTCTGACGAAAGTGCCGCTGACAGCAATGCGGTCAGCTCTCTTTTGTCCGGCCTGGGAGATCTTGATTCGACAAAAACGCTTCTCTTATTGGAACTTTTGCGGCAGCAGGCCATGTTAGATGCCAGCCGGCAAATCGGTTCCATGGACTATGATGAGGATGGGGACCGTTTGATTTAAGTGATATAAGCGTCATTTGAAACTATATTTTTAAGCGAATTTTGAAAAAAGGAAGATTTTCATATGAGCGATAAGGATCAGTTGGAAAAACAGGAAAAATCCAGAAGAGAGGATGTAAGAACGGTGACAAGGATCCCCCTGACCTTCCATTGCGAAGGGGTTGGGGATTTCGAGGGCTCCATCGTGGATCTCAGCGCCGGAGGCATGGCACTTGAGACCCATGCGAAGTTGAAGAAAGGGGATATCGTTACTTTTCGTTATGCTTTTCGGACTCTGGAACGGCCTTTTTGGACCAAGGTGGTTCGGATTCGTAAGAAGGAAAAAGAAGAGGAGCCGGGCAGCGAGAATGTCTATGGCTGTAAATTTGTTGATCTGACCAATGGCGGAGAGACAGCGATTCGAAATTATGTCTTTGACCAGATCAGAAGAGATACCTATAAACAGGAGCTGGAGATTCAGCAGCAGGTCAAGGATTCTTATCGAAAAAGGACTTGAAAATTTCTCAAAAGGAAACAAACAACAAACAACAAACAGATGCGATATCAAAAGGAGCAGGAATTGACGGGATTTCAATTCCTGCTCCCTTTATTTGGAAATACTCCAGAGTGATGCTTTTATTTGGAAATACTCCAGAGTGGAGCACCGTACAGATTCTTACCCTGATGGATTTCATGCAGCAGAAAGTCGGCAGTGAATGGTTTCTGTGTATTTTCCAGGCTCTTGGGATCAGCAATGTTGATGGTCCCGTCTTCATTGATCGAACGAAGGATGAGAAAGTGTCCGTCACTTGTAAAATATCCTTTTCCTACTAATGCAATGATCAGATGACCCTGCTGAAGTTCATTCTTTATTGCATCTTCTGTCATTTCCGAACGCATGGATCTTACCGTAAATCCGAAAGACTGCATCGTGGTATTGACAATGGAATGAAAACTGCCATTGCCCTTGGCAAACTGCCCATTCTTTTCTTCCCACTCGGCCATGGTAATGGGAGTATATTGACCGGCATTGCCAAAGGCGTTGACAAGCATTGCCATGCAGGTTGGTCCACAGCCATAGGTGGCCAGATCATCACTTCCGCCCCAGAGATAGGAAGCCCAGTTGGGATCCCTCTGGTTATAGTAGAGCATGGGCCCCATAGTGGTATCCAGCATGATATTGTAGTTCGAAGCCTGATCTGTCTTGGAAGCCGGGGCTTTGGTTTCTTCGCCTTGCTTTGGATCCTGTACAGTAGCAGCTTGTTCCGTCTTCGCCGGATTTTGTTTGTCCATAGAGAGAGGTCCCTTTTCCCTGAGAAAGGGTAAAGAAATAATCAGCCCGAGTGCAATAAAAAGGAAAAAAACACGGCTGATTCTGCTACGGTTCTTTTCCAGCCGTGCATTTTCTGCCTTCAGACGTTCCCGCCTCCGATAGGAAGTTGTGGAAGTTCTGCCCTCATAGCCCTTTTTGCTTTTGCCGGAATTTGATTTGGAGCCGGAATAGAGGTCTTTTTTAGAGTTTTGGTTCAAATTCAAGCATGTTCTCCCAGTTCATGTAAGATCAAAGATTCGATGAGATCCAGGGGAGCCTGTCTTGTTACGGCACCCATCTCATAGGCCTCCATGGGCATACCATAGACGATGCAGCTGGCCTTGTCCTGCCCTATGGTATAGGCACCGGCCTTTTTCATTTCCAAAAGACCCCGTGCACCATCTGCACCCATGCCGGTCAGAATAACACCGATCGCCTGCTTTCCTGCAGCATGAGCGACAGAGTGGAAGAGAACATCAACAGATGGAGCATGCCCATTGTATTTTTCTTCCTCTGTGACACTGACATGGTAGGAATCTCCGATCCGGACCACACGCATCTGCTTTCCACCCGGAGCGAGAAGCATGAGCCCCGGGTGGATCAGATCGCCGTGGCGGGCTTCTCGAACCTCCATTTTGCAAAGGCGATTCAATCGCTCTGCATAGAGAGGCGTAAAATTGCCCGGCATATGCTGGGTGATCACAATACCCGGCGTGTTAAGCGGGAGATCCTTTACCACTTTTATGATAGCTTCGGTTCCTCCGGTGGAGGCGCCGATTGCAATGAGATTTCTTTCCTGATTCATAATACGTTTCTACGCTGATAAATGGCGGGCTGAATATACTGATAGCGGGTGTGCTCCTTTTGCAGACCCTCTGAATGACCGATGAAGAGATATCCGCCGGGAACTGTTGCATCATAAAAACGATCTACCAGATCTTCCCGGGTCTTTTGATCGAAGTAGATCATGACATTCCTGCAGAAGATCAGGTCAAACTTTCGCTTGAAGTGGATATCGTTCATCAGGTTAAAGGGCCGGAAAATCACATTTTTTTGAATCTCTTCACAGATCGTATAAGTCCCGTTGGGCTTTTTGACAAAGTATTTATTTTTCCAGGATTTTGGTATCTTATCCAGCTGATTTTCAACATAGACCGGATTCTTTGCCTTGTCAAGGATATCGGTTGAAATATCTGTCGCCAGGATACGTGTGTCCCAAGAGGGATCAAAGAGATCCTTTAAATACATGGAAATGGTAAAAGCTTCTTCTCCGGAAGAACATCCGGCAGACCAGATCGACAGACTCTTGTCCAAGCGATGGATCTGCTTCATCCAGGGGATCACTTTTTCCGTGAAAAATTGAAAATGTGTCTCTTCCCGAAGAAAATAGGTGTAATTGGTGGTCAGGTGGTCCAGCATGGGAGAGATCAGGTCGGCTCTTCTTCCGCTGATGATATCATCGACAAAAGCATGAAAATCACGATAGCCATCTTCTTCCAGAAAGGAATGAAGACGGCTTTCGATTAACTGCTGTTTTTTTGATAAATTGATTCCGTAATGGGTGCGGATGTATTCACTTAATCTCAGAAAATCCTGTTCCGTCAGAGCAGTCATAGGCTTTTTCACTCCTTGAGAAGGGATTCGCAGTCGAATGACATGGCGATTTCGCCATTGGCGAGTTTTAACATGCCATTGGCAAGCTTGTGACGATTCTTTAAAGGAAGGGCCTGTACTTCCTTGATATCGATGTCCAGTACGGAACGAACGCTGTCCACGATAATGCCGACCGGCATACCATCGATATTTAAGACAATAATACAGGTTTTCTGCGAATAAGCAGTCTCTTCATGCCCCATGATGACACCGATATCTACGACCGGGAGAATGGAGCCGCGGAGGTTTAAGACCCCGCGGACATAAGGTGGAACACCGGGAAGAGAAGTAATATTGTGATCATTGATGATCTCTGTGACATATTCCGTACTTAAGAAGAAGAGAATATCACCGGATACAAAGGAAAGACAGCGCTTTAGATCCAGATTTTCTTCTTCAACGCTTTCCTCGTCGTCAATTTCCGAGAGTGCGTGCTGGTTTACATTTTCTACCATTGCCTACCTCCTTCAGGCATTCTCAATGGATGCCGCATAGATGTTGGCGATATCCAGAATGATACAGATGTTGCCGTCGCCGAGGATCGAGCATCCGCTGATTCCCTTGTCCTTGAGACGGAAGCTGTTGAAGTAAACCGGGAGAGGCTTTACTACAACCTGCTGTTCGCCGATCAGATCGTCGACATAGAGGACACAGGACCGGTCTCCGCTTTCTACCCAGACCATGATGCCTTCCTCGATATTGTCTCCATAAAGGGAAGGAATACCATAGAAACGGTCCAGGCGGATGACAGGATAGAACTCGCCCATGCGCTCGATCATTTCATTGCCGTTTTCGTCCAGAATGATGTCGTCCTTGGTAACCTTGAAGGACTGCTGGATATCGGCGATCGGAATGGTAAAGATGCTGTCGCCGACAGTGATCTTCATGCCGTCCACAATGGCCATAGTCAGGGGGATCTTAAGAGTGATCGTGGTTCCCTTGCCCTTTTCACTGTGGATCTTCACGGTACCGCCGACGGACTCGACATTTCGCTTTACCACGTCCATGCCGACGCCACGGCCGGAATACTCGGTGACTTCCTTGTTGGTGGAAAAGCCGGGCAGAAGAATGAGATGCAGGGCCTCAGAATCCGAATACTCGCTTCTGGGCTTGGTCAGAAGTCCTTTTTCCTCTGCTTTATCAAGCATTTTCTGAGGATCCATGCCATAGCCATCATCGGAGCAGGAGATGATGACCTCGTTACTGGTATGTTCTGCCGAAAGCACGATCTCGCCCTGGGGATCCTTGCCTGCAGCGATACGCTCTTCCCTGGTATCTTCAATTCCATGGTCCATGGAATTCCGAACGATATGCATGATCGGATCCTGAATGGAGTCTACGATGGACTTGTCAACTTCGGTATCTTCACCGACCAAAGTCAGGCGGACGTCCTTATTCAATTTCTTTGTCATATCGCGGACGATTCGGTTCATCTTCTGGAAGACGCCGGAGACAGAGACCATTCGGAGGGACATGGAAATATCCTGGAGATCGTTGGTAAGTTTCCGAAGTTGTCTAGCTGACTTTGTGAAACTGTCAAAGGCTTCCTGGGGCAGCATTTTTAATACAGGAGAGGAGGTTACCATGGATTCGGTAATTACGATCTCTCCGACCAGATTCTGTAATGCATCCAGTTTCTGCAGATTGACACTGATCAGGCTCTGCTTGATCGGGGCATGATTTTGCTGAGTTTGTGCCGGCTTATGTGCAGGCTTATTGGCTTTTTGTGATGCTTTGGCAGGGCTTACAACAGGGGCACCTGCAGATTTTTTATTTGAAGCATTTGCAGCGTTTGAAGCAGCCGGCTCTTCTTTCTCGGACTTTTCCTTTTCTATCACTTCGAAAGAACGGATATGAGCCTGGCTCTTTAATACTTCAAGGGCGCTCTTACATTGATCACTGTCGTCAAAAGCCAGATAGAAACCGTTATCGGCAATGGTCTGTGAAGTTCCTGCGTTCGTAGCAAGATCCTTTGGATATTCCCGGAAGTTGAAATCACAATCCCGGAGAGCAGTCACGATCATGAAGGCACGCAGGTTTTCCATACCGATACCTTCTTCGAGGTCGATATGGATGAACTTTACGGCTGTGGGATCATCCGGGAGTCCCTGAGCTGCCTCGGCAGAAGATGCAGGGGCAGTTTCTTTGGCCTTGTCATTTGCTTCGTCTGCAGGAGCCTTCGCAGGGGATTTCTCCTCTTCTTCGCTTTCTTCCTCATCTTTTTGAATGCGAACCAGGAAATCGGCAATGGTTTTTTCAAAATCACTGGTATCCTGATTCAATTCTTCGCCTTGTTCGACCTTTTCCACTTCTCCTCTCAGATAATCCTCTGACCGGAACATGAGATCGAAAAGATCTTTTTTGTCCTGGGGCTTCAGAAAGTCGATTCCCTTATCCCGGATGACAAAGAAGAGATCCTCGATTTTATGGGCAATAACAGAGATGGATGTAAATTCCATCATTGCCGAGGATCCTTTGATCGTGTGCATGATACGGAAGATTTCATTTACGTCATCCGTTGAGAAATCTCCCTCCTGTTCATCCTTCATCAACATCTCATCGAGTTTATCGAGGAGATCGTTGGTCTCAAAAAGGTATGTTTCAAGCATACCTTCCATTGTGCTGTCCATACATTATCCTCCTTAGAACGACTTCGCAGCTGAGTCCAGGCGTTTTAAACTGTTGTTGGCGGAATTGACCATCATTTCATATTCATAGCTGGTCTTCACCAGTTGAACCTGTTCCTGATCCATATCGACATTATTTCCATCCAGACGGGATGACTCGGACGGATCTTCCAGAATCCGTGCCCCGGAAGTCTGAATCGCACGATCGACGTGGCTTGCATTTGCCCGCATACTGCTGCTGCCGATGGACTCGGCCAGGGCATTTTCAAAAGTGACCCTTCTGGCTTTAAATCCCGGAGTATCCACATTTGCAATATTGTTGGCGGTGACATTCTGACGCTCCCAAAGGAGATCCAAGGTTTTCTCTGTCAGGCTGACATCATTTCCGTAAAGATGGTTCATTTTCGATCCTTTCGTTGATATTCACACATTCAATATCGGCTGTGGTCAAAAGATTATAAATGATCTTTTCTTGTTAAATGCTTATGTATGGACAGCTTCTGCCGATAATTATAACAGATAAATTCATTTTGCAGGTGAATAGATGCGGAATATCTGCACTGATATTCACAAGCGATGAGCCAGGAATGGCTCTTTTGACAGCTTTGTTTCACTCATGAGGACGTCTTTGAAATGAAAGAAGGACAGGAAGTATGTCATTAGGAATCGCCGGATACTTAAATGCGGAATACAATTTAAATAAGGTTCAGAAGAAGGAAAACGATGAGGCCAAGAAGAGCAATGGACGATTCGCCCTTCAGCTGAAAGAAAGCCATAAAGGGACGACTCCTTCGGATCCTAAGGATGTCTATATTCGCTCCGATTCCGATAAGGAGGGAGACCTTTCGAACCTGAACCAGGTTCATACCAAAAACAGTACGAAGGGAAATCCCATCGGAGAAGCAAAGAATGAAAAAACGTCTGATATAAGAGCTTTCGAATCGAATTCCAACAGGAAAAACCAGACCATTGCTGCAGATGTCAATAATACGAGCGCAAGAGATGTCATGAAGATGACCGCCTCGGAACGGGCAGATTTGGTCAGCCGCTTGGAAGAAGAGCAGAAAGCTGCCCAGCAGCAGTTCATTCAGATGGTGCGGAAATCTCTCGGCTATCAGGCAAGTGCTTATGAGAATGCCAATGCTCAGCCTAGTGTGGATAATAACGGTATCTGGCATTTTCTGGCCAGCGGAAATTATACCGTGGATGCAGCTACCAAGGCAGAGGCAGAGGCCAGTATTTCGGAGGACGGCTATTTCGGAATTCAAAATACAGCCCAGAGACTTTTTGACTTTGCTGGTGCTTTAGCCGGAGATGATGTAGATAAAATGAAGACCATGCAGGAAGGCATTGCTCGTGGCTTTAAAGAAGCAGAAGAAGCCTGGGGCAAGGAACTGCCTGAGATCTGTCAGAAGACTTTGGAGAAGACAAATCAGATGTTTCAGAATTATTATGATTCAAAGACCAAATCAAGTGACCAAGAGGCGAATCTATGAAAAGAAATCTCCCAAATAAAATTGGGCTGATCCTTTTGTCTCTCAATTTGATTCTGGCTTTTGATCTTCCGGTTCACGCTGAAGATCCGAACCAGGATCGAAAGAATCTGATCAATCAATACTTTCAGACTGTGGATGAAGATGGGAATGTGATCGAGGGCGAGACGCCCTTTTATTCCGAAGGGAAAACTTCGGACGGAAATTCTGATGAGAATTCATCGGATTCCTCCGGCAATTCCGATAGTTCATCCGATCAAAAGTCCGATGCAGATTCATCGGACAAGGATAGTTCAAAAACTGCCAAATCATCTAAATCTACGAATTCGGATTCCAAAGATTCCGCATCGAAATCGTCTGGTAAGAAAACTTCCAATAAGAAGACATCTGATAAGAAGACGTCTGACAAGAAGACATCTGACAAGAAGACATCTGATCAGAAGACTTCTGATAAGAAGACATCCAATACGGACGAGAAGAAATCTTCCAACTCAGAAAAAGATTCGTCCGCTGAGACAAAGAGTAGTAAGGAAAATGAGTCTTCCAGTGACGAAAAAACATCTTCTTCGAATGATGCAAAGAAATCTGCTTCGAAAAGTACAGAGAAGAAGAGTTCGAAGGGGAAAGCAGCTTCTGCACAGAATGGGAAGAAGTCCAATACCGGCATCACTTCCAAATTACCGCAGGATTTTTCCTCACTGATACGGATGCTTCTGATTATTTTGGTTGTTTTGATTCTTGTGAACGGTTTTGCTGTTATTTTCCTGATCCGACGATGGAAGAGGAAGAAGGCTGAAAACCAGGAAAGCGCTGAGGAAGGCATGGAGAATCCTATGGATTCCGATGATAGGGATCAGAGCAGCGGAAATTCTTAAAAACGGTCTATATTTGCATATCATATATGGAGGATCTATTCATGAAATTTAAGTCAGAAAAGACCAAAGCAGATGTAAATCAGTTGTCTGCAGGACGAAAGAAAACAAGGAAAAAGTTGAAAAACAGTCTTCGCTATACGATCAGTATGAGGATCTCCCTCACCTTTTTGATCGTGATTGTGCTTTTGATTGCTACTGCTGTCGGCATGGCCGGCAATATGATCCGGAAAGAGACGAGGCAGGGCCTGGTCGATATTTCCAGGAAAAATGCTCTGGAGATCACCAATGTCACAGCCTCTGCAATTTCCATTGCCACACCGCTGGAGGCTGGCCTGGATCAGGTGGCCCGTCAGGCTGTGACAGCAGATGACAGCAATCGGACCATTCCGAGTGAAGTCATGGAAGGAAGGATGCTCAATATGGCAGAAGAGAGGGCTGAGTCTGTCCTTTCCGCCAGTCTCTTTTCCTATTTCAAGCAAGAGAAGCAGGCTTACAGCAGCGCAGGCATCTACCTCACATCGGATTTCCCTTCTCAGGGGCTGAAGGATTACGGCATGATTGTTTCCAAAGCGCAAGTCCAGTCAGGGAAAGCCAGCGAGATTACAGGGGATGTCATCAAAAAAAATGATTATGCAAGCAAAGCGCTGAAGAGCGGCAGAATCACTTTTTCAAACCCCTATAAGAGTCAGTATTCCAAGCAGCAGACGGTAACCGGAGCTATCCCCGTGAAAATGTCTCCGGATGGAAGTGTGGGCAGGGGAGACAAGGTCATTGGCCTTGTGCTTGTCGACCTGAATGCGGATGCCTTTAAAATTGACAGTGAGGGAAGTTCCTATTCCTCTATGCTTCTGGATGTCATTAATAATAATGGTGTTGAGGTATATTCCAGTTTTGCAGATTCCATTGGAAAGAGATTCGATTCCTTTTTCGATAAAACAACCGCAAAATCCATCAATTCGGAAATGTCGATTGGCAAGGAATTCATGACAGAGACCAAAAGTGCCGGTTATCATAAAGTCAGAGCATTTAACCCGGTAAAGGTCGGAGATGAGATCTGGTGGGTTCAGACATCTATTAATTATGACGAATATGTAAAGAGTGAGAAAACGGTTGGCGTATTTATGTCAGCTCTGGCACTGGTTGCCATCCTTCTGATCTTCTTCTTGATCAGCAGACTTTTGAAGCGTACCTTACAGCCTCTGTCTGAGGTCGCAGGAGTTGCGGAAACCATGGCCAAGGGTTCCTTTGATATCTCTATGACCTACAAAAAGGATGATGAGATTGGAAGACTCAGAGATTCCATGCAGAACATGGTTGACCGACTGCGGAAGATTATTGAGGACCTGCAGAACAAGCTGGATCGTATTGCAGACGGCGATCTCGTAACAGAAGAAGAAATCAGCAGTGAAGAAGAGCAGATCTACATTGGTGAATATAGACCGATGCTGGAGTCTATCCGAATGATCACGCTGGGATTGAATGCTACGATGAATGAGATCCAAAACTCGGCAGATCAAGTGGCTGGAGGAGCAGGACAGGTTGCATCCGGAGCCCAGGCTCTGGCTCAGGGGTCTACGGAGCAGGCTTCTTCCGTAGAAGAACTTTCCACCACGATGAGCAACATCTCTGTCAAGATCAACGAGACGGCCAAGAGAGCCGAGGAGGCATCCAATCTCTCTCTGGAAGCCGGGAAAGCGGTTGCTCTGTCGAATGAAAAGATGGAAGAGATGTCAGCTGCCATGAATGATATCACAACCAAGGCAGAGGAGATCAATAAGATCATTAAGACCATTGATGATATCGCATTCCAGACCAACATTCTTGCCTTGAATGCTTCCATCGAAGCTGCCCGTGCAGGAGCAGCCGGCAAAGGATTTGCCGTAGTTGCAGATGAAGTTGGCAATCTTGCTAATAAGTCCGCTCAGGCGGCACAGTCCACCGCTGCTTTGATTCAGGATACGGTAAGATCCGTTTCAAACGGCGATGAGATCACCAGAGAAACCGCAGAATCTCTGCAGTCTGTTTCTACCGATACCAATAAGGTCATCGAATTGATCAATGAGATCACAACTGCTTCGAAGGAGCAGAGCACCGGCGTCGGTCAAATCACCAAGGGATTGGATCAGATTTCCGCTGTTGTACAGACTAACTCCGCAACAGCAGAAGAAAGCGCAGCTGCAGCGGAAGAATTGTCAGCTCAGGCGGAAAACATGCAGGCCATGGTTGGCACTTTTAAATTGACTAAGGATGCGGCTGAAGGAGCAGACCGGGAGATGGATCAAAATCCTGCTTCAGACGATCTGACTGATCCGGCTGTCACGAATGTATCGGATGCTATGGCTGCCACGGATGGTTTGGATGATCCGGCTGTCACGAATGATCCGGATGCTATGGCTGTCACGGATGGCTTGGATGATCCGGCTGTCACAAATGATTCGGATACTAGGGATCTTACGGATGGAATGGGTGGATACAACCCGGACGATCTAAAGATGAAAACGGAAGCAAATTCCGGAAAAGGTCTCGATGGATCTGTAGATGCAAATGCAGATGCTGCACAGAATGCCGACGCTGGGGCAGCAAACTGGTCTTTCTCGGATGACAAGTATTAAAGGATTACAGTGTCAACTGTCTGCTGCCAAGCATGCTTAGTGGCAAGACCAATGATTACAGTGTCAACTGCTGCCAAGCATGCTTAGCGGCAAGACCAATGATTACAGTGTCAACTGCCGCCAAGCATGTTTAGTGGCAAGACCAATGATTATAGTGTCAACTGCTGCCAAGCACGTTTAGCGGCTAGACCAATGATTACAGTGTCAACTGCTGCCAAACATGCTTAGTGGCAAGACTTATTGCACCCCCGTCATACGATATGTAGTATATAAAATGCCCTCGGCTTCAAGGTGTCTGAAGCCGGGGGCTTTGTTTTTGTTAAGCTTATGAAAGCTAAAAAGTTTTTAGCAGGACTATCGCCGGTAAATATCGTAATAGGACCGAGGTTTTGGAAATACGATAGTTTCAAACCTCCTTCCGCGAGGATTTATCATAATAGGAAGTGATCTGCATTTTTACGATAGTGAAAGCCGGGCTTTACTATCGTAATTTTGAAAAAGGGTCTGTATTACGATAATTGGCTCCGGATTGGGGCCTCGAAGGATCGGAAACTGTCGTGATTTTGAGAAAGAGTCTGTATTACGATAATAGGCCCCGGATCGAGGCCTATTTCCCTGAATTGGGTTTGTTTTCAGTCAGATCTTCCCTTCCTTCAGCATGTTCTTGATATGAGCTACCATGACAGCGGAAGCCGGGGACAGGAAGTCCGGATTCAGTGACAAAATGCCTAGAGTCCGGTGCTGTTCCGGATTCAAGGGGAAAATGTCGACCTTTCGGACAATGTTCTTGATGATCATCTCTGGCATGATCGAAATCCCTGCTCCACACTCCACCATAGCCAGTGCGGATTGGTCATCCAGAATATGGCAGTGAGCACGTACGTCCAGCTTGTAGTCAGTGAGGTAATTAATGACATCTACGTCACAGCTGTCCTGCTGAATGACAAAAGGCTGGTTTTTTAAATCTGCCGGGGTAATGGTCTTCGTTTTCTTAGGGAAATAACCCTTGGGCGTTACACAGACCAGAGGATCGTGGAAGAGCGGGATGAAGGGAAGACCGTCATCGACCGCATCACTGACGATTCCGATATCTATGACGCCATTTCTGACCCAGGCGACAACATCAGTATAAGATCCCTGATAGACATCCAGTTCAATCTGGGGATGGAGCTCAGAGAAGGATTCAATGATGGCAGGCATCCAGGCGATGCAGACCGAATTGACACAGCCGATTTTGACGGTTCCTGTCTGCAGTCCCTTCATCTGAGCTACCGTTTGTAACAGGCTGGTATTAGCCTGGACGATTTTCTGGAGATAGGGACTGATCTGCTCACCGGCACTGGTAAGCTGAACCCCATTCTTATTTCTGATAAAGAGAGGAAAGCCGATTTCCTCCTCCATGGAAGAGATGGAATGGCTGACGGCAGAGGGGGTTAAATGCAGAAGCTGAGCAGCTTTTGCAAAAGAGCCCTGTTCAATGATAGTTTGAAAAATTTCATAAGATAATAAGGTCACGATGGCTTCTCCTGTGCAGAATCATTGGATTTGACTGTAGTAATTGCATGCCCTGTCATCCATCAATTATTAATTGAGCTGAATTCATTTATAAGTTGAAATAAAAGAACTTTACCACAGAGAGACATCATAGTACAATACAATCAGACAGTCAAATGTTGAGTAATCTTTTTTCTTTTTCCGGCAGCCGCGAGGCTGCCTTTTCCTGTTTTTAGGCGTTTTTTCCTGTTTTTAGGCGTTCTTTCCTGCTTTTAGGTGTTTTTTCCTGTTTCGAAGTATCTTTTCTAGAGATCAGATGATTAGAAAGGACCCCTTCATTTATCTTTAGACTCCTTTCATTCATTTTTCATTTTTTAATCTTTTATCTTTTTCCCTGTCCTTCCGATATTCTGCTGCTCGAAAGGAAATATAATCTTGATTCTCATTTTAACACTTCAACTTAGAGAAGTCACTAGTGAAAATTTGTCATTCGAATAATTTTCTGTATCCATTGTTCCAATGGACTGGGCATATGTTTTCTGAATCTTCAGAAATTACAAACGATTCCCTTACAAAAATGGAGAAACTGTGTTATAATATAACAGAAGTATTGAATTTTGAGTAAGGAAGTGTTAATGTGAATATTTCTGAACAGAAGTACAATATTGGTGATTATGTGATGCACGAAAGTGCCGGCGTCTGCAAGGTGGGCGCGATCGAAGAGCTCGCACTTCAGGGCAAGGGCTCCGAGAAGCTCTACTATCAGCTGCTTCCGGTCTATCACAAGGACGGTCAGATCATTACGCCTGTAGAGGATAAGAATCACAGGATCCGTCCGGTGAAGTCACCTGAGGAAATGAAGGCCATCATGGAGCATGTTGGTGATCTGGATGTTGTTCAGGAAAGAAACGAGAGACAGAGACAGGAGAAATTGAAGGCAAAGATCGCAGAATTCGAGCCATCCTCTCTGGCCGGTGTTGTGAAGACGGTTTATCTCAGGAAAAAGAGCCGTCTTATGGCGGGAAAGAAGTCTATGTCTGTCGACGACCGGATCCTTCAGCAGGCGGGAGAGCGACTTTTTGAAGAGATGGCTTTCTCCATGAAGGTTGAAATTTCGGCGGTCGAGGAGCGCTTTTTCCGCGGATTGGATTCACTGTGCTGAATGATTCCTGTAAGGAAGCTTTGGCACATTCGGACATTCGGATAGAGGCGTAAGAAGAGCTTTTGACTTTCATCCGTTTGTTCTCTGACCGTCAAAGGAGATAGTACATGGTACCCTATGTTGTTAAGATGGCCGTGGATATGAAAGTATCCAAACAGGAGTCTACCCTGGTCGGGAATTACGAATATTATTATGCAGCAGGCCGCCTGGCCTCGATATTGAAAAACCAGGAACTTAGGGAGGATCTGCCCCCTCATGAGCTGGAGGCTAAAATAAGAGAAACCTTGTCTTCCTGGCAGCCGGAGACTCTGGAAGACAAATATCTGGCCTATCTTCTGGACCGGTACGAAGCAGAGGACGATTATCAGGATGATGTGAAGAAGATGTTTCAGATCGGAAAAGGAACTTTAGAGGCTTAAAGGGATCAAAAGCTTATGGGGAGACCGGAAGGAAAAAGTCAAAAGCTTATGGGGAGACCGGAAGGAAAAAAGGCAAGAGCTTATGGGAAGACCGGAAGGAAAAATGATGAGAGATTTAAGTGAAAAAACCTATCTAAGCCTTTCCGAGTCGATCCGTAAGAAAGCGTATCTCGGCACATTTTTAAATTTATTAGATAAATTGATCACATGGATCACATTCCTTTCTTATCCACTTCTTTTGGTTTATCTTTCCTTTCATCAAAGAGCATTGATGCTCCCTGAGATCACGGTTCCTGCCGTCTCTTTTTTGGCTGTAAGCCTTTTTCGAAAGCAGCTCAATGCGAAAAGACCTTATGAACTGTATCATTTCACACCGGTCATACATAAGGAAACCTTTGGCTGCAGTTTTCCGAGCAGGCATGTTTTCAGCATTTTTATGATCGCAATGGCTTTTTTCTATTATGATCATACGCTGGGGTTTGATTTTATGATCCTGGGCGGAATCCTGGCCTTGATCCGGGTCCTTGGCGGTGTCCATTTTATCAGAGACGTGCTGGCCGGAGCATGTGCGGGAATAATCTGCGGGATCGTTGGTTTTTATGTGGTATTTTGAGAAAAAAATGAAAGAAGTGACAGACAAAAGAGACCAGGCTGAAGCAGGGCAGAGACACGCAAGACTTCGCCATTTTCTGGTTTTCCTTCTGGGGATCGGCGGCACAGTGCTTGCGGTCTATGTGTCGGGTTGGGTTATGTTTCTCCACCCTCTGCTGGCCATTTACAAGGAATATAAGGCGGGAACCATGACGTTTGGAGACATCCTTAAGGTCGCCATATCCGTTGCCATGGCGACGACGGCCGGCGGTGGCATCTGGTGTGCCTTCGATATCCTGGCCAATTTCTTCCGGGATCGGGATGATTGATAAAATATAGACCATAAAGAAAAAGCTGCTGCAGACCACAGATCTGCAGCAGTTTTTTAACGAATGGTGATTGATCATCCAATGAAAAGCTTATGGATTTTCCGTTGAAAAAGTGATCAGTCGTTCAATGAAAAGCTTATGGATTTTCCGTTGAAATAGTGATCAGTCGTCCAATGAAAAGCTTATGGATCGTCCGTTGAAAAGGAGATCAGTTTTCCGTTGAAAAGGTGATCAGTCATCCGTTGAATAGTTCGGAGCTTCCTTGGTGATATGAATATCATGAGGATGAGACTCACGAAGAGCAGCGGAAGTGATCTTTAAGAACTTGCCTTTCTCCTGAAGTTCAGGAATGGTAGGAGCACCGTTATAACCCATACCGGAACGGATACCGCCAACCAGCTGGAAAATGACGTCTTCCAGAGGTCCCTTGTAAGCAACACGGCCTTCGACACCTTCCGGAACCAGTTTCTGATGACCTTCCTGGAAGTAGCGGTCTGCAGAACCCTTCTTCATGGCTGCAATGGAACCCATGCCACGGTAAACCTTATACTTACGGCCCTGGTAGAGCTCGAATTCACCGGGCGCCTCATCACAGCCTGCCAGCATGGAACCCATCATGCAGACGGAACCGCCGGCGGCCAGAGCCTTGACCATGTCACCTGAGAATTTCAGACCACCATCGGCAATGATGGGACGGCCGAATTCCTTAGCTGCCTTGTAGGCATCCATGATTGCCGTGATCTGAGGAACACCGATACCTGCAACAACACGGGTGGTACAGATGGATCCGGGTCCGATACCGATCTTTGCTGCATCAGCGCCCGCCTCGAAGAGGGCCTTGGCTCCTTCATAGGTAGCTACATTTCCGGCAATGACCTGAAGGTCCGGATAGGCTGCCTTAATGGTCTTAATGGCGGTCATGATGTTCTTGCTGTGGCCATGAGCGGAATCCAGGACAACGACATCAACATGAGCCTTGGTCAGAGCCTCGACACGATCCATCATATTGCTTGTAATACCAATTGCGGCACCGCAGAGCAGTCTGCCCTGATCATCTTTCGCAGAATTCGGATACTGGATCTGCTTTTCGATGTCCTTTATGGTGATCAGCCCGCAAAGATGTCCCATGTCATCAACGATGGGAAGCTTTTCTTTTCTGGCATTGCCAAGGATCCGCTTGGCTTCATCCAAGGTAACGCCGACCTTGGCTGTGATCAGGTTCTCAGAGGTCATGCACTCCTTGATAGGGCGGGAATAGTCTTCTTCGAATTTGAGATCGCGATTGGTAATAATGCCAACCAGTTTCTTTTCATCATCTACGATCGGAACACCGGAGATCCGGAATTTTGCCATCAGATCATCAGCATCCTGAAGGGTATTATCAGGGGAGAGATAGAAAGGATCTGTAATGACACCGTTTTCAGACCGTTTTACTTTATCCACTTCCTCTGCCTGAGCCTGAATGGACATATTCTTGTGGATGATACCAATTCCACCCTGACGAGCCATGGCAATGGCCATGCGGTGCTCAGTTACGGTGTCCATGGCAGCACTCATCATAGGAATGTTCAATTGAATGGCATTCGTAAGATGTGTGGAAAGGTCAATCATATCGGGTGTAACTTCTGAATACTGAGGTACCAGAAGCACATCATCAAATGTAATCCCTTCGCCAATTATCTGTGACATTTTTTCCTCTCTTTCTTTTTTATCTATTGTTTTGTATGAATAGTAACATTACTTATGAAAAAGAATTATATTGTATCTATACTAGCAAAAATCTGTCTTTTCTTCAATTATGGATTGCAAAACGAGGGGATGAATTGTCGGACAATCATTTCGCACGTTGGCGTAATTCAACTGCTCATATCCGTCGAGAGTCCGGGAGCCCCCTGCAATCATTTCGCGCCTTGGTGTGAGTCAACTAGTTTGCATAATCGAACTTGCCTTCATTTTTTTCTTCCAGGGCCTTGATGAAATCATAGACCACTTCGTTATAGGGCGTTGCAATTCCTAGTTCTCTTCCCATCCGGATGATCTCGCCGGAGAAAACATCCACTTCGGTCTGCCTTCCGGCACGAAGATCCTGAAGGGTGGAGTAGGCTGCACTTTTTTCGGCAACCCGGGAATTCACGGGACCGGTCAGAACCGATGAGATCGAGATTCCTTTTGCTTCTGCAATTTTAATGACCTCACTTCCAAGCCCATCTGCAATGTGCTTGAGATAGGGACTGTCTTCTAGTGCTCCGACGCCAACATCGATGACAGCTTGAGGCAGATTGGATGTCACATTGAGATAAAATTTCCCCCAGAGTTCGGAAAGAATGTCCGGGCAGAAATGGGAACGGATCGAGGTGGCGGAAAGGAAAGCAGACAGATTCGAGAGCACGGGGTTGTCCTCCTCATTGGTGAAACCGGGAATGCCGTAATAGAGCCCAAGCGTCCGCTCCGGATCAAAAATGACGGAATCTTTCGTTCGGGTTGACTGGATCTTCATGAAGGACCAGACCAGGTTCTTCGGATGAATGGTCTGCCGGATCACATCCTCTGAGTTTACGCCGTTTAATAAAGACAGAACGATCGTATGATCCTTATCGATGATTGTAGTAAGGTCAGGAAGGATGGACTCCAGTGCCCTATACTTCACGGCGACAAGGAGAAGGTCAACTCCATGCACTTCTTCGGGACGCTTTATATTTGGATAATAAGTTTTTCCGTTAATCACGATTCCGGCTTTCAGGCGCTCGGCCCGATCCCCGCTTGCGACGACGGAAAAATTCTCCTTCATCTGGTCACTCAGGCAATAGATGAAATAAGAACCGACTGCGCCGGCACCAATCAGGGCGCAGGTTCGGATGGAATTTTGTGACATGAGCTACCTCCTAATGATATGCAGTTATGAGGGAGTTTGACCCTGACGTCATTCCCCTTGACTTCATTATAAGTAGTTTAGCAGAATCTGCCCAGGAAATTCGATATAGGAAAACTTTTTAAAATGATGCGTGATTTTGGCTTGTGACATGCCTGTATGCAAGCTTTTTATTCGATATATGAAAACTTTTCAAAACGATGCTTGATTTTGGCTTGTGACGTGCTGGTATGCAGGCCTTTTATTCGATATATAAATTCTTTTCAAAATGATGCGTGTTTTTCGGGCAATTTTATAGCATGAAATTGAAAAGATTTCGTATATCGAATAATTCAATGAAAAAGAGGCTGGATTCAGGCCGGAAACACGCATGAAATTGAAAAGATTCTGCATATCGAATAATTCCACTAACAAGAGGCTTGATTCAGGCTGGAAACACGCATGATTTTGAAAAGTTTTCATATATCGAATATTACAAGTGAAAATGCACTCATGTCATATCTTGGATCACACATTCTTATAAATTCGTGGATCATCTTTAGATATCTGGCTGCCTGGTTTTCTCTTCGGGATGATCCAAAACCTATCAGAATTTTTTGAAAACGATTGACAAAATTTTAACAAAACACTATGATATATCTGTTATGAGAAGATAAGGGGAGTTATGATCTGCGATGAGATACGAGGTGATCCAACAGGAAAACCGAGGTGATCCGACAGGAGAGCAGAGGTGATCCGACAGGAGAGCAGAAGTGATCCAACAGGAAAGCCAAAGTGATCCAACAGGAAAACCGAAGGATCTAATCAAAGCGATCAAACCGCTTATCACGAAAGAGTGTATGTGTAGAATTCTTTCAGGAGGAAAAAAGATGGGAGACTATAAGAATCTGATTCTCGATGTGGAAGATGAAATTGCTGTTCTGCAGATTTCTCGTCCCAAGGCTTTGAACGCTTTAAACAGTGAGACACTGGAGGAGCTGGATCAGTGCCTGATAGAGATTGAGGGCAGGGATGATATCAAAGTCCTGATTCTGACCGGCGGTGCCTGCTTTAACAAGAAGTTGGGCGCGGACGATCCCTATCGTTCCTTCGTTGCAGGCGCAGATATTGCGGAGATGGCTTCTTTCGATGCTAAGCAGGCACGTGCCTTCGGTATGCGGGCAAGCAAGCCTTTCTTCAAACTGATGAAGATGCGCCAGGTTACCATCGCCGCAGTCAATGGATTCGCTCTTGGCGGCGGAAATGAGATCTCCATGGCTTGTGACATTCGTGTTGCATCCGAGAATGCTACTTTCGGCCAGCCGGAAACCGGCCTCGGCATCATCCCCGGTTTTGGCGGAACTCAGCGACTGGCTCGTCTGGTTGGCATGGGCCGCGCTAAGGAACTGATCTTTACCTGCGATACCATCAAGGCAGATGAAGCTTATCGGATCGGCCTTGTAAATCATGTTGTTCCCAAGGAAGAACTGATGCCGACCTGCAAAGAGATGGCAAAGAAGATTATCTCCAAGGGCTCCTATGCTGTATCCGTTGCAAAGGCTGCTATCAACAATGGCTATGATATGGATATTGAGAATGCAGTTGAGTATGAAGCAAATCTCTTCGGTGTTGTCTGCGATACCCATGATCATCGGGAAGGAATGGCTGCATTCCTCGAGAGAAGACCTGCAGATCTGAATGATTTCTGATTGTAAAATGTAGACCAGGATTCCATGTAAAATGCAGACCCGGGTTCCATGTAAAATGTAGACCAGGATTTCATAAGTATGGTTACAGTGTCAATTGACACCATATCATAAAGATTTATAGAAACCAGAGGATTTGTCTTGAAAAAGATTCGAATCTTCTGGTTTCTTTTCTGTGGATTCCTGTATACTGATAACAGAAACTTGTGACAACAAATCATGCGAAAAACAGAAATCATACGTCAATAGAAAGGGAGCATTTGATATGGGTAAGAAATACAGAATCGGTTTTGTTGGCTGTGGAAATATGGGATCTGCAATCTTAAAGGGGATCCTCGCAGCAGGGCTGGCTGATCCGGATGAGGTCATTGCTTCCTGCCATACGGAAAAGTCGAAGAAAAGGCTGGAAGATACCTATGGGATCACGGCAACCAATCAGAATAAAGAAGCCGTTCAGGCCGATGTTGTTTTTCTTGCAGTGAAACCGAATAAGCTGGAAGAAGTAGCAATGGAGATCCGGGAGGAACTTTCGCCGGAAACATTACTGATTTCTGTCGTAGCTGCAAAGTCGGTCGATGTCTTAGAGAGTCTCTTCCGGACGCCTGCTTTGGATGGAAAGCTTCAATTGGCTCGGACCATGCCAAATACACCGGCTCTTGTCGGTGAAGCGATGACGGCTATAACTCCCGGTCACTTCCTTTCAGAAGATCGCTTGCAGTATGTCTGCCGGCTCTTCTCCAGCTTCGGCCAGGCAGAGGTCGTTCCGGAGAGTCTGATGGATTGTGTGACCGGTGTCAGCGGTTCCTCTCCGGCTTTCATCTATATCCTGATCGAAGCCATGGCGGACAGCGCTGTAAAGGAAGGTATGCCGAGACAGCAGGCTTATAAGTTTGCAGCTCAGACCGTACTCGGTTCTGCCAAGATGGTCCTTATGACAGGGGAGCATCCCGGAGCCCTGAAAGATGCCGTCTGCTCTCCCGGAGGCACTACGATTGCAGGTGTGACCAAGCTGGAAGAGACTGGCTTCCGCCATTCCATTGAAGCAGCTGTCGAAGCCAGCATTGAAAAGTCAAGAGGTTGATTTACACTATGGTCTACATTTCCCTCTTAGAACCGCTGGTGGACTGGTACAAAAAGGGCCACAGGGATCTGCCATGGAGACGGACCAGGGACCCTTATCGGATCTGGATCTCTGAAATCATGCTGCAGCAGACCCGGGTGGAGGCTGTGATCCCCTATTATGAGCGCTTTTTAAAGAACCTGCCTACGATCCGCGATCTGGCGGAATGTCCGGAGGATAAGCTTTTAAAACTGTGGGAGGGCTTGGGCTACTACAGCCGGGTTCGAAACCTTCAGAAAGCGGCGAGAGTGATCGAGGAAAAATTCGGCGGGGCCATGCCGAAGGATCATGATGCGATCTTGTCTCTTCCAGGGATCGGGCCTTATACGGCAGGCGCTATTTCTTCGATTGCTTTTGATCTGCCATACAGCGCAGTCGATGGAAATGCTCTTCGTATTCTGACCCGGGTCCTTTGTGATGACAGGAATATCGGAGATGAAAAGACAAAAAAATCGATCATGCAGGACATGGACGAGGCAATTCAGAGCCGGACCTGGAATTTTTCGCCCGGGGATCTGAATCAGGCTATGATGGAGCTTGGGGCGACGGTCTGCCTCCCCAATGGGGAACCGAAATGTGAGATCTGCCCCTGGAAAGAGGTCTGCCTGTCAAGAAGCCGGGGGACCTGGCAGGATTATCCGGTGAAAACGAAGGCCAAGGCCAGACGAATCGAAGAGCGGACCATCCTTTTGATCCGTGATGGAGACCGGGTCCTCTTAAAGAAACGTCCGAAAAAGGGCCTTTTGGCAGGGCTCTATGAATTCCCTGGCCTGGAGGGATATGTAAGTGAAAAAGAGGCCTTGCATTATGCGAAACAGCTTGGCCTGGACCCCTTGTTTATTGAGAAGGGTCGGGAGGCAAAGCATATCTTCTCCCATGTCGAATGGCATATGAGGTCTTTCCTGATCCGGGTAGCTTCTGTGGATGTCGATAAGAAGAAAGAAGAGTCCTGGCTTCTGGCGGAACTGGACCAGGCAAGGGATATTTATGCGATACCAAGCGCTTTTAAGGCTTATACAGAATTTCTGTGGGGAGGAAGCAATTCTTTTCGGTAAAAAGTACATTGAAATCAGGATCTGTCAGATAGACAATAAAAATCACGTCTGAACCGGATTTTGAACAAGATTTACGACATCTTTATAGATTTTTAAGAATCTTTATGTATAATAGTGGGAGTCTGGAAAAGGGAGATTTACTTATGAAATTAATCAGTTTTGCAATACCTTGCTATAATTCGGAAGCCTATATGAGAAAGTGCATTGAATCCATCCTTCCGGGTGGAGAAGATGTCGAGATCCTTATCATTGATGACGGATCCAAGGACGCTACGGCAGAGATCGCAGACGAATACCAAAAGAAGTATCCGACCATCTGCAGGGCCATCCATCAGGAAAACGGAGGCCATGGCGAAGCTGTCAACACAGGACTTAAGAACGCGACCGGTCTATATTTCAAAGTCGTGGATTCGGATGACTGGCTGGATTCCTATGCCTATCAAAAGGTCCGGGAAAAACTTCATGAACTTGTGGATAAGAAGACCCCGGTGGATATGTTCCTTACGAACTATGTCTATGAGAAGCCATCGGAAAATCATGAACGCCGCATGATCTATCACCACATGCTGCCGGAGAATGAAATTATCGGCTGGGATGGCTTGAAACGGGTCATCAAGGGTAATGTCATCCTCATGCATTCCGTGACTTATCGGACCGAAATGCTGAAAGCTTCCGGCCTGGTTCTGCCCAAGCATACTTTCTATGTGGATAATCTCTTCGTATTTGAACCGCTTCCCTATGTGAAGACCATGTATTATCTGGATGTGGATTATTATCGCTATCTGATCGGAAGAGAGGGGCAGTCGGTGGCTGAGCAGACCATGATCCGCCGGATCGACCAGCAGCTTGCTGTCAACTATCGCATGGTCGATTACTTCTGCGCCCATGACAAGGAGATCACAGAGCCCATGCTTCGGAAGTATATGCTGTCCTATCTCGAGATGATCACGGTAGTATCCTCCAGCCTGGGCTATGTTTCCAAGGATCCGGAGATTTTCGAGAAGATCCATAAGCTTTGGAAATATATCAAGGCAAAGAATCCAAGTGTATACCGCCGTCTGCGCTATGGTGTTCTCGGTTTTTCCATGAATATTCCGGGAAAATTCGGCCGTGGATTTGCCAGACGTTCTTATCACCTTGCCCAGCGCTTTGTCGGATTCAACTAAGATCAGGATAGGATAGGAACTTATGGATAATAATTTCGGAAATTTTAACGGGAATCCCAATGGGAACTTCAATGGGAATCCCAATGGGAATTTCAATGGGAATCCCAATGGGAACTTCAATGGAAATGCCAATGGAAACTTCAACGGGAATCCCAATGGGAATCCTAATGGGAATTTCAATGGGAATCCATGGCCCAATGGAAACCAGTGGCAGAATGTCCGCCCGTATGCAGAAGTCTGGGACAATAAGAAGGGGATCATTTCCATGATTCTTGGCATCCTCTCGGTCACTTTCTTCTGGATGATCCTGCCATCCCTGGCTTTTGCCATTGCAGCATTGATCCTGGGGATCAGCCAGCTGAACAAGAATAAGAGATGCGGTGTCCACAAACAGAAAGGCATGGCCGTCCTTGGCATAGCACTATCTCTTTTGACCTTTGTCATGATCATTCTCCTTTTTGTTTTGATTGGAATCGGGACGGCAAGAAATGGTGATCTGATTTATCGGGAGATTTTGAAACTGGATCATTCTTCCGAGCTCTTGTAAGGTGGAAAAGCTTTTGACCTCCATATTGACAAGAATTATGAATGTGGGTATAATTTCTCACGTTGGCGGTGAAGACTTTTCAAGCACCGCTCAGGGTTCGGTCTTTCTTTGATGACCGGATCTGTTTTGAATTCCATACGAAAAGCTTTGACGAAGACAGTAGGTCTGCAGGCGAAAGCAAAAGCGAGCCGGGTATGGTGAGAGCCGGTGCCATTAGCAGCAGATTGAAGATCCCTTCCGAGCCTCGACCTGAACGCCAGCCCCCGGGCCGGTCAGTAAGGAAGACGGATTCTTCCCGTTACGAAGAGCATGAATATTGCCAGGTTCTGGTCAAGTTCACGACACATAGGTGGTTATAAGCAGATGCCCTCTGTCCTATGCGGATAGAGGGCGTTTTTTCTTGCCGGAGATCCTTCCGGCAGAGCTTAAAGGAGGAATACATGTACAAGAAAGTTGACTCTTCCATGAATTTCGTTGACCGGGAACATGAGGTCATCGATTTCTGGAACAAGGAAGACATTTTCAAGAAATCCATGGATTCGAGGAAGAAGGGAGAGACTTATACCTTCTATGACGGTCCCCCTACTGCCAATGGAAAGCCTCATATCGGTCATGTTCTGACCCGTGTCATTAAGGATATGATCCCACGTTATCAGACCATGAAAGGCCATTATGTTCCCCGTAAGGCCGGCTGGGATACCCACGGTCTGCCGGTTGAGATCGGTGTTGAGAAGGAGCTCGGTCTCGATGGCAAGGAACAGATCGAAGCCTACGGCATGGAGCCTTTTATCAAGAAGTGTAAGGAATCCGTCTGGAAATACAAGGGCATGTGGGAGCAATTCTCCGATCAGGTCGGTTTCTGGGCTGACATGGAGCATCCCTATATCACTTATGATGATAACTTTATTGAATCCGAATGGTGGGCTCTGAAGGAGATCTGGAATAAGAAGCTTCTTTATAAGGGCTTTAAAGTGGTTCCTTATTGCCCTCGCTGCGGTACCCCTCTGTCTGCTCAGGAAGTTGCCCAAGGCTATAAGACCGTCAAGGAACGGTCAGCCATCGTCCGCTTTAAGGTAAAGGACGAGGATGCCTACATCCTGGCCTGGACCACGACTCCCTGGACCCTGCCTTCCAATACCGCCCTTTGCGTGAATCCGAATGAGACTTATGTAAAGGTAAAGGCAGCCGACGGTTATACCTATTATATTGCAGAAGCCCTCGCATCGAAGGTGCTTTCTCCTCTGGCCAAAGAAGGAGAAAAGGCTTATGAAGTTCTGGAAAGCTATATCGGTAAGGACCTCGAGGGCAAGGAATACGAACCCCTCTACGATTTCACGGCACAGGCCGCTTTGAAGGCGCATAAGAAGGCGCACTACGTTTTGTCTGATACCTATGTCACTATGACAGATGGTACCGGAATCGTTCATATTGCTCCGGCTTTCGGTGAAGACGATGCCCGGATCGGCCGTGAGTGGGATCTGCCTCTGATCCAGCTCGTGGATGCAGAAGGCAAATTAAAGGCAGAGACCGGTAAATTCGCCGGTATGCGCTGCAAGCCGACCCAGAAGGAGATCGATAAGGGCGCCATCAGTGCGGATCCGGAAGTCTTAAAGGATCTGGATGAGAGAAAGCTTCTCTTTGCAGCTCCTAAGTTCGAGCATGACTATCCTCACTGCTGGCGTTGTGATACACCGCTCATCTATTATGCAAGAGAGTCCTGGTTCATTAAGATGACGGAAGTCAAGGATGAACTGGTTGCCAACAATAAGACCGTAAACTGGATCCCCAAGGGAATCGGGGAAGGCCGTTTCGGAAAGTGGCTGGAGAATGTTCAGGACTGGGGCATCTCTCGTGACCGTTACTGGGGTACTCCTTTAAATATCTGGCAGTGTGAGGACTGTGGTTATCAGGAATCCATCGGTTCCAGAGAAGAATTAAAGGAGAAGACCGGCCGTGAGGATGCATTGACTGTTGAACTTCACCGCCCTTACATCGATGCCTTTACCTACAAGTGCCCGCACTGTGGCAAGACCATGAGAAGAGTACCCGAGGTCATTGACTGCTGGTTCGATTCCGGTGCCATGCCTTTTGCCCAGCATCATTATCCTTTTGAAAATAAGGACCTCTTTGAACAGCAGTTCCCGGCACAGTTTATCTCCGAGGCTGTCGATCAGACCCGTGGCTGGTTCTATTCTCTGATGGCAGAGTCTACGATCCTTTTCCATAAGGCTCCTTATCAGAATGTCATCGTTCTTGGCCATGTACAGGATGAGAACGGGCAGAAGATGAGTAAGTCCAAGGGGAATGCCGTAGATCCTATGGAGGCTCTGAACAAGTTCGGCGCAGATGCCATTCGCTGGTATTTCTATACGAATTCCCAGCCCTGGCTTCCGAATAAGTTCCATGAGAAGGCCGTTGTGGAAGGACAGAGAAAATTCCTGTCCACCCTGTGGAATACCTATGCTTTCTTTGTTCTCTATGCCAATATCGATAACTTCGATGCAACAAAGTACAGCCTGGATTATGACAAGCTCTCCGTTATGGACCGCTGGATCATCTCCCGCCTCAATACGGCTATTAAGACGACAGACAACTGCTTAGGAAATTATAAGATCCCGGAGGCCGCTTCGGCTCTGTCTACATTTGTCGATGAATTAAGTAACTGGTATGTCCGCCGGTCCAGAGAGCGTTTCTGGGCAAAGGGCATGGAGCAGGATAAAATCAATGCTTATATGACCCTCTGGACTTCTCTGGTTTCGATCTCCAAGGCTGCAGCGCCTATGATCCCCTTCATGACAGAGGAGATCTATCAGAATCTGGTTCGCTCCATTGATAAGAATGCGCCGGAGTCCATTCATCTCTGTGATTATCCGACGGTAAACGAAGACCATATCCAGCCGGAACTCGAAAGCGAGATGGATGAAGTTCTGAAGATCAAGGTTTTAGGTTCTGCCTGCCGGAATGAAGCCAATGTAAAGAACCGTCAGCCGATCGGCACCATGTATGTGAAGGCTGAGAAGGCACTGGATGACAGCTTTACGGCGATCCTTAAGGATGAATTGAATGTGAAGAAGGTGGTCTTCACGGATGATGTGGAGAACTTTACCACCTATACTTTCAAGCCCCAGCTTCGGACGGTCGGACCCAAATATGGCAAGTTCCTCGGTAAGATCCAGGCGGCCTTGAAGGAGCTGGATGGAAACAAGGCTATGGCAGAACTGAAGGCGAATGGAGCTTTGACCTTCCCTGAAATCGACCCTTCGATCGAACTCAAAGAGGAGGATCTTCTTATCACCATGACCCAGCAGGAAGGCTATCTGACCCAGCAGGACAACGGCATTACCGTTGTGATGGACATGAATCTGACACCGGATCTGATCGAAGAAGGATTTGCCCGTGAGATCATTTCCAAAATACAGACCATGCGTAAGGAAGCCGGATTCGAAGTGATGGATCATATCCGGATCGGTTATGAAGGAAATGACAAGATCAAGAAGGTCTTTGAGAAGCGGAAAGACTTCATTTCCAATGAAACGCTTTGCGATGAGATCACAGATTCTCTTGGCCAGGGCTATCAGAAGGACTGGAATATCAATGGAGAAGATGTGAAACTATCGGTTGGGAAACTGTAATGTTTTGGCCGTTTGGAATTCTCTGCTAAAAGAAAAGTTATGAAGAGGACCTCCGATGAAAATCGGAGGCCTTTTTTTGCATTGATAAGAATCGGAGGCCCTTTTTTGCATCGATGAAAATCGGAGGCCCTTTTTGCATCGATAAACATCGGAGGCCCTTTTTTGCATCGATAAAATCTGCCTGGGCTTCTGAAATTCAAGTGTAATTCATGTGGAATTCATGTGAAATTCAGCTTATGAATCAATTCGATTCGAAAAAGTTAACAAAATGAAGTCAGGATAAGTGTATAATGAATGCAAGTATATTCTGAATTCAGCTCGAAATGGAGGAATTACATGAGATTTGAACATATGTCAAAACGGGAATTCCGTGAGGAAGCGGAACACAATACGTTGAACCTCTTCCGTAAGCATTGGGAAGATGCCAGCAAGGAAGAAAAGTATCAGGCAGTTGCTCAGATCGTTAAGGATGAAGTGATCGAGCGCTGGATCGCCAGTCAGGATGCCATGACAAAGCAGGATCCTAAGATCGTTTACTATATGTCTATGGAGTTTCTGGTTGGAAGAGCGCTGGGAAATAACCTCCTGAATCTTGGAGAATATGATCATTTCAAGGAATATCTCGAGGATCTTGGAGTTGACATCAATGATATCGAGGATCAGGAACCGGATCCGGCTCTGGGGAATGGAGGACTGGGACGTCTGGCAGCCTGCTTTATGGATTCTCTGTCAACGCTTGGATATGCAGCTTACGGCTGTGGAATTCGTTACCGCTATGGAATGTTCCGTCAGAAGATCGAAGACGGCTATCAGAAGGAAGTGCCGGATGACTGGCTTGCCAATGGCTATCCTTTTGAACTGAAGAGAGCCGAATATGCCCATGAGATCAAGTTCGGCGGCACCGTTCGGGCCGTTCGTCAGCCGGATGGCCAGTATAAATTCGTTCAGGAGAATTACCATAGTGTTATGGCAGTTCCTTATGATATGCCGATTACCGGCTTTGGAAACAATGTGGTCAATTCTCTTATCATGTGGGATGCAGAGCCCAAGGAGGCCTTCAGTCTGGAGTCCTTTGACCGTGGCGCCTATGAGAAGGCAGTAGAGGAGAAGACATTGGCCCAGAATCTGGTCGATGTCCTCTATCCCAATGACAGCCATCCTTTTGGCAAGGAGCTTCGTCTGCGTCAGCAGTATTTCTTTGTTTCGGCTTCTCTCCAAAGGGCTATCAACCGCTATCATAAGCATCATATTGATATTCACGGACTTCCGGATAAGGTTACCTTCCAGATGAATGACACCCATCCGACCCTGGCGGTTGCCGAGCTGATGCGGATCCTTATGGATGAGGAAAATCTGGGCTGGGATGATGCCTGGTCTATCACCACACGCTGCTGTGCTTATACCAACCATACGATCATGCAGGAAGCCCTGGAGAAGTGGCCGGTCGATATCTTCAGCAGTCTCCTGCCCAGAATTTACCAGATCGTAGAAGAGATCAACCGTCGCTTCTGCGAAGATATTCGGAAGAAATTCCCCGGAGATGAGGATCGTGTCCGCCGGATGTCCATCGTTCAGGATGGTCAGGTCAGGATGGCTTACCTTGCCATTGTAGGAAGCTATTCTGTCAATGGTGTTGCAAAATTGCATACAGAGATTTTGAAGAAGGAGACACTTCGGGACTTCTATGAGATGTATCCGGAGAAATTCTCGAATAAGACCAATGGAATCACCCAGCGTCGTTTTCTCCTCCATGGAGACAGAGAACTGGCAGATTGGGTAACAAAGTATGTCGGAAAAGACTGGGTGACCGATCTCTATAAGACCAGGGGCCTTCTGACTTATGCCGATAATCCAAGGGTTCAGAAAGAATTCCTGGAGATCAAGCATCATAACAAGGAGAGACTGGCTCAGTATATTCTGGAGCACAACGGGATCGAAGTGGATCCGAATTCCATTTTCGATGTCCAGGTCAAGAGACTGCATGAATATAAGCGTCAGCTCATGAATATCCTGGATATCATGTATCTCTATAATGAATTGAAAGAGAATCCTGAGATGGACTTCACGCCGAGGACCTTTATTTTCGGAGCCAAGGCGTCTGCAGGCTATCACATTGCCAAACTGATCATTAAATTGATCAACAATGTCGCCAATGTCATCAATAATGATCCTGCCATCCATAACAAGATCAAGGTAGTTTTCATTGAAGATTACAAGGTTTCCAATGCCGAGTGGATCTTCGCTGCGGCTGATATTTCCGAACAGATCTCAACAGCCAGCAAGGAGGCTTCCGGTACTTCGAATATGAAATTCATGTTGAATGGTGCCATCACTTTGGGTACCATGGATGGAGCCAATGTGGAAATGGTGGAGGAAATGGGCCGTGAGAACGCCTTCATTTTCGGAATGAGTGCAGATGAAGTCATTTCTCATGAAGAGAAGCGGGACTACAATCCCATGGAGATCTATAACAATGATGCAGGCATCCGAAAGGTCCTGGATCAGATGACCAATGGCTTCTACAGCCCGGAAAATCCGGAGCTTTTCCGTGATGTCTATAACTCCCTTCTCAATACCCAGTGCACTCAGTATGCAGATACCTATTTCGTACTGAAGGATTTCCACTCCTATGATAATGCGAGAAGAGAGATCGTCAGGGCATACGAGGACAAGAGCCGATGGGCAAAAATGGCCATCACCAATATTGCCTGTGTCGGCAAGTTCTCATCCGACCGGACGATTCAGGAATATGTGGATGATATCTGGCACTTGGACAAGATCACGGTGGATTTCTGATCGAGATGGGCTTCTGATGTGCTTTGGGCTTTACATCGGGCAGAGCAGGTGATTTTGAAAGGAGGGCCAATGCAGATCTTACCGCGTCTTCTCACATTACTGATCGGATATGGTTTTGGCTGCTTCCTTACGGCAGAGCTGGTGACTCGGAAACTGACCGGCCGCCCCTGCCGGGAACTCGGAAGCAGCCATAATCCCGGTATGGCCAATGTCATGGCTCATCTTGGCTTCGGCCCCGGGATCACGGTTCTGATCGGTGATCTCACAAAAACGATCCTGGCGGTTCTTGTCACAGCGACCTTATTTTATGGGAACAGCACGAAGGCCCCTTTCTATCGCTTTTTCGGAGTAAATGTAAACCACGCTTTACATTTATCCACCGGTGCCTATGGCATCGGAATCCTTGTGGTCTACTATGCTGTGATCGGCGTGACCCTGGGGCACAATTATCCTTTCTGGCAAGGCTTTCACGGTGGCAAGGGAGTGGCAACTTCCTGCGCCGGCTATTTTCTCATGAATCCTTTACCGGGACTTGTCTCTATGATCGTGGGCATGCTGATCGTCTTTGCCAGCCAGTATCTGGGACTTGGCGCGGTCTTTATACCGGTGGTATATTGCATCTTCGCCTTTCTCCTGCATGGGAAAGAAGCCGGGATCCTGGCTCTTGTTCTGGCAGGCCTCATGTTCCTTAAGCATTGGCCGGCCATCCGCCAGATTTCATCGGGCCAGGCAGAGAAGGTGGATGTGTTAGGAGCAATCAAGAAGAAGTGGGGGAAGAAATAAATCCAACAAATATCGTAATAGAAATGAGAATGGAAATTTATGATAGTTTGTCGGGTGCCTGGAGCAAGAAATATCGTAATATAAATGGGATTCGAATTTTACGATAGGGATTGGCGTGATTCACTATCGGATTTTTGAAAAATGGTTTATTTTACGATAAATGTCCTAAGAATGGGGCACATTCCAGAGTGCAACTATCGCGATTTTGAAAAATGATCTGTATTACGATATTTGGCGATCATCATATCATACGATAAGAAAAACAGGGTGTATGGCATGCCATACACCCTGTTTTTTTAAAAATGAACTTGCAGATCAAAAATGAACTTGCAGACCGCTTCCTTTTCACCAGCGGTCTTGTGCAAACCTTACTCAGGATAAAGCTTTAGGAGCAGGCTTGTTCAAGCCAAAAAATCAATCGCTCATTGCTCAAGCTTCCGGTCTTACGCGAACCTTTCCTGCTTCAGAGAGGGGAGCAGCGGCACGTTTTGCTTTCTCTTCCTGGCTTTCTTTCCAAAGCTTAGCAGCACGGTCAGCCCATTCTGCTGCATAAGGATCACACTTGCCACAAAGAGCATCAACACTCTCCGGTGACTGCATATCAGTAGACTTTGCACCGGTCTCTGCTACGATCTCTCTCAGCTTTTCCGGATTCTCAAGCATAGGGCAAGGACGAAGATGGTTTTCGTTGAACGGCTGTCCTTCCCGATATTTCTGGAAGATCGGCTGCTGCAGACATTCCAGAAGACTCTTATCCTTGATATTAGCACTGGAGTAGTGGATGAATACGCAGGGCTCTACATCACCATTGGGGTTGATGTGGCAGTATTCACGGCCTCCGGCAACACATCCGCCGACGAACTCACCATCGTTCTGGAAGTCAATTGCCATGATAGGCTTACCACCTTCAAAACCACGGATCTCACGAACTCTGTGATACATATATTCACGCTCGTCCGGAGTCAGAAGGAGATCGGTAGAAGCATCATTTCCAACCGGCATATAATGGAAGTACCAGATGTACTTAGCACCCTTTTCGATGACCATATCCAGGAACTCATCCGAAGTTACAGTCTTGTAGTTAGCTCTGGTGTAGCAGATGGAGAGACCGAAGAGACACTTGTGAGCCTTCAGACGATCCATGGCTGCCATAACGGACTGGAAGTCGCCCTCGCCACGACGGCCGTCATTTGCATCTTCAAATCCTTCCAGAGAAATATTGGGGAAGAAGTTTCCGACACGAAGAATGTTTTCACAGAACTCATCATCGATCAGGGTTCCGTTGGTAAAGCACTGGAAATTGCTGTGCGGATGCTTCTCGCAGAGTTTGAAGAGATCATTCTTACGAACGGTAGGCTCACCACCGGTGTAGAGCCAGGAATAGATACCAAGCGCCTCACCCTGAGTGATGACATCATCGAGCTGCTCATAAGTAAGGCTCATCTGATGACCATATTCAGCAGCCCAGCAGCCGGTACAGTGGAGGTTGCAGGCGGAGGTCGGGTCGATCAGGATCGACCAGGGAATGCTTGCATTCAACTTCTCAGAAAGCTCTCTGGTTCTCTTATATCCGCGGAAACCTGCCTCATAGCCGAGATTCAAAGCTGCCATCTTGATTAGCTTCGGATCAATGTCATCGAACATGGCGTTGGTATATTTCATCCACTTGGAATCCGGATCCCGGAATACATTTCTCAGGGCCTCATAGGCACGATCCGGCCATGTATCACCGAGGATCTTTTCTACCAGATTGACCATCTGGATCATTGCCTTGCCACGGTCCTTGTCGATATGCTTCAAGGCTGCTGTAATAGCAACATCGAACGCTTTTCTCTCGGCAGCATGTTTTGCCTTGTCAAAAGTTCCTTCTTGTACTTCTTGCTGTTCCATATTACTCACCCTAATCCTTTGTTCATGTATCTGGTGACATAGGCTGTACCGTAAAATGCGGTACGAGCCGTAAAGCAAGAGAACAAAGCCCTTTTATTTTGTAAGAAATATACAAAATAAAGCAGTTAAGGCCCAGTCCTTCTACTTAATATTGATGATAAGAGAATTGAAAGTCTGCCTCAATATACAGTTTTTTGGGATTGTATAAAGAATGCCCCACAGTCGCGTGAAAACCGCTATAATGATACATCAATGAATATAGACCAAACCAAACAAATGTTTTTATCGGACAGATGTGTTAAAATGGAGGAAAAAGAAATGAAGACGGCTTTATTTGTTGAGGGAGGCGGCATGAAATGTGCCTACAGCGCAGGTGTATTGGATGCCTTCCTGGATCAGGGTTTGAACTTTGATTATGCGATCGGAGTTTCCGCCGGTGCGGCCAATATTGTTTCTTTCCTGGGCGGACAGAGGGACAGAAACCGGCGCTTTTATGTCGATTATGTCGATGATCCCAGCTATATTTCGATGAAGTCCTTCCTAAAGACCGGAAATTATTTCGGCCTGACTTATATTTACGGAGAAATGACAGAAGAGGGCGGAACGGATCCGGCGGATTTTGAGAAATGGACTTCCAGTCCGACCGAGTTCTATTTTCCGGCAACAGATGGGAAGACCGGAAAACCGCATTACTTTACATCCAGGGATTGCGGACCTCATGATTATAGGCCGATTATGGCAACCTGTGCCTTACCTGTGATCACAAAGCCGATTCGGATCAATGGTCATTATTATTTCGACGGTGGTGTCAGTGCTTCGATTCCGGTGGAGAAAATGGAGGCCGACGGCTGTGACAGGATCGTTGCCGTGATGTCGAAGCCGAGAGATTTTGTCATGGAACCGCAGGGAAATCGGCTGGCCTATACAGCTGCACTGAAGAGAAAGTTCCCTAAAATAGTAGATCTTCTGAATCACCGGCATGAGGAATATAACCGGGAGAAGGAAGAGCTGCTTCGCCTGGAAAGAGAAGGAAAAGCCTATCTCTTCTGTCCGTCCGGTAAGATCCGGATGACGACCTATACCAAGGATCCGATAAAGAACCAGATGCTTTACGAGGAAGGCTTGAAGGGTGGAAGAGAAAAAATGGCAGAGGTCTTAGACTTCCTTTCCCGGTGATCCTAAGGGAGTGGCGAAAGGCACGATGGTCCATGTCATTTTTGCGGCACCGATATTACAAGACTGATACCACCAGACCGATATCAACCGATATCACCAGACAGATATCACTAGATTGAAACAAGAGAAGGAGTCTTATGAAGTATAAAGTATCCGACTATCTGAAGATTTTGTTCCCCATTGTTGCAATTGAACTTGTAACAAGTATTGTCACCATGATCGGGGGCGTCTTCTATGCACTGTTTCTCTATGCGTCCAGGACTTTCGACAGTCTGGATGATTTACTGAACACCATAAAAAAAGGACTGACCGATACGGATTTTCTGATGGCGGCTTCTTCGGTCTATGCCCTGATCTGTATCTGTCTCTTCCTCTTCTTTTTCCGGAAGCATTCGAAAAAGGAAGAGAGAAGCTTACGCGGACTATCTCCTCTGTTTCTGATCGGTGTCGTCCTGATTGCACTTAGCTGCCAGTATCTGGCCAATTATATCGTCGCAATTGATGCAGTTGCTTTCCCGTCTACCGTTTCTGACTATAACAAGCTTATGGAAGCATCCGGCCTGGAGTCTTTTCACCTGTTAACGATCGTCTATGCGGCATGTCTCGGCCCAATCTGTGAGGAACTGGCTTTCCGCGGTCTGACTTTGCACTATGGGAAAAAGGTCTTCCCCTTCTGGGCTGCAAATCTCATCCAGGCCCTTCTCTTCGGTCTGGTTCATATGAATTTTGTTCAGTTCAGCTATGCCTTTGCCCTGGGTCTTATTTTGGGCTGGCTCTATCTGAAGACAGATACGATTCTTGTCCCCATCCTTACCCATATGACTTTCAATGCGATCTCTGCTTTCTGTTCGGAATATCTCAAGATGCCGAACAATGCTTACGGTTTCTGTATTGTTCTCTTTCTTTCTCTGACTGCCTGCTATCTCGGAATGAAATGGATTGAAAACTGCGGGAAGAAGAGAATAGAAAGAGACGGAAAGGCAGGCGGCCGATGAGCTTTGTGCATCTGCATTCTCATACAGAATACAGCCTGAAGGATGCAACGAATAAGATCCCGGACTATGTCCGCCGGGTCAAGGAACTGGGGCAGACGGCCTGTGCGATAACGGATCATGGTGTGATGTATGGCACCATCGATTTCTACAAGGAATGTAAGGCGCAGGGGATCAAACCGATCATCGGCTGTGAGGTCTATGTCGCACCCTGTTCCCGCCTGGAAAAAAATAAAGAAGAGAAATATTACCATCTGATCCTTCTGGCGGAAAACAATCATGGCTATCAGAATCTGGTAAAGATTGTTTCCCAGGGCTTCATCGATGGTTTTTATTATCGGCCGAGAATCGATGATTCGCTTCTCGAGAAATATCATGAAGGCCTTATCTGCCTGTCTGCCTGTCTTGCGGGAGAGGTGGCACGAAATATTACCCAGGGCCAGTACGAGAAGGCGAAGAAAGCAGCTCTTCGCTATCAGGGGATCTTCGGCCCGGACAACTATTTCCTGGAAATGCAGGACCATGGCATTTCCGATGACAAGACCCTGATCCAGGGGGTCCTCCGTCTTCATGAAGAGACCGGCATTCCCATGGTGGCCACCAATGACTGTCATTATACAAGAGAAGAGGATGCCGATGCCCATGATATCCTTCTCTGTATGCAGGGGAATCATCTGATCACGGATACGGATCGCCGCCGTTATCCGGGCCGGCAGTTCTATGTCAAGTCGGAAGAGGAAATGAGAAAGCTCTTTCCTTTTGCACCTTCTGCCCTGGAAAACACACAGAAGATCGCAGACCGCTGTGACGTAAGCTTTACATTTCATGATGAAAAACTGCCCCATTATCAGGTGCCGGAAGGCTATGATGCCTGGACCTATCTGAATAAACTCTGTTCGGACGGTTTAAAGAGACGCTATGGCGGGAACGAAAAACTGTTTCTGAAAGCGAGAAAGCAGCTGGATTATGAGCTTTCCGTGATTCATGAAATGGGTTTTGTAGATTATTTCCTGATCGTCTGGGATTTCATTAATTTTGCCCGGACACATGGCATAGCGGTCGGACCCGGACGAGGCTCTGCCGCCGGATCTCTGGTCAGCTATACGACAGGGATCACGGATATCGACCCCTTGCGTTTTGATCTCTTTTTTGAGCGGTTTTTGAATAAAGAGAGAAAGTCCATGCCTGATATTGATGTGGACATTGAATACGTCCGCCGCCAGGATGTCATTGATTATGTAGTCGAGAAATACGGGAAGGACTGCGTGACCCAGATCGTGACCTTTGGTACCTTGGCTGCAAGAAATGCCATTCATGCCGTCGGGCGGGCACTGGGAGTCCCTTACGCAGAAAGAGACCGGATCGCAAAGACCATTCCGTCCACGCCGAAAATCACTTTGAAGAAGGCTCTGGAGGAGAGCCCGGATTTCAGGGATCTCTATGAAAACGATCCGAAAGTCAGGGATCTGGTGGATAAGGCCAGAGCCCTGGAGGGTCTTCCCGCCAATACTTCCACCCATGCATCCGGTGTCATTATCGCTCAGAAGCCCATGACGGAATTCGTCCCGGTTTCGAGAAACGAACCGGATGGCCCGCTGGTGACGCAATATACCATGACGATCGATGAAGAGCTCGGCCTTTTGAAGATGGATTTCCTCGGCTTAAGGACATTGACCGTGATCAAAGATGCTGACATGATGGCGGAAAGAAATTATGGAAAGCATATTGACATCAGCGGCTTTACCTATGATGATCCGGGCGTTTTTGAAGAAATGGGAAACGGTCATACCGAGGGCATCTTCCAGCTGGAGTCCGGCGGCATGAAGTCCTTCATGAAGCAGTTGAAGCCCCAGAGCCTGGAAGAGGTCACAGCCGGGATCTCCCTCTATCGGCCGGGTCCCATGCAGTTTATCGGAGATTATATCCGAGGCAAGGAAAACAAGAACAGTATCACCTATATCACACCGGAACTGGAACCGATCCTGCGGCCGACCTATGGTTGTATCGTCTATCAGGAGCAGGTCATGCAGATCGTCCGTGATCTGGCTGGCTTCTCCCTGGGAGAAGCCGATAATGTCCGCCGGGCCATGGCCAAAAAGCATATGGATGAGATGGTGAAGATCCGGGATGTCTTCGTTCATGGCAGGCCGGATCCAAAGGATCCCGACAAGTCCATACCGGGCTGTGTAAAAAACGGGATCTCGGAGGAAGCCGCCAACAAGATCTTCGACCAGATGCTGGATTTTGCCTCTTATGCTTTTAATAAGTCCCATGCTGCCTGCTATGCAGTGGTTGCCTACCAGACTGCCTATTTCAAGCATTATTATCCGGCGGAATTCATGGCTGCTTTGATGACATCCTTTGTCGATCGGACAGAGAAGATCACGCAATATATTTCCGTCTGCAGGGATATGGGGATCCGGGTGCTCCCGCCTTCGGTCAATGAGGGCACAGGCACCTTTTCTGCCAAGGATCAGAAGATCCGTTACGGTCTCTATGCTGTCAAGGGCATGGGGATCCAGGTCGTGGATGCCATTCTTCTCGAACGGGAGGAAAACGGCCCCTTCCTTTCGCTCTATGACTTCCTCGAACGCATGATGAAAAAAGACGAGGGAAAAGTGAATAAAAGGAACATCGAAAATCTGATCAAGGCCGGAGCCCTGGATGGCCTGGCCAAAAACCGCCGTCAGATGATGATGTCTTATTCCAGGATCGTGGATGACATTTTGTCTTCCATAAAGCATGCGGGTAAAAACGAGATCGAAGGGCAGATGAGCTTTCTGGATGTTGTACCGGAAGAGGAGAAGGCCAATATCCGTGCCAGCGAACAAAAGAGAGCGGAGGAGGCTATGCCTGATGTACCGGAATATGACCGGTCAGACCTCCTGCAGAATGAGAAGGAGGTCTTAGGCATCTATATCAGCGGACATCCCCTGGACAGCGATCTCTTGATGATGAAGAAGATGGTGACGGCTCATTCCTATGACTTCCATCGGGAGGACGGCCAGGAGGACAAGGATCTGATCCTGCATGACGGCCAGTATGTCACGATTGGCGGCATGGTTACGGAAATGAAGACCATCACGACAAAAAAAGGCCAGCTCATGGGCTTTGTAACGATCGAGGATCTGGCAGGGACTGTGGAAGTGACTCTCTTCCCTCGTATTTTCGAAAAGTGGCGCTATCTCCTGGAAAGAGACCGGAAGGTCTATATTTACGGAAAAGTCTCCACGAAAGATGATGCGGATTCCCAGCTTCTGGCAGAGGAATTAAGAGGTTTTGATGAATTGCCCATCCAGGTCTGGCTTCGATTTGATCATACGAAAGACTATGAGGCGGCAAAGCAGGACCTCCTTCAGCTGCCCCAGGACCCGAATGGAGAGGATCGCCTGCTGATTTATCTCGCTGACCAGCCAAAGGGAAAAAATATTCTGCAAAATAGAGGCCGGTACCGTTTCCGAGATGATAGGGGACTTTTGGCAGAGTTAAAGGCAAAATTCGGTGAAAATAACATAGAAACCGTTGAAAAGCCTGTTGAATTTGGCAGGAAAGGGTATTAGAATGATACCCGAATGAATTTTAATGAAAATGAATTGATCTGATTGGTATTTTGATTGGAGGATATTATGGCAGATAAGGTAAAGCGTATTGGCGTTCTGACCAGCGGTGGAGATGCTCCCGGAATGAATGCTGCGATCCGTGCAGTTGTAAGGCAGGGCCTTGCGAAGGGACTTGAGGTATATGGCATTCACAGAGGATATGCCGGCCTTCTGGCAGAGGAAATGGCACCCATGGATCAGCACAGTGTTTCCGATATTATTTCCCGCGGCGGTACCATTCTGCAGACTGCCCGCTGCCTGGAGTTCCTTCAGGAAGAGTATCAGCAGAAAGCCGCAGACATCTGCCGTAAGCACGGTCTGGATGCCGTTGTTGTAATCGGTGGTGACGGATCTTACAAGGGTGCAAGAAACCTGAAGAATCATGGAATCAATACCGTTTCCATGCCGGGTACCATCGACCTGGATGTCGCTTCTACCGAATATACCATCGGCTTTGATACTGCAGTCAATACTGCAATGGAAGCCATTGATAAGATTCGTGATACTTCGACTTCTCATGAGAGATGTTCGATTGTTGAGGTTATGGGACGTGGTGCCGGTTACATCGCTCTTTGGTGCGGTATTGCAAACGGTGCCGAAGATGTCCTCCTTCCGGAGCGCTATGACTATGATGAGCAGAAGATTGTAAATCATATCATTGAAGGCCGTAAGAAGGGTAAGCAGCATCATCTGATCATCAATGCTGAGGGTATCGGACATTCTTCTTCTATGGCAAAGCGGATCGAGGCTGCGACCGGTATCGAGACAAGAGCTACCATTCTGGGTCATATGCAGCGTGGCGGTTCTCCGACTGCCCGTGATCGTGTCTATGCATCGACGATGGGTGCTTTGGCAGTAGATCTTCTTCTCGCAGGAAAAGAGCAGAGAGTTATCGGCTATCGCCATGGTGAATATGTCGACACCGATCTGGATGAGGCTCTTGCAATGCAGAAGCAGATGGATGAATACCAGGTAGGTATCTGCAGAACTCTGGCCAATAACTAAGGATTTTCTTCCTTGAAATTTTAATGAGAACTTTGAAGGACTGTGACAACTTTTGGGTTTCACAGTCCTTTTTTAGGGGAAAATATGATCACAAGCCTTTCCAATGCCCGCGTTCGGGAAATCATTCAGCTTGAAAAAAAGAAAAAATGCCGTTACAGCAGCCTTTCATTTGTCTCGGAAGGGATCCGTATGGTATTAGAGACTCCCGGGGAACTTCTGGAAGAGCTCTATATTTCCGAATCCTTCTATCGAAATCCGGGCCATATGGAAAAACTCTCAGCATATTTTTCTGACCGGGCGGATCTTTCCAATTTGAGAAATTTAGACCAGATGCAAATCGACCAATGCAGTCTTGTTCTGGTTTCGGATGAAGTCATGCAGAAAATGGCAGATACCGAGCATCCCCAGGGTATCCTCTCTGTGACGGCTATGCCATCCTATTCGATCGAGGATCTGTTTTCGTGCGATCACCCCATGTTCCTCCTGCCGGAGGATATTCAGGATCCGGGAAATCTGGGAACCATGTTTCGAACGGCAGAGGGCGCCGGTGCAAATGGCCTGATTCTGGGACCGGGTTGCACGGATCCTTTCCAGCCCAAGGTGGTTCGTTCGACCATGGGAAGTCTCTTCCGTATGCCATTTATCGCAATCCAGTCGGAAGAAAACTGGTATGAGCTTCTCTTGAACCTGAAAAAAAGAGGAGTCCGTCTCTTTGCGGCCTGGCTTCCCGGCAGCGTCTCTTACTTTGATGCGGATTATCGGGGATCCACCGGATTTCTGATTGGAAATGAGGGACGTGGCCTGAAGGAAAAGACCGCCGAAATCTCTGATCAGAAGATCCGGATTCCTATGGAAGGAAAGCTGGAATCTCTGAATGCCGCCATGTCAGCCGGGATCCTTATGTATGAAGCCAAACGGCAGAGGAGAGGACTCTATGAAAATCTGGTTTAAGGAATGGAAAGACAATCATATGCTCCGGGATCTTACGGTGACGATTGGTGGTGAAGAGACCCGGACACATAAAATTTTTCAGGCGGTCGATCAGATCTGTCTGGCTTTTGATCTGGCCCATCCGATCTGGCTGGATGCAAACATCCGGGAATTTCAAAAAAGAAGTAAGACCCGTTTTACACAGGACTGTTTCCAGGATGGGATCGATTTTGACTATCTGGAGATCGAGGTTCTGGAAGAAGACGAATATTGAGCCGACAGGTTCAAAATGAGGAGGTATTCTTTTGAATGTACAGGAATATATGAGTGAAGGAGTGGACTCCTGGAACTCCTTTATGCTGTTATATCATTCGGCCCTGAAGGAAATGGGAACCAAAGTCGAGATCTTAAATGATGAGTTTCAGCATATTCATCAATACAATCCCATCGAATACGTTAAAAAGAGGATCAAACAGCCGGAAAGCATTGTGAAGAAACTGAAGCGTTACGGCTATGCATCCACCATTGAGAATATGGTGAAATATATCAATGATGTGGCAGGTATCCGAATTGTCTGTTCCTTCACTTCGGATATTTATCGCCTTGCTGACATGATCCGGAGCCAGAATGACATCACAGTCCTCTCTACCAAGGACTATATCAAGAATCCCAAACCCAGCGGTTATAAGAGCTATCACATGATCGTGACCATCCCGATCTTCCTCTCCGACCGGGTCGTAGATACCAAGGTGGAAGTCCAGATCCGGACACTGGCCATGGACTTCTGGGCATCCCTGGAACATAAGATCTATTATAAATTCGAAGGCAATGCACCGGACTATATCAGTCGGGACTTAAGAGAGTGTGCAAGCATCGTTTCCATGCTGGACGCCAAAATGCTGTCACTGAATGAAGCGATCCTGGAGGCCAAACGGGAGCAGGGTGATCCGGTCCCCGAGGCCTGGGAACCATCCGGAAAACCGCCGGTCGAGGAAAACGAACTGACCCTTCTTCATGAATTTGACCAGGCCAAGAAAGTAAATCAAGGAAGCTGAGAAGCTGAGACTTGTCTTTTTAAATTGTTCGTGTTACAATACAATGTGTGTATACAAAAAACGGCTTGCATACAAAAGTGGTGCTATTGATGAACAATGCAATTACTTATCGTGTTCCGGCGAAAATCAATCTCTTCCTCGACATCACCGGCAGACGGGAGGACGGCTATCATCTGGTGAGAATGCTCATGCAGACGGTCTCTCTCTATGATACTGTGACAGTTTCATATAGTGACAAGGCAGATTCCATGACCTGCTCTGATCCTGCCCTTTCCGTAGACGAATCCAATCTTTGCAGGAAGGCTTTGAAAGCTATGAAGGAGCACTTCCATCTGGATCATTTCTATCAGATCCATTTGGAGAAATGTATCCCAATGGCAGCAGGACTGGCCGGTGGCTCAGCGGATGCTGCAGCAGTCATTCACTGTATCGAGAAACTGGAGAATCTGGAGGTAAAGGACAGGGAGCTGGAAGAGCTTGCGGTCAGCTTAGGAGCGGATATTCCTTATTGTCTCCATGGAGGCACAATGCTTTCGGAGGGAATCGGAGAGATCCTGACACCGGTAGAGGGACTTCCCTTGAATGAATCCGTCCTTCTGGTGAAACCACCGATTTCTGTCAGTACAAGAGAGGTCTATCAGGCTTATGACGACTGCGTTTCCATCCGGCATCCGGACACCGAGCTTCTCTTAAATAAGGCAGAGGCCGGAAATCTGCAGTCTTTTGCCCAGCATATGGGAAATGTATTGGAAGAAGTAACGGCACCGCGTCATCCCATCATAAGAGAGCTGGAAAAGGCTCTTCGAAAAGAGGGGGCCTATGGAGCCATGATGAGCGGCAGCGGACCGACGGTCTTCGGGCTGTTCGCATCGAAGGATCGAATGCTTGCCGCAAAAGAAACATTGAAGAGCCGGTATCCGGGATATGAAATCTTTGGTCTGCATTTTACCGGCAGAACTTTTTCATAAGGAGATCAAAATGACTGAGCTGAAATTGAATATGGATGCCTTTCTACCCTTACGGGATGTGGTTTTCCATACCTTAAGGGATGCAATACTGAAGGGGGAGCTGAAACCGGGCGAGCGTCTGATGGAGATGCATCTGGCTGAGAAATTGGGCGTTAGCCGGACACCGATCCGTGAGGCCATTCGGATGCTGGAGCAGGAGGGACTGGCGATCACCATTCCCAGAAAGGGAGCCCAGGTCGCCGGAATGACCGAGAAGGATCTGGAAGATGTGCTGGAGATTCGGGATGCTCTGGATGAGCTTTCGGTCAGCAAGGCCTGTGAGAAGATCGATGAGAATAGCTACCGGGAACTGGAAAAGGCCATGGAAGATTTCGAAGTGGCCGTGAAAGAGGACGATGTTCGGAAGATCGTCGAGATGGATGAGCACTTCCATGATGTGATCTATAAGATCACAGACAATCCGAAACTGGAGAATATTGTCTCCAATCTGAGAGAACAGATGTACCGTTACCGTTACGAGTATGTCAAGGATAATGCGGATTATGACAAACTTGTTTCAGAGCATGCGAGAATCCTGGAGGGTCTGAAAAGGAAGGACAAGGATTATGTCAAGCAGATCATGCACATCCATCTGGAAAATCAGATGGAGGGCGTGCGGCATGCCATCCGTAATCAGAATGAAGAGAACGGGAAATAAAAAATAAGAAAGGGAGCTGGAAAAAATGAGATCATCATTTTTTCCAGCTCCCTTTTTATACCAAGGATCATTGATAAAGAGGATTACAAGAAGGTGGAAGAGATAACTTTATTGAAATAAAATCCTAATTCTCTATTGACATAGTAGGAATAGTGGGATATATTATCATCATCGTAAGAAAAGAAAGGAGAAAGCGATGCAGAACTTATTCAACATCAAAATGCATATGTCATGTTGTTGTTCCGATTCAAAACAGAATTCCGGGATTCCTTCTTGTATGCCTTGATGTGAGAATACGATAGCGTTGGCGCTCTTAAGTTCCGGAATCCGAATTCTTACGGATTCCGGAATTTTTTTGTATTACGACAGGAAACCGGGATAGAACCGGCGGGAGAAAGAAAAAAGTTTTATAGAAAAAGAAAAAAGAGGAGAAACATTATGAAAAAGAAGAATCTGGTAAAGAGAATCGCAACTCTGGGACTTACCTTAAGCCTTTTTGCAGTCCTCCTTGCTGGATGCGGCAACAGCACCGGATCAGCTGGCAAGTCTTCCGATGCAACAGCTTCCACAAAGACAGCTTCGAATGCAGGCTTCAGAACTCTTGATGAGATCAAGAAATCCGGCAAGATCAACATCGGTGTATTTTCCGATAAGGCTCCTTTCGGATATGTTGATGAGAATGGTAAGTACCAGGGCTATGACGTATACTTCGGTAACAAGCTCGGCGAAGACCTCGGTGTTAAGGTCAACTATGTATCTACCGAAGCAGCTTCCCGTGTTGAGTACCTTCAGACTGGTAAGGTTGACCTGATCCTTGCAAACTTTACTGTAACTGATGAGAGAGCAGAGCAGGTTGATTTCGCCCTTCCTTACATGAATGTAGCACTTGGCCTTGTATCTCATAAAGATAACGTTATTACCTCCCTGGACCAGATCGGTGCAGATGATCAGGTTATCGTAATCTCCGGTACCACTGCTGAGACCTATCTCACCAAGCACAACCCTGAGATCAAGCTCCAGAAGTTCGACACCTATGCAGCAGCGAAGTCCGCCTTCGAAAATGGCACCGGCGTAGCTTGGGCTAACGACAACACCGAAGTTATCGCATTTGCAAAAGAGAATCCCGGATACACTGTTGGTATCAAAGAACTCGGCGAGAAGGATACCATCGCTCCTGCAGTTACCAAGGGTAATGGCACTCTGAAGAACTGGATCAACGAAGAGATTGAGACCCTCGGCCAGGACAACTTCTTCCACAAGGATTACGAAGCTACCCTGATCAACACCTACGGTGCAGATTATGAAGATACCCTCGTTGTTGAAGGTGGTAAGACGGAGTAAGAGATATAGAGCATTATTCACTTTATCTTAAAAGTTAGAAATCTCAGGCAAAAGTTGTTGCATCAGAACTAGAAAAAGGTACGTATGGATCTATTGGCTATGCAGGAATACCTGCCCTTATTTACAAAGGCGATGTGGCTGACTCTTAGAATCGGATGGATGGGCATTCTGCTCTCTATCGTGATTGGTCTTGTGACAGCGCTGATTCGACACTTCAATGTTCCGGTATTGAAACAGATTACCGGAATCTATATCGAACTCTTCCGCAATACACCGCTCCTTGTGCAGCTTTTCTTCATGTACTATGGTCTTCCCAAACTGGGAGTTCCTATCAGTGCAGAGGTATGTGGTGAGCTGGGCCTCGCCCTCTTAGGCGGAGCCTATATGGCAGAAGTCTTTCGAAGTGGACTAGAGTCCATTGAACCGATCCAGTCAGAGAGTGCACTCTCTCTTGGCATGAATCATGCACAGGTCATGCGTTATATTATCCTGCCCCAGGCAGTTTCGACCAGTGTTCCGGCCTTTGTTGCGAATATCATCTTCCTTCTGAAGGAGACATCGGTATTCTCAGCAATCAGTCTGATGGATCTCATGTTCACTGCAAAGGACCTGATCGGTCTCTACTATAAGACCATTGAGAGTCTGACTCTGCTTGTCATCTTCTATCTTATTATTCTTCTTCCGGTGTCCATCATCGGAAGCATCATAGAGAGGAGGATGCGCTATGCCGGATTTGGGGCTTGAAGTACTGTTTAAAGGAATTAACATGCAGCGCCTCTTAGAGGGACTCTGGGTATCCATGCGTATCAGCTTGATCGCAATCGCCATCTCTATGGTGCTCGGACTTCTTCTGGGTGCTCTGATGACCAGGAAGAATCCCGTCATTAAGGTGCTGACCCGTATCTATCTCGAGATCGTGCGTGTCATGCCACAGATGGTCCTGCTCTTCATCACTTTCTTCGGTGCGACGAGAGTTCTCGGCATCGATATAGATGCAGAAGCAGCATCCATCTTCGTCTTCAGTTTCTGGGGAACTGCTGAGATGGGCGATCTGGTAAGATCTGCTCTGATCTCCATTCCTAAGCATCAGTACGAAAGTGGTGCAGCACTCGGACTTACGGAACGACAGGTCTATTTCCGCATTGTCATTCCACAGACCGTCCGTCGTCTGATCCCGAACGCCATCAACCTGATCACCCGTATGATCAAGACGACATCTCTTGTTATGATGATTGGTGTTGTGGAAGTCCTGAAAGTAGGTCAGCAGATTATCGAAGCAAACCGTTCGAGTTCGCCGAATGCAGCGTTTGGCATCTATCTTACGGTGTTCGTTCTATATTTCATCGTATGCTGGCCCATCAGTATGCTGGCCAAATTCTTGGAAAGGAAGTGGAACTAATGTCAGAGGTTCTTATAAATGTAGATCATATCGTAAAGCGGTATGACAATAACACAGTTCTGAATGACCTCTCTCTTCAGGTTCATAAGGGAGAAGTACTGGTAGTTGTCGGCCCCTCCGGATGCGGTAAGAGCACACTTCTTCGCACCATGAATGGCCTGGAGCCGATTCAGGACGGACAGATCTCTTATCGTGACAAGAAGGTAGATGCGAAGAATAAGGATATTACCGAGATTCGTCAGAAGGTTGGAATGGTATTCCAGTCCTATGAGCTCTTCCCTCATATGTCCATTCTTGATAACATCACCCTGGCTCCGATTCTGGTACAGAAGAAGGCAAGGAAGGAAGCCGAGAAGGAAGCAGAAGACCTTCTGAGACGAGTTGGTCTTATAGACAAGAAGGATGCTTATCCTCGTCAGCTCTCCGGTGGACAGAAGCAGCGTGTAGCAATCGTACGTGCGCTTGCGATGCATCCGGAAGTCCTTCTCTTCGATGAGGTCACTGCAGCTCTTGATCCTGAGATGGTTCGTGAGGTTCTCGATGTTATCCTCGAACTTGCAAAGCAGGGATCAACCATGGTGATTGTTACCCACGAGATGAACTTTGCGAAGGCAGTAGCCGACCGCGTCATCTTCCTCGATAAGGGGAATATCGTCGAAGAGGGAAACCCCTTCGACTTCTTCGAGGATCCTAAGACGGAGAGAGCGAAGAAGTTCCTTGAGACCTTCACCTTCGATAAGGTAGATAAGGGAGCTGGAATCTAGTCAGTCTTCCTATTGCATTCTTGATTCAGATGATATCAAAAAAAGGGAGCTGGAAAAAATGATGATCTCATTTTTCCAGCTCCCTTTTTTCATCCCATTGATTCAATGGAATTATTCGTGGAATTATTTGTTTTTTCTCATTTCGTTGTAGCGGTCCAGAAGCTTTGCCCGAACGCCTTTTTTCTTCTTGGAAGCATGTTCGATCTTGCCATGCAGGCCGCGGACACTGTTGATATAGAGACCGCTGATCGAAGCTTTGACTTCCTTCTTGACCGGGATGTCGTCATAGATCTCATTGGCTGCGATCATGGTCATGACCTTGGGACCAACCTTGACTTTGACTACGGGAACTTTCGCTCTTCTGGCATACCAGGGAGTGCTTGCGATCACATTTTCCGGGAGACCGGATTCCTTCAGCTTGACTTTCTTCTTGTCAATGATCAGCATGCTGACGTTTTGAGCACTGGCCTTGATCTGGGCCTCCTGCTCGTCTCTCTTCTTTTCCGCTTTCTTGCCGAAGAAGTAGAGGAAGATGGTAAATGCGACCAGGGCGGCCGTAATAATAAGCAATACAATTAAAAATGTTGGCATGATACCCTCCGATACAAATTAAAAGTCAAGAGATATGATAGCAAAAGAGGACTTTTATTTCAATCAAAGTTTTTCGGGTGCTTTGACGAATAGAAAGGATTGGTTTATATTAAATAATTGCTGTTAAATGAAACAGAAGGAGAATCATATGAGAGGAAAGAAATTTACGGCACTGATGCTTTGCCTTGCCACAGCGATGTCTCTTGCAGCCTGTGGAAAACCGAAGACCAGTATGGATATTAAGTATAAGGTATCCGACTATGTGACCTTGGATAAAAATTATAAGAAACTGAAAGTCACCCTGTCGGGTGATTATTCCACCGAGGCAGCCCTTCAAGAGATGCTGGATTCTGCCGGAGGATATGACAAGGATGAGAGTCAGACGACGGTAGCAGAGGATTCGATTGTCAATGTGGACTATGTCGGAAAGCTGGATGGAACGGCTTTCGACGGCGGCTCCGCACAGGATCAGACGATTGATGTCAAGAATAACTGCCAGGCAGGAAGCGGTTCTTCCTATATCGATGGCTTTACGTCCGGTCTGGTTGGGGCGAAGGTCGGCACAACGGTCGACTGCCCGGTGACCTTCCCTGAGAATTATTCCAGTACAGATCTGGCCGGCAAGGCTGTGGTCTTCACTTTCACAGTAAACTATATCTGTAAGAAGGTGGATATGAACAGCCTGACAGATGACTATGTGAAGAGCAAGTTCAACCTGGATTCGGTGGATGCTTTGAAGGAAAGCGCTAAGACCAAAGCTTTGGAAAAAAAGAAGAGCGATACCAGAGATGCCGTGACGGATCAGCTGATCCAGGGTTCGAAGATCAAGTTCCCGAAGGATCTCTTATCCATGCGCTTGAAGGAGTATGAGGACCGTTTTACTGACCAGTATACAAACGGAGCAAGCTTGAAGGACTATCTGAAGAAGAACAATATGACCGTGAAAGACTTCGAGTCCAAGGTAAAACAGAGCCTGAAAAAGAATCTTGAGACAGAGCTGGTTTTGGAGGCTGTGGCTGATAAAGAAGGAATTAAGCTTGACAAGAAGGGCTATAAGAAATTTGTGGACAATCTGATGGACAATAACAGCCTGAAAAGTAAAGATGATCTCTATCAGCTGATCGCCCCGGATTCCAAGTCCGGAGAAGCCTATTTAAAGAAAATGTATGTATGCCAGAAGGCCTGCGATTTCTGCGTGGATCATGCCAGGGTATCGGTAGAATAATTTCTTGTCAGTCCATTTTGACTTGTGATATAATCACATTGATTTATGTTCGGAGACATTCGGATGTAAAACGAATCATCAATCATTCCGTGCAAACGCTGAGGGAGGCCCCGGCGCTGACGCGAGAGAAGGGAGAATCATCATGAAGCATGTGAAGACTTTAAGCACTAAGAGACTTCAGAACACTGTTAAGGCCGGTGGATGCGGCGAGTGCCAGACTTCCTGCCAGTCAGCATGTAAGACCAGCTGCACCGTTGGTAATCAGAGCTGCGAGCACAAGAACTGACCTCCGATGGTTTTACATTTCGAACCATCGCATACGGACAAGGGCCGCACGGCTTGTGCGGCCTTTTTTGTTGAAAAAATAGGCTTTTTTCATGGATTTGAAAGGAAAGCCAAAAAAGACATAAAAAGACACTTAGAAGGGATTTTGTACCAGTGATACATCAGTACAAAAACAATGGATATAATATCGTCATGGATATCGACAGCGGATCCATCCATCTGGTCGATGACCTGACCTATGATCTGATCGCACTTTACAGCGATCATAAAAAAAGCGAAATCGCAGATCTCCTTCAGGAAAAATATCCTGAAGTTTCCAAAAATGACATTTTCGAAGCCTATGACGAAGTCAGCGGGCTCGTCGATGACGGGACACTCTTTACCCATGACATCTATAAGGATAAGATCGAGGACTTTACCAAGAGACCCAATGTAGTAAAGGCTCTCTGTCTGCATATTGCTCATGACTGTAATCTCTCCTGCAAATACTGCTTTGCAGAAGAGGGCATGTACCACGGCAGGAAGGCCGAGCTTATGTCCTATGAGGTCGGAAAACAAGCTCTGGACTTCTTGATTGCCAATTCCGGAAATCGCCGGAATCTGGAAGTCGATTTCTTCGGCGGTGAGCCGACCATGAACTGGGATGTGGTAAAGCGTCTGGTTGAATATGGCCGTTCTCAGGAGGAGGCCCATAACAAGAAGTTCCGTTTTACCCTGACCACCAACGGCCTTCTCTTAAATGACGAGATCATGGACTTCTGCAACAAGGAGATGGGAAATGTAGTGCTTTCCATCGATGGCAGAAAGGAAGTCAATGATAAGATGCGTCCGACCCGAAATGGGAAGAGCGCTTATGATATCATCCTGCCCAAGTTCAAAAAATTTGCCGAATCCAGGAATCAGGAGAAGTATTACGTTCGCGGAACCTATACCCACTATAATCTGGACTTCTCCAAGGATGTACTGGCATTAGCGGATGAAGGCTTCAAGCAGATCTCCGTGGAACCGGTCGTGGCTCCGCCGGATGCCCCCTATGCATTGACGGAAGAAGATGTACCGATCCTTTTAGAGGAATATGACAAGCTGGCTAAGGAAATGGTGAAGCGCTATAAGACCGATAAGGAATTCAATTTCTTCCATTTCATGATCGATCTCGAAGGCGGTCCCTGTGTCTATAAGCGCCTGTCCGGATGTGGTTCGGGAACCGAATATCTGGCAGTTACGCCGACCGGAGATCTCTATCCCTGTCATCAGTTCGTCGGAGACAAAAAATTCCTGATGGGCAATGTCTTTGAGGGCGTCAAGGCGGATGCTCTGCGGGATGAATTCAAGTGCTGCAATGTCTATGCCAAGCCGGCCTGCCGGGACTGCTTCGCACGCTTCTATTGCAGCGGCGGCTGTCAGGCCAATGCCTATAATTTTACCGGTGATATCAAGGGTCAGTATAAGATCGGTTGTGAGCTTCAGAGAAAGCGGATCGAATGTGCCATTATGATCAAGGCTGCAGAAGCAGAAATCGATGCAGGAGAAGAAACAGGGGAGGGGAACACACAATGAAACGTATGAAAAAGAAGACCGGCATTCTGGCCTTGGTCTTGATTGCCGCAATCATTGTTTTCCTGGGCTGGTATTCTTTTGGGGTGATAAAGAATACCATCAAGGGGAATAAGAAGGGCTTGAAACTCGGCCTGGATCTGGCCGGCGGTGTGTCGATCACATACCAAGCGGACAAGGAACATCCGAGTAAGCAGGACATGGAGGACACCATTCAGAAACTCCAGTCCCGTATCGAGCATGACCTTTCTGACAAGGCATCTACGACAGAGGCAAATGTATACCAGGTCGGGGATAACCGGATCACGGTCGAAATTCCCGGTGTATCGGACGCCAATGCCATCCTGGAGGAACTGGGAACGCCCGGTAATCTCTATTTCATTAAGCAAACGGATGCCAGCGGCAATAACAACTATAACTATGATCAGACTTCCGGTGAGTATAAGCTTGCGGAAGGAAAGACCATCGAATCTCTGCAAAAGGAAGGCAGTATTGTTCTGACCGGTACTGAGGTAAAGACCGCAAAAGCCGGTTATACCCAGGATCAGACGACCGGAAATCAGAGCCCCATCGTCGAAGTTTCCTTAAATAAAAAAGGTACCAAGGCTTTTGGCGATGCAACAACGGAAGCTTATAAGAATGGCCAGACCATTGGTATCTACTATGACGGCCGTTTCGTTTCCGTTCCTACCGTTCAGGCGGCTATTACCAACGGAAACTGTCAGATCACCGGAATGTCCAGTATTGATGAAGCCAATCAGCTGGCATCTTATATCCGGATTGGTGGCCTGAAGATCAATCTGAAAGAAGTCCAGTCTCAGATCGTATCTGCACAGCTTGGCGGCAATGCTTTAAAAACTTCCCTGATTGCAGCCTTTATCGGTATTTTGATCATTTTCCTCTTTATGATCCTTGCCTATCGGATCCTGGGACTTGGAGCATCCCTGGCTCTGCTTCTCTATACAGAGCTTATGATCGGGATCCTGGACCAGTTCACCATCACATTGACCCTGCCGGGTATTGCAGGTATTATCCTGTCCATCGGTATGGCAGTCGATGCCAACTCCATTATTTTCGCCAGAATCAAGGAAGAGATCGGTCTGGAGCATACCGTGGCATCTGCCATTGAAGCAGGTTTCCATAAAGCCTTGTCCGCGATCATCGATGGAAATATGACAACGCTGATTGCAGCAGCAGTTCTTGGACTGATCGGTACCGGTACGGTTCGGGGCTTTGCCGTAACACTGGCAATCGGTGTTGTGCTCTCCCTTTTTACAGCCTTCTTTATTTCCCGTACCCTGATTCGCGCTTTCTATGCTATCGGTATCCGGGATGAGAAATTCTATGGGAAGAAACTGGAAAAGCCCAGTCTCAAATTTGTGGAGAAGAGAGCTGTTTTCTTTAGTGTTTCTCTGGCAGTGATCATTGCCGGCTTTGTCGGTATGGGAGTCTATAAGGCTAAGACCGGAAAGGCCTTGAATTACAGTCTGGAGTTCTCCGGCGGTACTTCTACCACCATTGCAACCAAGAAACAGTACACCTTGTCAAAGGCTGAGAAGGAGATCGTTCCTCTCTTTGAGAAAGTCACCGGAGATTCGGATGTACAGGCTACGGTTGTGAATTCGGACAAGGCCGTGATCATTAAGACCAGAACTTTGACTCTGAAAGAAAGAGAAGCCGTGAATGCTTCCCTGAAGAAGAATCTTGGAATTAAGGAATCCGCCATTCAGAATGAAAATATCAGCTCCACCATTTCCGGTGAGATGCGGCGGACTTCTCTGATCGCAGTTATCGTTGCGGTTCTTCTGATGCTGGTTTATATCTGGTTCCGTTTCCGCGATATCCGCTTCGGATCCTCGGCTGTGATCGCACTGGCACATGATGTTCTTGTTACTTTGGCAGTCTATGCACTGGCAAGACTGAGTGTCGGCTCAACCTTCATTGCATGTATCCTGACTATCATCGGATATTCCATTAATGATACCATCGTTGTCTTTGACCGTATCCGTGAGAATCTGACCAATCTGCAGAAGGAGAAGAGAAACAGGGAGACTTTGAAGGAACTCTGTGACCGGTCGATCACAGAAACCCTGACCCGGTCCCTGTCGACCTCCTTTACGACGATCGTTATGGTCATCATGCTGGAGATCCTCGGTGTGTCCGCGATCCGCGCATTTGCCTTCCCTCTTATGATCGGACTGATCAGCGGTACCTATTCTTCCATCTGTCTGGCTACGGAACTCTGGTATCTTATGAGTGCCAGAAATACGGAGGCATCGAAGAAGGAGAATCAGGGGAAGAAAGCCGGGAAGAATAAGAAAAATACGGCTTTCGCAAAATAAGACATCATAATAAGGACGGGACGCTTCATTTCAGTCAGGCGCCCCGTCTGTTTTTTTATCGGATATTTTAGATCAGAGAGTCCTTAGAAAGGGGATCATATGAATATTGGAATTCTTGGAGCCGGACATATTGCAGCGACCATGGCAGAGACGATCCAAAAGATGCATTTACAGGGAGAAGATGTAACTCTCTATGCGGTTGCATCCAGAGACATTGATAAGGCAAGGGCGTTTGCGGCCCGCTTCCAGATCCACAAAGCCTATGCAGGTTATGCCAATATGCTTGAGGACAGTGGTCTGGATCTGGTCTATATTGCGACACCGCACTCTCATCACTATGAACATATGCTTCTTTGCCTGAAATTCGGCAAGGCCATTCTCTGTGAGAAAGCCTTTACGGCAAATGCAGACCAGGCCCGAAGAATCCTGACTCTGTCCAAATTGAAGGATATCCCGGTGACGGAAGCCATCTGGACCCGCTATATGCCCTTCAATCAAACCATCAAAAAGATCATAGAAGAAGGTCAGATCGGGGAGCCCCGGACACTGACGGCGAATCTCTCTTATAATATCTGGCAGAATGAAAGGATCCATGATCCCGCTCTGGCCGGAGGAGCCCTCCTGGATGTCGGTGTCTATACTTTAAATTTCGCAGATATCTTCTTCGGTCAGCCTTCTCAAGTTCAGGCCCAGGCAGTGATCGGAGAGACCGGTGTGGATGAGAGCGACAGCATCACACTCCGCTATCCGGATGGGAAGATGGCGACTCTGCTCTGCGGAACCAGGGCTATTTCGGATCGCCAGGGCATCATTCATGGGGATGAAGGTTATCTCGTTGTGGATAACATCAATCATCCGACGCAGGTCAGTGTATATGATCTGTCCCGTCAGATTTCCAAGACGATTGATGCGCCCGAGCAGATCTCAGGATATGAGTATGAGGTGAGGGAAATGATTCAGGCAGTGGAAGAGGGCGAACTGGAATGCCCGTCCATGAGCCACAGAGACACGATCCGGATGATGGAACTTATGGATCATATTCGCATTCAGACCGGTGTACAATTTCCATTTGAAAAAGTATAATAAGGAAAACGTTCTTGTGCGAACAGGAGAAAAAGAAGAAAAGAGAAAGAGAGGAACTGCCATGTACACATTTCTTGATATTCAACAGGAAGATCCTGAGATCGCAGATGCCATCCGGAAGGAGTTTGACCGTCAGTCCAGCCATATTGAATTGATTGCTTCGGAAAACTGGGTCAGCCCGGCGGTAATGTCGGCCATGGGCTCCATTTTGACCAACAAATATGCAGAAGGATATCCGGGAAAGCGTTATTACGGCGGCTGCGAAGATGTCGATATCGTAGAAAATCTGGCAAGAGAGCGGGCCAGAGAACTCTTCGGCTGTGAGTATGTCAATGTCCAGCCTCATTCCGGCGCTCAGGCCAATATGGCAGTTGAGATGGCGATCCTAGAGCCCGGTGATACTTTCATGGGCATGGCTCTGGACCAGGGCGGCCATCTGACACACGGTTCGCCGGTCAATTTCTCCGGAAAGTACTTCAACTGTGTGCCTTACGGCGTCGATGATAATGGTTATATCGATTATGACGTCGTTCGTGCCATCGCAGAGAAATGTAAACCAAAGTTGATCATTGCCGGCGCATCTGCCTATGCCCGCGCCATTGATTTCAAGAAGTTCCGGGAGATCGCAGACGATGTCGGAGCAGTTCTTATGGTGGATATGGCCCATATAGCAGGCCTTGTAGCCGCAGGACTCCACGAAAGTCCGGTTCCTTATGCCGATGTCGTAACAACGACAACACATAAGACTTTGCGTGGTCCAAGAGGCGGAATGATCATGGCAACCGCTGCCTGCAATGAGAAGTATAACTTTAACAAGGCTGTCTTCCCCGGCGTTCAGGGCGGTCCTCTGATGCATGTGATCGCAGGTAAGGCAGTCTGCTTCAAAGAAGCCCTGCAGCCGGAGTTCAAAGTTTATGCAGAGAATATTATTGACAATGCCAAGGCTCTGGCGAGAGGATTGATGGAGCGCGGCGTGAAAGTAGTCTCCGGCGGTACGGACAACCATCTTCTCCTGATCGATCTGACGCCTCAGGAAAAGACCGGAAAAGAAGTGGAGAAACTCCTGGAAGAGGCCAATATCACCGCGAATAAGAATACGATCCCGAACGATCCGAAGAGCCCCTTCGTAACATCCGGTATCCGTCTTGGAACACCGGCTGCAACAACGAGAGGCTTGAATACCGAAGACTTCGATCAGGTGGCAGAGGCCATTGCCATGGTTGTAAATCAGGGTGCTGATGGAATCGAAGGTGCAAAGGGGATCATTAAGACCCTGACGGATAAATATCCGCTGAGGGGAGGATTTTAAGTTCTGCTATCAGATAGAAAGATTTTAGGAGATTTTTGTGAATATAAAAGGCTTTTTTGCATATGACGGACCCTTACAGAACTTTCTTTCGAACCTGATCGATGTATTTCTTGTGACCCTTTTCTGGATCGTTTTCAGTATTCCAATCGTCACGGCGGGAGCTGCCTCGGCAGCTCTCTATGATACGGTCCGGAGGGTCCTGGATGAAGAGAGAGGCTATCTCTGGAGGACTTTCTTCAACTCTTTTAAATCCAACTTTCGTGTAGCGACACCTGCCTGGGTCTTTCATCTTGTGATCTTTGCTGTTATGTTTATCGACCAGCTGATCATCAGTCTGGGCATGAAGCAGGGCGGTATCTTTCCGATCCTATACTACCTGAATATGATCTTTCTTCTGATGGTGATCGTCTGGGAGGAATATACCTATGCCTACGTCTCCCGCTTTGTCGACAGCAGTATGCACTGTCTGAAAAACGGACTTCTTTTAATGCTTGGAAATTTCGGCTGGAGTCTGCTTCTGATGCTGGTCCTGGTTTTAGCTTATGTGCTGGTCATGCGGGTCTTACCTGCCCTTGTGGTCATTCTTCCTGCTGTCATCTGCTGGATCAATGTGAAGATCATCGAAAGGGTCTTTCAAAAGATGATTCCAAAAGATGAGAACAGTACAAAGGATGAGAACAGTGAGGAAGAGACATAAGTTTTTCGGAGGGAGATCCTGTAACAGAGAAAAAATGAACGATTTCTTCGAGCAAAAGAGATCCGTTTTGGAAAACGTTCCCTCTGATCTTCCCGGGAATGAATTACTGCAATCTGTCAGAATGCCTAAAAGAATAATTTCATATTTGTCAAAACTTTACAGCCCGGCATCGTTTGCATTCGATGTCGGGTTATTTTTGTACAAAAAACAGGGCTCAAATTTGTAATGATTTCACGAAATCGTTCCCGGCGCCAAAAAAAGAATTGAAAACGTTACCAATGGGTGATACTATGCAGACATAGGAAACGTTCCCGAGTAAAAAGAAACGGGAATTCTTAAAACAAGCGGTTTTCATGATTGGAGGGTATTTATGAAAAAGCAGCTTATTAGTGGCGTTCTTTTGACTGCCATGGCCTTAACAACTCTTGCAGGATGCGGATCCACAGGATCTAAAACTTCTTCTAAGAAGGGTTCCGGTTCGGTTTATCTCTTAAACTTCAAACCTGAGAACGACAGCGACTGGCAGAAGGTTGCAAAGCAGTATACTAAGGAGAAGGGTGTAGAGGTCAAGGTCCTTACCGCAGCAAGCGGAAAGTACGACAGCACTATGAAGTCTGAGATGGCTAAGAAGAATGCACCGACCATCTTCAACATCGGAAATGCAACAGCAGCAAAGACTTGGGATAAGTACACACTGGATCTTTCTACAACAGAAGCTTACAAGCATCTGTCCGATCAGACTCTTGCCATTAAGTACAATGACAAGGTCGCAGCTATCCCGAATACATTCGAGACCTTCGGTCTGATCTACAACAAGACCATTCTTACTGCTTACACAAAGCTCCCGAATGCAGTTGTTTCTTCTGTTGATGATATCAAGGATCAGGCTACACTGATTAAGGTTGCGGATGATATCCAGAAGCGTGTCGATGAACTGAAGAAGCAGCCGGGATGCGAAAACCTGACCGAAGCTTTTGCAAGCGCAGGCCTGGATGACGGTTCTTCCTGGAGATTCTCCGGACATCTTGTAAACCTTCCTCTCTACTATGAGTTCAAGGATGCAGGCCTTTCCGATATTACTGCAGGTCAGGATACTGTAACAGGCAAGTACCTGGATAACTACAAGACCATCTGGGATGCCTATGTAAAGGATTCTGCAGCTGATGTAAAGACACTGGATTCCGGTTCTTACAATGCTGAGTCTGAGTTCGGTACCGGCCAGGCTGTATTCTATCAGAATGGTTCCTGGGAATATGATCCTCTGATCACCAAGGCTGATGAGAATGGTTATACTCTGAAGGAATCCGATGTTTCCATGATGCCGATCTACTTCGGTGTTGATGATGCAAATCAGGGCCTTTGCTCCGGTACTGAGAACTGCTGGGCAGTAAATGCCAAGGCTTCTGAAGCAGATCAGAAAGCTTCCATCGACTTCATCAACTGGCTGATCACCGATGACGAAGGTAAGGCAGCTATGAACAAGCTTGGTCTGGCAGCACCTTATGATACCATGACCGGTGACTATGAGAGCTCCAATCCTTTCCTGAAGGCAGCTAACAAGTATGTTGCAGATGGTAAGACCAATATTCAGTGGGCATTCAATGCTACACCGAACGTAGATGATTGGAGAAAGGGCTTTGTAACCGCTCTGACTGCTTATACCAATGGATCCGGCGACTGGGATGCCGTTAAGACTGCTTTCGTAAATGGCTGGTCCGAGCAGTGGAAGCTGGCTCATGCCAACTAATCAAGGCACTAGAAACTGCAGATTCTGCAGTCTGATATAGGTAACTCACAGAGTAACTGGATAAGGGGTATCCAAGCTCGTGCGGTAAGGATACCCAAAAACAAGGGAGGGGGAGGCCAAGCTTCTCCTCCTTTTTTACTGGCAAGATGAGACCGGACGGATTCTGTTAGGAATCTTTTCATTGTCAACGGGATTAACAAAAAAAGGAATAAAAATATGGAAAAAGCAATCAAAAAATATTTTCCTGTCTTTATGATTCCTACCATGGTTGCCTTTGCAATTGGATTTTTGGTACCTTTCCTTTATGGATTGTTCCTTTCCTTCTGCAAGTTTACAACTGTAGTAGATTTCAAGTGGATCGGACTGGAAAACTATAAGAAGATCCTCTTCGTAAACGGGAAATATGATCCGTCCTTTATGCACAGTCTTTGGTATACAGTCGCATTCACCGTTGTTACCATGCTGATTATCAATGTTGTCGCCTTTGCTATTGCATTTGCACTGACCAAGGGAATCCGTGGAACCAATCTTTTCCGTACAGCATTTTTCCTTCCCAACCTGATCGGCGGAATTGTACTTTCCTACATTTGGTTAATGATCTTCAACTCTGTTCTGCAGAGATATTCGAAGACCATTGTATCCACCTCCGGAACTGCTTTCTGGGGTCTGGTGATTGTCGTCAGCTGGCAGCAGATCGGATATATGATGATCATCTACATCGCAGGTCTGCAGAACATCCCGACCGATGTCATTGAAGCTGCGAAGATCGACGGCTGCAGCGGCTGGCAGATGTTAAAGTCCATCATCCTTCCGATGCTGATGCCGACCATCACGGTATGTACTTTCCTGACACTGACCAATGGCTTCAAACTTTTCGATCAGAACCTTGCATTGACCGGTGGTAAGCCCGGCGGACAGTCCGAACTCCTTGCTTTGAACATTTACAATACTTTCTATGGTAAGACCGGTTGGGAAGGTGTCGGACAGGCAAAGGCAGTCATCTTCTTTATCATTGTTGCAGTAATTTCTATCATTCAGAATAAGCTCACTACAAGGAAGGAGGTACAGCAGTAATGGCAGCACAGACAAATACAAAGAAATATAAGAAATATAAACCCTGGCAGAACGTACTGACTGTTATCTTCACAATCTTAAGCATTGTCTGGATCCTTCCGATCATTGCCGTTGTATTGAATGCATTTAAGAGTCAGGTCTATATTTTCAACAATCCTTTCGGACTCAGTACCGAGTCGATCTTTAAGACCGGATTCGCCGAGTGGGCAAAGAATCTTCCCCTGGCAACCAAGAGCAAATCCTCAGGTGAGGCCATGTTCCTCATCAACATGAGGAATGCCATTGAGCAGACGGATTTCTGGCATGCATTCATTTATTCGGTGATCATCACGGTTGTATCAGTGGCTCTGATTTTGGTCTGCTGTTCCATGTGTGCATACTTCATCACCAGAGTGCATACGAAGTTCACAAAGCTTTTCTATCTGCTTTGCCTCTTCTCCATGATCGTACCTTTCCAGATGGTCATGTTCACTCTGAGTAAGTTTGCCAACATGCTTCATCTCTATACTCCTTGGGGAATCACCATCGTATATTTGGGATTTGGTGCCGGCCTTTCCGTATTTATGTATACCGGATTTATCAAATCCATGCCGATCGATATCGAGGAAGCAGCAATGATCGATGGCTGTACACCTCTGCAGACCTATTTCCAGGTCGTTTTCCCGATCATGAAGCCGACCACCATCACCATTGCGATCCTGCAGTCCATGTGGATCTGGAACGACTACCTCCTTCCTTCCCTGGTACTGGATGTCAATGATTACAAGACCATCCCGATCGCAATTCAGTTTTTGACAACCTCACATGGTAATATCAACTGGGGCGCTATGATGGCTGCTCTGCTCCTGGCTATCATCCCGATCGTTATTTTCTATCTGGCAGCACAGAAGTATATTATTGAAGGAGTTATGGCTGGAGCAGTGAAAGGCTGATTATGAGAAAAAGTGGAATTTTATGTCCTGTTTTCAGTCTTCCGGGGAACTATGGAATCGGATCTTTCTCAAAGGAAGCCTACAAATTTGTAGACTTCCTGGCGAAAGCCGGTCAGACCTACTGGCAGATCCTGCCGTTGGGACCGACTAGTTATGGAGATTCACCTTATCAGTCTTTCTCTACCTATGCCGGAAATCCGTATTTCATCGATCTGGATGAACTGAAACGACAGGGACTACTGACAGACGGGGAGCTTGAAGCTGCTGATTTGGGTAAAGACCCCGAAGATATCGACTATGGAAAGTTATATCAAAATCGCTTTCCGCTTTTAAGAAAGGCTTTTGACAGGATCGATCAGGAGACGAAAGAGGCAGTTTCTTCCTATCGAAAGGACAATCAGGACTGGGTAGAAGATTATGCTCTCTATATGGCAGTCAAGAACACCTTCGGTGGGGTCGCACTTTCCGAGTGGGATGATGATATCCGCTTACGGAAGCCGGATGCCATGAGATCCTATCGGGAAAAATGCCGGGATGACATTGATTTTTATATCTGGACCCAGTATGAATTCTACAGAGAATGGGATGCACTGAAGGGTTATGCCAATGACAAAGGCATCCGGATCATCGGTGATATTCCGATCTACGTTTCTGCGGATTCTGCAGATGTTTGGTCGCATCCGGAACTTTTCGAACTGGATCAGGAATATCGGCCGGTTCATGTAGCGGGCTGTCCGCCGGATGGATTTGCTCCGGAAGGTCAGCTTTGGGGAAATCCCGTTTATCGCTGGGATTATCATAAGAAAACAGGATATGCCTGGTGGAAAATGCGGATCGAAAAGAGTGCTCTTCTCTATGATGTCATTCGGATCGACCACTTCCGCGGTTTTGACCAGTATTACTCGATCCCGGGAAATGCCAAGAATGCAGTCATCGGAGAGTGGGTCAACGGACCGGGAATGGATCTCTTTCAAGCCCTGAAGCCGGTCCTGAAAGAAAAGAATGTTGGCATCATTGCCGAGGATCTGGGCTTCATTACGGATACGGTTCGAAAGCTTGTCAGTGACAGCGGCTTCCCGAATATGAAGGTGTTGGAATTCGCCTTTGATGTTCGTGATACCGGATCTGCAAATGACTATCTGCCTTTTAACTATCCGAGAAATTGTGTGGCTTATACCGGCACTCATGACAATGAAACAGTTGTCGGCTGGCTGCAAGGTCAGGATCAGGAAACCATAGACTACGTGAGAGAATTTCTGGACGCTCCGAAATCTGCCGATGACAAGGAACTTTGCAGAAAAATGGTACGCGCCGTATTATCTTCTCCTGCAGACACTGCTGTCGTTCCGATTCAGGACCATCTGGGCCTGGATAACAGCGCAAGGATCAATACTCCTTCGACGCTTGGCGGAAACTGGCGTTGGCGGATGAAGGCAGGAGTCCTGACAGAAGACCTTGCCGAAAAGATCTATACCGCAACGAAAGTTTACGGCCGGGTCCCTATTGCTCCGAAGGAATCGGAGAAGAAATAAAGAGACGGGTAAGATTGGTAAGATAGGAAACCCTGTAAGCTGCTTCACAAGCTCGCTTACAGGGTTTTCTTTGATTTAGTACCCAGGCTTGAGGGCTTACTAAAATATCGATAGTATGTTCAGGCCAACCTTGGGCATTTATCGTAATATTACTCAATCTTCAAAAATCCGATAGTAGACTTCGGTCAAGCCTAGTGAATTATCTTTATATCACGTAACTTAAAAGAATCCGATAGTGAAAGCCTCATCTCACTATCGGATTTTAGATTGTCTGTCTCTATTACGATATTTCAGGCCTAAACAAGCCTATTTTCCAGGTCTCACTATCGTAATTTTCAAATCCCTATCTCTGTTACGATATCTCAGGCCTGAACAAGCTGCATACCACAATCGATCGATCCAGCTATAAGTGATTGATCGAAGAACGGACATAAAAAAGAAACTGTACGGCAAAACGTATGGCTTCTTTTTTTCTGTCTTTTTTTTGTCAGCTGATGCAAAGTGAGTTGCTATGTTAAGGAAAAGAAAACACATTTGGCATGAACCTTTTTTGGGGCATGAACATTTTGTACAAAAATAAATACAAAAATAAGTTGAATATCTTCGGACAAACGGGCGCTTTGCTCCTATATCCCACATGTAAAAAAATTTAAAGCGCGGGGAAAGGTTTTTTGTTCCCGAAACATTCCGTTCTTTCCCTCTTTTTCCAATATGGAATGGAAGGAGTTCTTCGATGTGATCTGTTTCGCTCATGCAGACCATAAAAAAGGAACCCCATGGCAGATGGACGTGACTATCTTTGTCGGTTCGAAACCGACCGGGAGCATTTATAGTCTTGTGAAAGAGTCTGTAATTCGGCATTTCCTGTGTATGATTCTTTCCATTTTGTATGGTTAACGCGCTCTTTTTCCTTTCTTTCACAAAGATAAGGAACAAGCTCACCGTTAACCGGGCGTTCTTAGGTATGAAAGACCGAAGAGGGCGCCCGACCTCCTTTCTATCATAATCTTTTTTAGCGGAACTGATCGAAACGCTAGGGGGAAATCAATGACAGATGAAGTAGCTGCATTCCACAACATGATTCTTGCAATGGTTGGATAGAAGAAGGGCGGCGGCATTTTCGGCTGGCTGTTCGGTTAATCTTTCGTCAAAATGCACAAAAAAGAGGAGAGAAAAGTGTCAAAACTTGTCTCTTTTCTTTTTGCCTTTTTGTAGGACAAAAAAGCGTTTTGCTCCTATATCCAAAATATAAAAAAGGCGCGGAGAAGGAGGTTTTTTAAGAAGGAGGCTTTTTACGTGGAATGAAAACGAAATGGATTGAACGCGCAGAGGAGCTGCTACAAAAAGAAGAGCGGCTTTCTGCGGAAGAGATTGTATCCCGTGTATTTGATGGGGAAAAAGATGCGAGTTTTGACGACATGGCGGATTTGTTTGGCATGGTACTTCCGCAAACGGAACGAAATATCTTGGCATTTTTGATGAAAGGAGAGTGATTTTTATAGAGTTTCTTCTTATTAGAAAAAAACAAAAATAAATTCGTAAAAACCTGTCATTTTTCTTTTTTTTTACACATAGAACAAATGAAGAGAATAGGAGGTATTTTCTATGGCGAAAACAACAAAAACGAACGAGATTTTTTCATTAACAAAAGCAGGAGATTTGGAGCAGACGCAAGGCGTGAAGGCGGCAATCCGACATGCCACGCCGTTTACTACGACAAAAACGTATGTTTCCGATGAGAAAGAGAAATGCACAAAAAGGAGAAATGATATGAATAATGAAGCAGTAGAAACCGATGATTTTGAGGAAGATTTTAGTGAAGCGCTCCTCGATCAGATCGAAAGCTTTTTACACCGTGTGCCCTTTCCGGCGTTTTACAGCGCGATTGAACAGCGTGTGATCGGGCAGGACAACCTGATCCATGTTCTGTCAAATGTCTATCATTATATCACTAGCCTGCTCGTTGATGTTCCATCTACCGATCACATGCTGCTTGCGGCACCGTCCGGCTCAGGAAAGACCGAAACCTATCGGGCATTGCGGGATTACTTTCAAAAGGAGATCCCGAATCTGCCGGTTTTGATGTTCGACATGACACAGTTAAGCCCGACCGGCTTCCGCGGGGCAAATAAAGGCGAAATGCTTGGTACGCTTTTTAATCTCTCCAAGCTCGCGCGAACGATGCACCCCGCTGCGATCTTCTTTTTGGACGAAATCGACAAAAAGATGAAACCGAACTTTGACGGATTCGGAAAGAACGTAAACGCTGATGTTCAGGAAGATCTTCTGACCATGTTGGAAGGATCGGGGGTGACGGTACAGCGTGGAACGATCTTTACGGATAAAGTCCTTTTCGTTGGACTGGGTTCCTTCGATGCCTTTCGAAAAGAGCGTGAAGAAAAAACGGCAACTGTTGGCTTTAACGTGCAGGAACAATCCGAAGAGGAGAAGCATTTTACCTATGTCACACGGGAAAATATGATTACTTTCGGTGCATCGCACGAGCTTTTGGGGCGGTTCCCTCTGATTGTAAATTATGACCGGCTTTCCGAAGAGAGCGTCAAGGCGATCATTGCAAAGGAAGTACATGCGCTTTCCAGCAGTTATATGCGAAAGATCTCTTTGTCTCGTGCTTTTCGGCAAGTGTTATTGACACAGGCAAATTCGTCTTTTGGATGTCGTATGATTTCCAGCTATTTGAAGGAAAGCGTTTTATGTGCGTATGAAAAAGAGCTTTTGTCGGGCGAAAGGGATCCTGAAAATACGGTTTATCATCTGCTTTCAGAGCACGAGGCGGAAGTAATCGCAGAAGCGGAGGAGATACGGAAGGAATCTGGTGAAAGTTATTGATGCAGCTGTATTTTGCTTTTTGATATGTACATGCTTGAATCACTGCTTTCGGCAAAGTATAATGGTTAGGATATTGAAAACCGCCTCCATAGCACCCGGCCGGTCGCAGGGAACGCATGAAGGCAAGATTCAGGAGGAAGACATGATTGATATCAAGTTCTTACGAGAAAATCCGGAAGCTGTAAAGGAAAACATCAAAAAAAAGTTCCAGGATCAGAAGCTCCCACTAGTCGATGAAGTCATCGAGCTCGACAAGAAGGCAAGAGCAGCACAGGTGGAAGCGGATGAGCTCCGTAACAAGAAAAATGCCCTGTCCAAGCAGATCGGACAGCTGATGAAGGAAGGCAAGCGGGAAGAGGCCGAAGAGGTAAAGAAGCAGGTCTCTGATTTTGCTGCTAAGCTGGATGCTCTGACCAAGGAAACAGAGGAAGCAAAAGCCGGTGTACAGGAACGCATGATGCGGATCCCGAACATTATTGATCCTTCTGTTCCGATTGGACCGGATGATTCTTATAACCAGGAGATTCAGAGGTTCGGCGATCCGGTCGTTCCGGACTATGAGATCCCCTATCATACCGATATTATGGAGAGATTCGACGGGATCGACCTCGATGCAGCCGGTAAGGTTGCAGGAAACGGTTTCTATTATCTCATGGGCGATATTGCCCGTCTCCATTCTGCAGTTCTTGCATATGCAAGAGACTTCATGATCAATAAGGGATTCACTTATGTCATTCCTCCCTATATGATCCATGGGAATGTAGTAAACGGTGTGATGTCCTTTGACGAAATGGATGCCATGATGTATAAGATCGAAGGCGAAGATCTCTATCTGATCGGTACCAGTGAGCATTCCATGATCGGTAAATTCATCGATACGATAAATGAGGAGGAAAAACTTCCCTATACACTGACTTCTTACAGCCCTTGCTTCCGTAAGGAAAAGGGAGCTCACGGCATTGAAGAGCGTGGCGTTTACCGGATCCATCAGTTTGAGAAGCAGGAGATGATCGTTGTCTGCAAGCCGGAAGAAGCCTGGGATTGGTATAACAAGCTCTGGTCTTATACGGTTGAGCTTTTCCGCAACATGGATATCCCGGTACGTACTCTGGAGTGCTGCTCGGGTGACCTTGCGGATCTGAAGGTCAAATCCTGTGATGTCGAAGCATGGTCTCCTCGTCAGAAGAAGTACTTCGAAGTCGGTTCCTGCTCTAATCTCGGCGATGCCCAGGCCCGCCGTCTGAAGATTCGTGTCAAGGGGAAGGACGGCAACAAGTATTTCGCCAATACCCTGAATAACACGGTAGTTGCCCCTCCTCGTATGCTGATTGCTTTCCTTGAGAACAATCTCCAGGCAGATGGTTCCGTGAAGATTCCTGAGGTGCTGCAGCCTTACATGGGTGGGACCAAGGTTCTGATCCCCAAGCACTGAAGAAGGACTTAAATTTGAAATTGTAGATCAAAATGATTACACCCGGTAGGTGTGAGACGAAAGGAATTTTATTATGGAAAGAGAAGAATTTCTCGGACTTTACAGACACTCATTGGCACATATCCTGGCTAAGGCTGTGATTGAACTCTATGGAAAAGATGTGCAGTATGCCATCGGACCTCAGATCGAGGATGGTTTCTATTATGATTTCACCCTGGATCATAATATCTCTTCCGATGATTTCGAGATCATCGAAAATAAAATGCGTGAGATCCTGAAAAGAAAGGAAGACTGGACCAGGAAAGAGGTCTCCAGAGAAGAGGCCCTCTCAATCTTCAAGGATCAGAAATATAAGACCGAGATCATTAAGGATCTTCCGGAGGACGCTGTTATCACTCTTTATTATACCGGTGATGACTATGTAGATCTCTGCCGGGGACCTCATGTCGAGAATTCAAAGGATCTTCTGGGAACCGCTTTTAAGATCAAGTCCTGCTCCGGCGCTTACTGGAGAGGGGATGAGCACAATGACATGATGCAGAGAATCTATGTCTATGCATACCCGTCTAAGGATGAACTGAAAGCTCATCTGAATCTGGTCCGGGAAGCCATGGAACGCGACCATAAGAAGATCGGTCCTCAGATGGATCTCTTTATGTTCAATGAGACGGCTCCCGGCATGCCTTACTGGCTGCCGAGAGGATGGAAGGCTTATCGGGCTCTGATCAAGTATTGGAGAGAAGTTCATGACAGAAACGGTTATCAGGAGATCTCTGCTCCTGTCATCAATAACCGGAAGCTCTGGCTGATTTCCGGCCACTGGGCACATTATGTCAATAATATGTTCATCATTCCAGGATCCAATGGAAGCATTGATGATCTGGATACCATGGCTGCAAAGCCGATGAACTGCCCGAATGCCATGCTGACTTATAAGCGGACCATTCATTCTTACAAGGAACTTCCGATCCGCTACAATGAGCTGGATGTCATTCACAGAAAAGAGAAATCCGGTCAGCTGAACGGACTCTTCCGTGTACAGGAATTCCGTCAGGATGATTGTCATACCTTCGTTATGGAATCCCAGATCGAAGAGGAGATCGATAATATTCTTGCGGTTGCAGATGAGATCTACTCTACCTTCGGTATTACTTACCGGGCAGAACTTTCCACCCGTCCGGATGATTACATGGGTGATATCGAGGTCTGGAACCATGCAGAAGATTCTCTGAAAAGGATCCTGGACAAGCGTTACGGCAAGGGCGGATATGAGATTAATGAGGGCGACGGTGCTTTCTATGGCCCGAAGATTGATCTCCAGATCAAGGATGCCCTGGGACGTGAATGGCAGTGCGGTACGGTACAGCTTGACTTCCAGCTGCCGCACAATTTCGGATTAACCTATCAGGATAAGGAAGGAAAGCTGGAGCAGCCGGTCGTTCTGCATCGTGCGATCTTCGGTTCCATTGAGCGATTCATGGGTATCCTGATCGAAAACTACAAGGGAGCTTTTCCTTTCTGGATGTCTCCTTATCAGGTTGCTCTGGTACCGATCAAGCCGGAGCACAATGCCTTTGCCAAGGCTTTGCAGGAGAGACTGGAGGATGCCGGCATTCGTGTCGAGGCAGACTATGCGGATAAGAACATGAATGAGAAGATCAAGTACTTCCGTAAGTATAAGGATCCTTATACAATTGTAATCGGTGATAAGGAAGTGGAGTCGGATACCGTTTCTGTTACCATTCGCGGACAGAAACAGCAGCTTCACAATGTTCCGACGGAGACTTTCGTGGAAGCCTGCAAGAAATTGAATGCAAGCCGGAGTCAGGAACTGATTACAGAGATGTAAGGCAAATTTTTATTTCGGGTTCAGCTTTTGAACCCGGATTTTTTATTCCTTGAAAGAGAAAGGACCGCATGAATTTGAAACCATCCGGAGTCATGACAAAAAAACAAAAGCTGATCCTGATCCTTGTCATATTTCTTGCTCTGATTCTTCTGATTGCCGGCAATCTGATTTTTCAGAAGAAAACAAACACGGAAGTGAAGAGCGAAGAGGTTGGGAGCGAAAAAATCTATCACTTCATTGATGCCAATGGAAAAAGCTATACTTTTAATCTGGATCGCAAGGCATTCAGGAATACGATCGATGTCAAGTCCTTTCGCTTAGAGGGGAAGTCCCTGTATGATTTGTATGGTAAGATCTACGAAGCTGATCTGTCCGGGAAAGCTCTGGATGAAACGGATGCTGCAAAGTTTCCGAAGACCAAAGGCAGTCAGGGGACACATATCGGCTATCTGGATCAGGGAAAGCTGGCTTATAGCGATGATCAGGTGAAGGGGCGTCTTGGAATTGATGTCTCTTATCATCAGGGTGATATCAACTGGAAGAAAGTGAAGAAATCCGGAGTCTCCTTTGTCTATATTCGTATGGGTTACCGGGGCTATGGCAAGGATGGAAAGCTTGTCGTCGATAAAATGTTTCAGAAGAACTTAAAAGAAGCGAAAGCGGCAGGCCTAGACGTTGGTCTATATTTCTTCTCACAGGCTGTATCCGTTAAGGAAGCAGAGGAAGAGGCGGCATTCCTTCTGAAAAATCTGGGTAAGACAAAATTAGATCTGCCGATCGTTTTCGATCCGGAGAAGATTGGCGGCGGTAAGGCGCGGACCGATTCGGTTTCCGGTAAGCAGTTCACAAAGAATGCCATTGCTTTCGCGGAAGCGATCCGGAAGGCGGGCTATCAGCCGGCCCTTTATTTAAATATGGAGTGGCAGGCCAATAAGATCGATATGGAGAAGATCGCTTTGAATGACATCCCTGTCTGGTATGCAGATTATGAACCTTTGCCACAGAGTCCTTATAAATATTACTGCTGGCAGTATTCGGCCACGGGAACGGTGGATGGCATCGACGGCCCGGTGGATCTCGATATCCAATTTGAAGAGAAGAATCAAAAGTAGAAAAATGACAGAAGTATCAAAGGAAATTTTGATACGGTAGAAGGAAAGATAAAAAACACCCGGCCATTGATATGTACCCTCTTTACTGGACAAACCAGTTAGGAGGATACATATCAGGCCGGGTGTTTTTATTTTATTGGATCTATCGGTCAGAAGAAACGGATCCGGAATGCTTTATCAGCCGGGACTGGAAATGCATCAACCGAATTAACCTTCCTTACGGAAACCTGCTCTCTTACGTTCCCGGGGATCCAGGATCTTCTTTCGAATCCGAAGGCTCTCAGGGGTGACCTCCAGAAGCTCGTCGACATCGATATAATCCATTGCCTGCTCGAGTGAGAGGATGGTCGGCGGTGTCAGAGTCAGGGCTTCATCCGAGGAAGAAGTACGGGTATTGGTCAGATGCTTCTTCTTGCAGACATTGATCTCGATGTCCTGAGGACGGCTGGACTCGCCGATGATCATGCCGGAATAAACCTTTTCGCCGGGTCCGATGAAGAGGGTTCCACGGTCCTGTGCAGCGAAGAGACCATAGGTAACGGAGACACCGGTCTCAAATGCAATGAGGGAACCGTTTTCACGGAATGCGATATCTCCCTTGTAAGGCTCATAGCAGTCGAACATGGTATTGATAACGCCGGTACCCTTCGTCATGGTCATGAAGTCGCCACGGAAACCGATCAGTCCACGGGAAGGAATCCGGAACTCCAGACGGGTGAAACCGGCATTGATGGCACCCATGTTCCGAAGTTCTCCCTTTCTCTGGGAGAGAGCGGAGATGACGGCTCCGGAATACTCATCCGGGACATCGATATAGGCGATCTCGATGGGTTCGGTCTTCTTTCCATTCTCATCGGTATGGAAGATGACTTCGGGTTTTGAAACAGCAAATTCATAACCTTCACGTCGCATGGTCTCGATCAATACGGACAGATGAAGTTCTCCACGTCCGCTGACCTTGAAAGTATCGGGAGATTCCGTGTCTTCGACACGAAGGGACACATCGGTGTTCAACTCCTTATAGAGACGGTCTCTCAGATGACGGGAGGTAACGAACTTACCTTCCTGACCGGCGAAAGGAGAGTCGTTGACCACGAAATTCATGGAGATGGTCGGCTCGGAGATCTTCTGGAAAGGAATGGAGACCGGATCCCCATTGGTACCGCAAATCGTATCCCCGATCTTAAGGTCGCCGATTCCGGAAATCGCAACGATGGAACCGATCTTGGCCTCCTCGACCGGAATTCTCTTTAAGCCATCGAATTCAAAAAGCTTGGTGATACGAACCTTCTCGGATTTATCGGGATCGTGATGGTTGACAACGACTGCATCCATATTGACCTTTAAGGCACCGTTAGAAACCTTTCCGATGCCGATCCTGCCGACGAATTCATTATAGTCGATGGTAGAGATCAGAACCTGAGTATTGGCATCCGGATCTCCCTTCGGCGCAGGAATATAGTCCAGAATGGTATCGAAGAGAGGCTTCATGTCTACTCTTTCATCGTTGAGATTCTTGATGGCGTAACCTTCACGAGCAGATGCGAAAACGAAGGGCGCATCCAGCTGTTCATCACTGGCATCCAGATCCATGAAGAGCTCAAGAACTTCATCCTCCACCTCTTCGGGACGTGCATCCGGACGGTCCAGCTTGTTGACGCAGACGATTACCGGAAGATCCAGAGACAGGGCCTTCATCAATACGAACTTGGTCTGAGGCATAACACCTTCGAAAGCATCTACGACAAGAATAACGCCGTCTACCATCTTAAGGACACGCTCAACTTCACCACCAAAATCCGCATGGCCCGGGGTGTCGACAATATTGATCTTCACGCCCTTATATTCAACAGCGGTATTCTTGGACAGGATGGTGATTCCTCTTTCACGCTCGATGGCGTTGGAGTCCATGACCCGGTCTTCCACTGTCTGATTGTCACGGAAGACGCCGCTCTGCTTCAGAAGCTCATCGACCAGAGTGGTTTTACCATGATCGACATGGGCGATAATTGCTACATTACGAATGTCGTCTCTCGTCTTTATCATTCGATACACACTTTCTTACATGCCTTACGGCAGACTTTTGACTCTGTAATCATAAAACAACTAATTTATTCTATCACAGGAAATCGGATTTTCAATAGGAAGTTTTTGACGGTATTTGTGCCCTGGCGGATGGAACAGGAAAAATTTGCATAAAATTTGCAGACAGTTTGTCTCATCAACACATTGACAGTCCGGCGGCTGAAGTGTAGACTTTTATGGAATAAAGTCTTTATGAGAGGAGACCATTATGGCGATTTTTAAAGGTGCCGGTGTCGCTATTGTTACACCGATGAAGAATACAAGTGAGATGGAAGTAAATTACGATAAGCTCGAAGAGATTATCGATGACCAGATCAAGGGCGGCACAGATTGCATTGTCATAGCCGGAACGACCGGTGAGGGCGCTACTTTGACCATGGAAGAGCATAAGAAAGTCATCGCTTCAGCCGTTGAATTTACAAAGCATCGGATCCCTGTTGTGGCAGGAACCGGCTCCAACTGTACCAAGACCGCGATTGAACTCACAAAGGAAGCGGAAAGCGTCGGCTGTGATGGCGCATTAGTCGTTACTCCTTATTATAACAAGGCAACCCAGCAGGGCCTCATAGAGCATTACAGCATGATCGCCAGAGAAACCAAGCTTCCGATCATTATGTACAATGTACCCAGCCGGACCGGCACCAATATCCAGCCGGAGACGGTCAAGGCCATCATCGATCGAAATGAAAATGTCGTTGCCATCAAGGATGCGGTCGGAGACCTCTCTCAGACGGCACATATGATGAATCTCTGTGATGGCAAATTGGATCTCTATTCCGGAGAAGACGGTCTTGTCGTACCGATCCTTTCCATGGGAGGTATCGGCTGTATTTCCGTTGTTTCTAACATCGCTCCGAAAGATGAGCATGATATGATTATGGCTTATCTGGATGGAGATACAGAAAAGGCCAGACAGATGCAGCTTCGTCTGATTCCTCTGGTTGACGCTCTCTTCTCGGAAGTGAACCCGATTCCTGTTAAGAAGGCCATGAATCTCATGGGAATGGATGTCGGACCTCTCAGGGCCCCTATGTTCGAAATGTCAGAGGAAAAGGCCCGTGGTCTGGAGAAGGCCATGCAGGAGTATGGACTGCTGTAATTCTTTGGAAAGGGAAAAGATGATATGACAAAAGTAATTCTTCATGGATGCAACGGTCATATGGGCCGTGTCCTTACCGATATTATTGCAAATGATCCGGATATGGAAGTTGTCGCCGGCGTGGATAAGTACCTGGGCCTAGAGAACAGTTATCCGGTCTTTTCCAGCCTTTTTGAGTGTGATCTGGCTGCAGATGCAGTCATCGATTTCTCCAATGCAGCTGCAGTCGACGATCTTTTATCTTTTTGTGAAAAGAAGACCATGCCGGTCGTTCTCTGCACCACCGGTCTTTCCGATGAGCAGTTGAAAAAGGTTGAGGAAGCTGCTAAGAAAACGGCAGTTCTTCGTTCTGCGAATATGTCTCTCGGGATCAATGCGATCCTTGACCTCTTAAAGAAGGCTTCCCAGGTCTTTGTGCCTGCCGGATTTGATGTAGAGATCCTGGAAAAGCATCATAATCAGAAGCTGGATGCTCCGAGCGGAACTGCCCTTGCTTTGGCAGATGCGGTAAACGAGGCTTCCGGCGGCGATTATACTTATATCTATGACCGTCATGACCGGAGAGCCAAGAGAGATCCTAAGGAGATCGGTATTTCATCGATCCGGGGCGGTAATATTGTGGGTGAGCATGATGTGATTTTTGCAGGAATGGATGAAGTCATCACCATTCGTCATACCGCTTACAGCAAGGGTGTTTTTGCCAAGGGTGCGGTAGAAGCTGCTAAATTTCTGGCTGGAAAGCCTGCCGGAATGTACGACATGGCAGATGTGATTGCTGCAAAGTAAGACCATGATACCAGGGCGAAAACGGAATCCAATATCGTAATATAGTTTTCATAATATAGTTTTTGCAATATAGGTTTCGTAATATAGATTTCATTGAAAAAAACCGATCGTGAAAAGCTGATTTCACGATCGGTTTTTATTTGCATTAAGATCCATAGCAGATCAAATTTTTGGATCCGCATCAGACGGCCGGTGTCTCAGTTGATAAGCTGTCAAATGCTCCTTATAAAAGCGATTGATGAAGGGAAGAAGCTTTTCGGAATGAACGACATAGCTGTCATGACTTTCACCGGGAAGAATTTCCATCCGGCTGTTGGGAAGAGCCCGGGTGATGGCCTCAGTCTCTTCTTTTTTTATCATGTCATGTTCTCCTGCCAGTACCAGAACCGGGACAGAAATTCGTTTCAGGTCACGATCCAGAATATTGGGCTCACTTAACATCATGGCGGTCAGCGGATTTTTGTCTTTTCGATAAGCGGATCGTATCATTCGAATGGCTTTTGGAGTCAGGCCGTCGGGGTTTCGGTTGGCACCGCAGATGATCATGCCGGAAAGCATATCCGGATGGAGGCTGGCAAGGATCAAAGCAATAATTGCTCCGTCACTGAAACCGACAATAAATACATCTTCAAGCTCCAGAGAAGTGATGAAGCGGGAGACATCCAAGGCAAAATTAAGATAATGAAGATCCTTTGCCTCTGCGGATGCGCCATGGCCTCTGCTGTCGATGGCATAGATCGTAAATTTCTGCTGATCGATCACCCGCACAAGTTCATCAAAAATATGATGATCCTCACCATTTCCATGCAAAAGAAGGAGCGGACGGGGGCCGAAACCGCTTTTCTCATAAGCAATGATCTGTCCGTTTAACTGGATATAATACATAGAATTCTCCCTCAAAATTCCAATTCAATTTCAGACTTGCCTGCTTGATTTCCAAGTAACTGTTCCTGCAAGTTCAAGCAACCTCAGGCAACTTTATATGTTACCATAATAAGCGAGTGATGACAGTGTCAAAAGTACCTTCACCACAAAAATTTCCATAGAATATTCACAATGGATGGAATCGCAGGTGTTATAATGAGACAGACTGTGAGTTTGAACAGGAGGAAAATTATGTCGAATATTAAAGTTTGGGCACATCGTGGAGCCAGCAGCTATGCTCCGGAAAATACACTGGCATCTTTTGAAGAAGCGGTAAACAAAAAAGCAGACGGCGTAGAGCTGGATGTACAGTTGACAAAAGACGGGGAAATCGTCGTGATCCATGACGAAACGGTCGACCGGACAACGGACGGAAGCGGCTGGGTCAAAGATTTTACTTTGGAGGAGCTTCGGAAACTGGATGCTTCTTATCAGAACCTGATGCAGGGCGGCGAAGTTGTAAAGAAGGCCAAATTATTTGATTCCTATGAAAGCATTCAGATTCCGACGATGCGGGAAGTTTTCGAGCTTTTGAAGCCGACAGGGCTGACCATCAATATTGAGCTTAAAACCGGCATCGTATTTTATCCGGGCTTGGAAGAAAAAATCCTGAAACTGACGGAGGAATGCGGCATGGAAGATCGGGTCCTGTATTCTTCTTTCAATCATCATACGATCGAAAAGATCCATAGCTTAAAGCCGGACGCGAAAGTCGGTTTCCTCTATGCAGACGGAACGATTGATATGCCGTCCTATGGCAAGGCACATGGTGTTAATGCCCTGCATCCTGCCCTCTACAATATCCAGTTCCCCGGTTTCATGGAAGACTGTAAGAAGAAGGGGCTCGAAGTGAATGTCTGGACAGTCAACAAAGAGGAATACGTCGGTATGTGCGTCAAGGCCGGTGTCGATGCCGTCATCACGAATGATCCGGATATGGCAAGACAGGTTATAACGCATGCAAACTGATCCGGCTGATTTTTTTGCTTTGGCACTTGACGGTTTTAAAGTCAGCTGACGGATCCGGCGGGAAGCTTTCATAGCTCATGGGGAGAAAAAGATGAGTGAGAGAACCTATTTTGGAGAAAATGATTTCTATGATTCGATGAGGAATATTGCCCTTCCTGTCATACAGTCGAACCTGAAAGAAGGTGACCTGACCGGTGAGGAAAATATAAACCTCCACTATTATGAGCTGCTCCATCCGAAAGAAAGAGCAGCGGTTGTGATTTTCCACGGCTTTTGCGAATTTTTCGGTAAATATCATGAGCTGGCTTATTATCTCTTCCGGGAAGGATGCAGCATCTTTTTCCTGGAGCAGAGGGGACATGGCCATTCTGACAGAGAATGCGAGAATTGCTGCAAGGTCCATGTCAGAGACTTCATGGAATATGTTCGGGATCAGAAGACATTTGTGGACCAGGTAGTAAAAAAAGAGATGCATTCCGATCGCCTGCTTCTTTTTGCCCATTCCATGGGCGGTCTGGTCGGCGGCCTCTATCTCGAGCAATATCCAAAAGATTTTGAACGAGCCATTCTGTCTTCGCCCATGCTGGAAATTAATTATGGCGGGATCCCGAAAGCAGCGGCGGTATTTATGGGAATTCTGGCCAGGATCCGGAGGAAAACCAAAGAATATGCGCCGGGTGGTCACGATTTTACGCCGGAAGCGGACTTCGAACATTCTTCCCAGCTGTCGCCCGCCCGCTATCAATATATGTTTGACCAGCGTCTTCAAAATACTTGCGATCAGACATCTTCGGCAACTTACGGCTGGGCGATCGCATCGATGAAAGGCGTTAAGGTCTTTCATAAGAATGCAGACAAGATCCGGGTGCCGGTTCTTATTTTACAGGCAGGGAAGGACACAATGGTGGATATCAGCGGACAGGACCGTTTTCAAAAAGAGAATCCCCATGTTCGAATCGAGCGCTTCCCGAATGCTAAGCATGAGATCTTCAACTCGACGACCGAAGACCGCAGCCGCTTTTACGATCTGCTTCTCGATTGTTATTTTCCTTCCAATAGCTTATAATATTTAGCAATTAGACGCGTTAAAGTTCAGAAAGAGGTTCGCATGGCAGAAGACATGAATACGAATCAGAATCCGTCCAATCAAGAGGATTCGAAAAAAGACGACTCCAACAAGAATAGCTATGAGGACATTTGTTATATCTGCAGACGTCCGGAGAGCGTGGCAGGGAAGATGATCCATCTGCCCAATAATATCTGCATCTGCCAGGACTGTATGCAGAAGACCTTTGACTCTATGGCGAATTTCGGCTTCGGCGGAGGCAGCAATGCAAAACTGGATCAGGATGACAGCCATAATTTGAATAATCTGGATTTCTCCGGCTTTCCGAATATCGGGATGCTGAATCTCGGAGATATTTTCGGGGATGCCCAGAGAGTAAAGAAGAGACAGGAAAAGAAGGACAAAGAGCCCCATATCAAGCCGGTTTTCAGTATCGAGAACATTCCCCATCCTCATGAGATCAAGGCAAAGCTGGATGACTATGTGGTTGGCCAGGACTATGCCAAGAAGGTGATCTCGGTAGCTGTCTACAATCATTACAAGAGAGTGGCAACCAATACCATGGATGAAATCGAGATCGAGAAGTCGAACATCCTTATGATGGGACCGACCGGTTCCGGAAAGACCTATGTTGTCCGAACACTTGCAAAACTATTGGATGTGCCCCTGGCGATTGCAGATGCAACCAGTCTTACCGAAGCCGGCTATATCGGCGATGACATCGAAAGTGTCATCTCCAAACTGCTGGCAGCTGCGGATAATGATGTGGAGAAGGCCGAGAAGGGTATTGTCTTCATCGATGAGATCGATAAGATCGCAAAGAAGAAAAATACCAATATGAGAGATGTGAGTGGAGAGGCGGTTCAGCAGGGAATGCTGAAACTTCTGGAAGGTTCGACCGTGGAGGTTCCGGTGGGTGCAAGCTCTAAAAATGCAATGGTTCCCATGACACTGGTGAACACCAGAAATATTCTCTTTATCTGCGGCGGAGCTTTTCCCGGTCTCACCGATATCATCAAGGAACGGCTGAACCATTCCTCCTCTATGGGTTTTGTCTCTGATCTGAAAGATAAATATGATAATGATCCGCATCTTTTGCAGAAGGTGACAACTGAGGACCTCCGGAAATTCGGCATGATCCCGGAATTCCTGGGACGTCTGCCGATTCTCTGTCCTTTTGAGGATCTGACGGAGGATATGCTGGTCCGCATTTTATCGGAACCGAAGAATGCCATTATCAAGCAGTATCAGAAGCTTCTGTCATTGGATGAGGTCAATCTGGTCTTTACCGAGGACGCATTGCATGCCATTGCCAAAAAGGCCATGGATCGGAAGCTCGGGGCCAGGGGCCTTCGTGCCATCATCGAAGAATTTATGCTGGACATCATGTTTGAGGTCCCGAAAGACGATGACATCGGCACCGTGACGATCACAGCAGATTATATCGAAGGCAAGGGGGCGCCTCTGATTGAAATGAGGACCGAAGAACGCTTGCCGTCGAAAGCTTCGAATGTTTCCACTAAGGATGCAAAGGAAGCATAGGAAGCATAATAAACATAAGAAGAGAGAACGGGCAGCAGCCGGTCAAAATGTGATGGAAAGGGAAGAAAATGTCGAGAAGAGAGAAAAAACCACATTCTCAGGATCTCTACCGTGCCGTCCTTTTATTAAAGGATGAGGACGAATGCTTTAAATTTTTCAGAGATATCTGTTCGGATTCCGAGCTCCTTGCGATGGAACAGCGCTTTAATGTGGCAAAGATGCTGGAGGATGGGAAGACTTATCTGGAGATCCAGGAAGCAACCAATGCAAGTACTGCGACCATCAGCAGGGTTGGCCGTACTTTTACGGAGGGAACCGGAATCATCACCAAGATCCTGGATGAGATGGACGAGAAGAACTAGGCGGAAGCAGACCCTATGCAAGTATTTACCATAGACGATGTCAAAGGCCTGATGGCCGGTCTGCTTCGGAAGGAAACCTTTGACTCCTTCCTTTTAGTGGAGGCTGAGATTCGCGGCCGGGCTGCCTTGTCCTTGGACGGCCGCCTGCCGGAGGATTTCTACAGTAACGAGGAACTGGAACGATTCAAGGCAGAAGGAGAATTCAGCCCCTATCGGGAGCTTCGTCCTTTGATTTTCGAAGGGATCCGGGGGAAATATACACCAAAGCAGATCAAGATCATTTTTGAAGCGCCAAACAGCCTGAAGAAGAAGGTGCTTGCCGGTTCGGACACCGATCCGGATCAGGTTGGCGGTTTCTTCTTAAATGTCCGTTTTGCGGAGGGCAAGTGTACCCTGTCCGGCGGTTGTTCCATGAAAGCCTTCACTTTGGATAAGAGCGCAGAGAAACTTTGGGATGCCTGGTTAGCCGGCTGGCTGGAAGATAAAAAAATATATTACACAATTATGGCGTGACTTCTTTACTTTAATGTGTCTGTGTGATAGGCTAAGAACTATCAGGGTATTTGGACCTTGAAGTATTAGTGGAGGTATATGAAATGAAAGGCACAGTAAAGTGGTTCAGTAACCAGAAGGGTTACGGTTTTATCAATGGCGAAGGCGGAAAGGATGTATTCGTACACTTCTCCGGTATCAACAGCGATGGATTCAAGACTCTGGAAGAGGGACAGGAAGTAGAATATGAGATTTCCGAGGGATCCAAGGGTCCCCAGGCTGTTAATGTAACTGTCCTGAAATAAAATTTTGGTCTATATTTGAAACCCGAAAGACGACATTCAAAAGTTTTGAGTGTCGTCTTTTTTTATTCGGATCCAAATGTGTTATACTAAACTTATCTATTCTGTTTTGTTAAGCGAAAGAAGACTTCTGGTTCATAAACCTGAAAGGAGCCTGAATGTATAGAATTTTGATCGACAGCTGTGGGGAACTGTTTCCTGAAATGGTGAAAGACCCGGATCACTTCGCCAGCATTCCGCTTACTCTTGAGGTGGGAAACGAAGAAATCCCGGATGATGAAAGCTTTGATCAGAAAGCCTTTCTGAAGAAAGTCAAGGAGAGTCCGACCAGTCCGAAATCCGCCTGCCCTTCCCCGGATGCTTTTATCCGGGAGTTTAAAGGTGCGGATCGTATCTATATCATCACCCTGTCTTCGAAATTGAGCGGTTCTTACAACAGTGCCTGCCTGGCCAGAGATATCTATCTCGAGGATATGGAAGATGAAGACGAGGATCAGACCACGAAGATCCATGTGTTCGATTCCAAATCCGCATCCATCGGCCAGACCCTGATCGGAAAAAGGATCGCAGAACTGGAAGAGAGCGGCGCCTCTTTTGAAGAGGTCGTGAAGGAAACAGATGCATACATCGAAGAAGAGCATACCTTCTTTATTCTGGAGACCCTGGAGACCTTGCAGAAGGCAGGCCGCCTGTCCGGAGTCAAGGCAATGCTTGCCAATGCATTGAATATCAAGCCTGTTATGGGATCAACACCCCAGGGCTCGATTCAGCAGTTGGGCCAGGGCCGTGGCATGATTCGGGCGATTGACAAGATGATCGATGAGATGTTAAAGGTCACCTCCCATCCCGAGACAAAATGCCTGGCTATTTCTCATTGCAATGCACCGGAGACTGCCGAGAAGGTCAAGGAAGCAGCTTTGAAGAAATCTGCTTTCCGGGAAATAAAGATTGTTCCAACACGGGGTGTCAGCTCCATGTATGCCAATGACGGTGGAATTATTCTTGTCATATAAGGGCAGGGGATTATAGGATAGCAGATTCGTGAAGTCGTGATCCATCAAAAGCCATGGGACAGATCCCGTGGCTTTTTTCTTGAAAGGAGATCAGCTTGAAAGCAGAGGACGAATATCGGGAGGTCATCGGGACCATAGAGAATAAAAGACGCTTCGGCAAGGCCAGCGGCCGGGAAGTCATCGATCGATTCCTTACAGCCATGGGCGAACCGGACCGGGGCATGAAGATCATCCATATCGCCGGGACCAACGGCAAGGGGTCGACTGCCGCAGGCCTGGCCAGGCTCTTAGAAGAGATGGGCTATCGGACCGGCCTTTTCACCAGTCCCCATCTTGTGGACTTTTGTGAGCGGATTCAGGTCAATGGGAAATGTATACCAAAGGCAGAGGCGGTTTCTCTCGGCCGGGGGATCCTGGATCGAAGCATCCTGCCGGAAGAACAGCGGGAGAAAGTCGCTTCCGTGGAAGATACCATGTTTGATGACAGCCTTCTTATGGCTCTTTTATATTTCAAAAAAACGGCCTGCGACTATGTGGTCCTGGAAACCGGACTGGGTGGCCGCCTGGACTCCACTTCCGGTCTTCATGAGAAACCGGTCGCTACCATTATTACAAGGATCGGCATGGATCATATGCAGATCTTAGGGAATACCCTGGAGGAGATCGCAAGGGAAAAGGCCGGCATCCTTCGTCCCGGTGTTCCCCTGATCCTTTCGGAGAATGATCCGGCCGCTTCGCAAGTGATCTGTAAGGAGGCAGAGGAGATTGGGGCGCCGGTCTATCTTTCTACAGGCGACAAGAAACTGGCAGAGACCATTCCCTGCAGTCTGGCCGGAGCCTATCAGGCGGAAAATATGGCCAATGTTCTGACGACGGCCCGGGTGCTTTTCCCAGAGATGGGGCAGGAGGAGATCCTGTCGGCGGCAAGGCGGGCTTTTCTTCAGATCCAATGGCCGGGCAGGATGCAGGTCCTGTCGAAGGAGCCCTTCCTTCTCATTGACGGAGCCCACAATCCCCAGGGAGTCCATGCTCTGAAGGAGAGCCTTTTGGGACTATACGGACCGGGACCGTACTGCTTTGTCATGGGTGTTCTGGCGGACAAGGATTATCATGCCATGATCCGGGAGATCCTGCCTATGGCAGAGTCCTTTCGGACAGTGACCGTTTCGAACCAAAGGGCCTTGCAGGGGCAGAAGCTTGCACGTTTGATCCAGGAAGACGGGGTCCGGGCTTACGTCTACCAGGATCCGGCCCTGGCTATCCGGGAGGCAGAAAATGAGGCTCGGGCCAAGGGCTTAAAGACGGTTGCCTTCGGATCTTTATATTTCATCGGGGAAATTCTGGAGAGGAAGAAAGAAGGCCAAATTTTTTGATTGAAAGGGCGGGCCGGTCTGTGGTAAGATTTTTGGGCTGCGTCTAATGTGGATCGGAAAAAATAAATCAAATGAAACGTGAAGAAAAAAATGCTTTCATAAAGGGAAAGCTCCGGGAGGAAAACCATGCTTATTGGATCAAACGGGCAGAAGGCTATTCTGAAGTCAACAGGGAAGAACTGTCCGGAATTCAGCATGAGACCTGGTCCAAACTGTTACAAGAAGAGATCGAAAGAATCTATCCGAAGACCAACCCCAGGGACATTCAGATCCTGGATGTCGGAGCCGGGCCGGGTTTTCTGTCGATCGTTCTTACAGAGGCAGGGTATCATGTGACTGCAGCAGATTTTGCCGGGTCTATGTTGGACTGTGCCAGAAAGAATGCCGCTTCCCTGGCAGATCGGATCCATTTTGTTCAGGAGGATGCCTGCCATCTTTCTTTTTCGGATCAGAGCTTTGATGTGGTTCTGTCACGAAATCTGACCTGGAATCTGGAAGATCCGAAGCAGGCATATCAGGAATGGCTCAGGGTTCTGAAAAGAGGAGGCCTGCTTTTGAATTTCGATGCCAACTGGTACAGTTACCGGGTCGATGAGGAAGCCCGAAAGGCTTACGAAGAGGACCGGAAAAAGGTTGCCGAGAAGAAGGTTGGCGATCTGAACATTGGCGAGAATTTTGACCGGATGGAAGAAATCGCAGATCATCTGCCTCTGACCGGGATCCACCGGCCGGCCTGGGATCTCTCGGTTTTAAAGGAACTCGGAGCCGCCCGGGTCAGCAGGGTTTTGAATATCGGAGACCGGCTCTATTCAGAGAAAGAGAAGTTAAATTACGGCGCGACGCCGCTTTTTATGGTGGCTGCAGTGAAAGGATAAATTTTGGGAGAACTGCATTATTTCCCGTTTGAAGAAGAACGGACAGATATCAAGGATCGGGTGATCGAATATTGGACAGACCGAGCGGACTCCTTTTACAGGATCCGCCGGGATGAAATTGAAAGTCAGAAGGCAGAGCTCTGGACCAGAGAGATCAAAAACGCTCTGGTTCGGGCCGGGCTTCTTGGAGATTCGGATGGGGAAGAAATACGAAAGGCGGAGGGTCAGGCCGGACAGTTCAAAAAGTCTGACAGGCAGGAGCCCAGGCTGAAAGTCCTGGATCTGGGCTGCGGCGCCGGATTTTTTGAAGTTCTTTTAGGAAGACTGGGATATGACCTGACCGGGATCGACCTGACGGAAGAGATGATCGAAAAGTCAGAGAGGATGCTGGACTTCTATCTTCCCAAGGAGGCTCCCGTCAGAGTCATGACAGGAGATGCGGAAAAGCTGGATTTTTCAGACGAGAGCTTTGATCTTATTATTACGAGAAACCTGACCTGGACTCTGCCGCATCCGATTCAGGCCTATGCCGAGTGGTACCGTCTCTTGAAAAAGGGCGGCCTGCTCTTGAATTTTGATGCCGAATATGCCAAGGGCGCCCATAACTTAAAGTCGCCGGAAAATATAGCCCATAAAGACATTCCCGACGAGATGAAGGACCGTTGTCATGCCATTTATCATATGCTGACCATCAGCGCCCTGGACCGGCCGGAGTGGGATGAAGAGGTTTTACGGCAAGTCGGTTTCTCAGATGTAGCTACAGACAGGTATTTCTATCAGAGGGCCTTAAAGGAAAGGGACGAATTTTATATGCCGGATCGGATGTTTATGATCGAGGCGAAGAAATGAAGCCCGAGAGGAAACGATATTCCGATTTGCGGCCAAGGAAGATCGAGAGAAAGCGATATTCCGATTTGCAGGCAAGGAAGATCGAGGGAAAGCCTTATTCCAATTTGGAATAATGATACAGGAATAAATAAGGCACTTTACGGTCCTACATCTTCAAAAATAGAATAATATATGTTAAAATCCGAATGTTGACCTGCATTCGGATTTTTTTTCATCCATCGATCAAACCATCGATCAAACCTTCGATCAGACTATCGATCAAACCTTCGATTAAACCATCGATCAAACCTTCGATTAAACTATCGATCAAACCATCAAATGAAATATATAATCAAACGATTCCTACAATTGATACCGGTAATACTTGGCATTACTTTTCTATGCTTTGCCCTGATGCGGGTGGCGGGTTCCGATGCGGTGGAAGAAATGGCTTCTGCCCGTGGGACAGTCGTCTCTGAAGAAAGCATGCAGGAGAAGAGAGAGGAACTGGGCCTGGACCGGCCTTTCCTGGTCCAGTACGGAAGCTGGCTTGGCGGCCTTCTCCACGGCGACATGGGAAAAAGTTATGTCTCAGGCAGGGATGTCTCCCGGACTTTTTTGTCAAAACTTCCGGCGACCCTCCTGCTTGCCGCCTTATCCTTAGGCTTCACGGTAGTGATCTCGATCCCGCTTGGCATCCTCGCTTCGATCCACCGCGGGCACTTCATGGACCGCCTGATTCGAGGTCTAAGTTTCATCGGAAATGCTATGCCGGGTTTCTTCCTTGCTATGGTTCTCATGCAGGTCTTCAGTCTTAAGTTCAAGCTTTTTCCGGTGATCTCGACCGGAGTGAATCTGCAGAGCGCCATGCTCCCGGCTATCACGCTGACGATCGCCATGTCTTCGAAGTATATTCCACAGGTCAGAGCAGCTGTTTTGGAGGAGCTTGGCAAGGACTATGTGAAAGGGCTGATGTCCCGCGGGATCAGCGATCGCGTGATCTTATGGAAAAATGTCATGCGATCCGCATCTCTTACCATTGTTACCTTACTGTCCCTGTCCGCCGGAAGTCTTCTGGGTGGGACGGCCATTATCGAATCCATTTTTATGTGGGACGGGGTCGGTAAGATGGCAGTCGATGCCATCCATCTCAGAGACTATCCCATCATCCTTTCCTATGTGATGTGGCTTGCTTTGATCTATGTCCTGGTGAATCTTGTCACGGACCTTATCACCTGCCTTCTGGATCCTCGGATTCGCCTGGGAGAGGGGGGAAGGAAATGAGATTTAAAAGGAAGACGGAAAATAAGAAATTGGATCATAAGAATAAGAAATTGGATCATAAGAATAAGAAATTGGATCATGAGAATAAGAACTTTGATCATGAGAATAATAAATTTGATCATAAGAGAGGGATAAACCAGAGATCGAATGTAAACCGACTTCGAATTTCCGGCCGGCTTCGACTTTCCGGGTCCCTGGCTTTTGTTTTGCTTCTGATCGCAATTTTTGGCGGCTTTTTCCTGCCTTATGATCCCTACAAGCAGGACCTGTCCAATACCAAGGCAAGACCCTCTGCCTCACATATCTTGGGAACGGATCGCTTCGGACGGGATACTTTTTCCCGGATCATCCTGGGCGCCAGAACAAGTATTCTGTCCACCCTGCTTCTGGTCTTTCTTGTTATGATCATAGGAACGACGATCGGCCTTCTGGCCGCCTGGTATGGAAAGTGGCTGGACAGCCTTCTGATGCGGATCTCTGACCTTTTTCTGGCCTTTCCGGGTCTGGTTTTTGCCCTGGCCATTGCGGCCCTTTTAGGCGGAGGCACTTTTCATGCCGTTCTTTCCTTAGCTTTGATCAGCTGGCCGAAATATGCGAGGCTGGCAAGAAGTAAGACCCTGTCAGAAAAACAGAATTTATATCCGGATGCGGCCCGTCTGTCCGGAGACTCCACAGCAGGGATCCTTTTTGGACATATCTTACCGAATATTGCCGGATCCATTCTTGTCACGGCAGTTCTGGATATCGGGACCATGCTGATGGAAATTGCCGGTCTGTCCTTCCTGGGACTCGGGGCCAAACCTCCGATCCCGGAATGGGGTTCCATGATGAATGACAGCCGAAATCTCCTGGCAACAGCACCATGGGTCACCCTGGCTCCGGGCTTTGCCATCGTCATCTGTGTGGCAGTTTTTCGCTTTTTCGGAGATGCCTTAAGAGATTTTCTGGAGATCGGACATCCATGAAAGGAAGGGAGGAAGGATACATATGTCAGGACTTCTCAGTATAGAGGATTTGACAATTTCCTATGGAGATTCTTTGGCTCTGTCCCACATCACTTGCACCTTAAACCGGGGCGAGATCCTCTGCGTCGTCGGTGAGAGCGGTTCCGGGAAATCCACTCTTTTACAATCTGTGATCGGACTTCCGGGATCGGACGGGACGATACAGGATGGTCATATTTTCTTTGAAAATTTAGACCTTACTTCCATTTCCGACAGAGACAAAAGAAAACTCTGCGGAAGAGAGATCGGCATGGTCTTCCAGAATGCAGGAGCCTCTTTTCATCCCATGCGGACCATTTACGATCAACTGTATGAGATCGAAAGAACGATGGGAAGGATGGAGCGGTCTATATTTGAAAAGAAAGCAAGAAAACTGCTGGAAAAATTCGGCTTTCAGGACCCGGACCGGGTGCTGGCTTCTTATCCCTTTGAATTGTCCGGCGGCATGCAGCAGAGGGTCGGGATCGTGGCAGCTATGCTTTTGAAGCCGAAGCTTCTTCTGGCGGATGAGCCGACGTCCGCCCTGGATCTGACCATTCAGAAGCAAGTGGTGGAAGAGCTGCTTCTGGCCCGGGAGGAGTATCAGACGGCAATTCTTCTGGTGACCCACCGGATGGGGCTTGTCCGCCGGATGGCAGATCAGGTTTTGGTCCTGAAAGACGGGCGGGCTGTGGAATATGGGCCGGCGGACCGGGTCCTGAACCACCCTGTGGCGGAATACACGAAGCTGCTTCTGGATGCAGAACCGAGGATCATGAAGGCAGAACAAAGGAAGACGAAGGCAGAAGGATGCGTCAGATCATAGGGCGAGAAATCGTAATATGAGACAACTTGCGCATTAACTCATTTACGATAGTCTGTGGAGAGCTTGAAGGGCGAAATATCGTAATATGAGCCGACTTGCTTATTTACGATAGTCTGTGGAGAGTTTGTTGGGTGAAATATCGTAATATGAGCCGACTTGCGCATTTACGATAGTCTGAGGAGAGTTTGTGGGGCGAAAAATCGTAATATGAGCGACTTGCTCATTTACGATAGTCTGTGGAGAGCTTGAAGGGCGAAAAATCGTAATATGAGCCAACTTTCTCATTTACGATAGTCTGTGGAGAGTTTGTAGGGCGAAAAATCGTAATATGAGCCAACTTGCGCATTTACGATAGTCTGTGGAGAGTTTGAAGGGTGAAATATCGTAAGAGAAGTAGTTATTGTGAAATCGGATAGTGAATCGTTGGTTTTACTATCGTAAATTTAAAAGACGGCCTGAACAACGATTTTTTGCAATTTTTATAGATGTTTTGGAGGGGCAAACTATCGTAATTTTGAGAAAAACTTTATATTACGATATTTCTCCAGTTTTGAGAAACAAAGGAGAAAAACTTGATATGTGTCAATCAAAAGAGGATGTCCTGCTTAGGGCAGAAAATATCAGGAAAGTTTTCCCTCTAAAGGCGCGGGCGGATCTTACGGCCGTGAACGGTGTCAGTTTCGTAATAAAAAAAGGCGAGACGGTTTCCATCGTTGGAGAAAGCGGCAGCGGGAAAACGACTCTGGTACGTATTCTAACAAGACTTCTGGATCCGACAGAGGGCCGGATCTATCTGGAGGGGCAGGATATTACGAATTTGTCAGACAAGAAACTGAAACCGATCTATCAGAAGATGCAGATGGTCTTCCAAGATCCGAGAGGAAGTTTCGATCCGAGAAGAAGTCTTGGCTCCGGAATAGAAGAAACGATCCTGAATTTCGCATCTTTGGATGGATATCAGCAGGAAAAGCAAGAGAAAAACCAAGAAGATAAGCAAGCGAAAAACCAAGAAGATAAGCAAGCGAAGGACCAAGAAGACAAGCAGGAGAATAAGCAGGCAGGGCAGCAAGGAAAAAGGAGCAGAAAAGCATTGAAATTGTATGCCCAAAGCCACTGCAAAACGCTTCTTAGAAAACTCGGCCTTCCGGAAGAGATCCGAAATCGTTATCCGCATGAAGTGAGCGGAGGCCAATGTCAGAGGGCGGCAATTGCAAGAGCACTTGCGGCCGAACCAAAACTTTTGATCTTGGATGAGGCCACATCGGCATTGGATGTCACGGTCCAGAAAGAGGTCATGGACCTTACAGAAGAATTGAAAAAAGAATTTGGCCTGACCATACTTATGATCACACATGATATCGCACTGGCTGCCGAGTACAGTGACCGCATTCTGGTCATGCAGGAGGGCAGGATCGTGGAGGAAGGAAAGGCAGAGGATGTCATTTGGCATCCGAAGAGCGATGGTACCAAGAGGCTCTTGGACAGTATCCTATAGAGACATATAGACCGAAGAGAAGTCTGGAAAATGAGTATCCTCTAGAGACATATAGGCCAAAGAAAAGTCTGGAAAACGAGAATCCTCTAGAGACATATAGATCGAGGAAAAGTCTGGAAAATGAGAATCTTCTAGAGACATATAGACCGAAGAAAAGTCTGGAAGATGAGCACAGAAATAATAACAAAAATGAGAACAAGTTTTATACACCATAAGAGCAAAAGAGGTTTTTGGGCAGCTTTCCTGGTACTGCTTCTGGCGATTTCCTCCCTTACTGCCTGCGGAAGCACATCCCAACAAGCCGGAAGCGGGAAGGAAGCAGGAAAGGGAAAGAAAGAAATTGTGATCGGAGATACCACTTTCAACAGTTCCAATGAGGAAGCAAATGTCGATCCTCACAATGCCTATTCCGGTTGGGCCTGCATTCGTTATGGGATCGGAGAGACTCTGGTTCGCTATTCCGATGACATGAAAGTAGAACCCTGGCTGGCAGTGAAGTGGGAAAACACCGATGATACCAGCTGGAAGATCACCCTGCGAGATCATGTCAGCTTTTCGGATGGAAGGAAGATGGATGCAGAAGCGGTGAAAGAATGTCTGGAACATCTGATTTCTGTTCATGACCGGGCACCATCAGATTTAAAAATTTCATCCATGGAAGCGGATGGACAGATTCTGACCATCCATACAAGGGAAGCAAATCCTGCACTTATGAATTATCTGGGAGATCCCTATGCCTGCATTATTGATGTGAAGGCAGGATCATCTCATGGCATTGTTGTCGGGACCGGCCCATATATTGCAACGGAGATCAAAGCGGATGAATCCCTGACACTGAAGAAGAATACAGCTTACTGGGATGGTCAGCCGAAACTCGACCGGATCCGGATCCGAACCATTACCGACGGAAACACCCTGGCAGCTGCACTTCAATCCGGAGAGATCCAGGCAGCCTATGGGATGGCCTATGAATCTTATCCGGAGTTTCAAAACGATTCTTACAAGATCAAACAGATCGCGACTTCCCGCTGTTTCTTTGCCAAAATGAACTTTAATACCGCTTCTGTCTGCTCAGATCCTGCCGTCCGAAAAGCCATTGCCATGGGTATTGACAAAAAAGGCTTTGTAAAGAACCTTCTCGAGGGCAACGGAACTGTGGCACAGGGCGTCTTTCCCTCCGGTTTTTCTTTCGGAGGAGATCAGGTTCAGGCAAAAAAATATGATCCAAAAGGTGCAGAAAAAGTTCTGGAAGAAGCCGGCTGGCTGGATACAGACAAAGACGGCATCCGGGAGAAAGACGGAAAGAAATTGATCGTTAAGTGGCTGACCTATCCGAGCCGCCAGGAACTTCCGATCCTTGCGGAAGCTGCCCAGGCATCCCTGGCAAAAATCGGCATCAAAGTGGAAATCAATTCTACCGCCAGCCAGAATGAGATCGTCAAGGACCCTTCCAAATGGGATGTCTATGCCATGGCGAATGTCCAGTGCCCGACAGGCGATCCCCAGTATTGGTTCACCGTTTTCGCCAGAACCGGTGCACCGAAGAATCAGGGCGGCTATTCGAACTCGGATCTGGATGCTTTGATCGATCAGATGTCCAAAACTTTTGATACGGACCAACGAAATGAACTGGCAATCAAAATGCAGGAGGAAGTCCTGAATGACGATGCCTTCGTATTCATCGCCTTTCTGAAGATGAGTATGATCTCTCAGTCCAAAGTAGAGAACTATACGCCCCACGCCTGCGACTATTATCAGGTCACCAAGGATCTCGAGCTTCGCCCATAAGAACAATATAAACCGCCCCGCCACCAGGCCTTCCACCCTCAGGATTGCTTCGCCCGTAAGAACAATATAAACCATCCCGGCAGCGGGCCTTCCACCCTCAGGATTGCTTCGCCCATAAGATCAATATGAACCGTCCTGGCCGCAGGCCCTCCTCCCTCAGGATTGCTTCGCCCGTAAGAACAATATAAACCATCCCGCCAGCAGGCCTTCCGCCCGAATTTTGCAAGCCCATGTAACTTCCGAACGGTCAACCTCGAAAAGCGATAGCCCGAGGACTGTTTGAGCCGCGAAGCGGCGAGTTCCGAAGGGCCGCTTTTCGAGGTTGACCGTTCGATGAAGTTACGGGCGAAGCAATCCTGAGGGCGGAAGACCTGCTGGCGAGATGGTTGGATATGATTCTCGGGCAGAAGACCTACTGGCGGGATGTTTGGATATGATTCTCGGGCGGGATGGCTGGATATGATCCTTGGTTGGAAGCCCCACTGGTGGGCCTGTGGCTTTGAAAAGAGAGGAAAGGAAACTAAATGCTGGAAACCAAACAATTGCAATACTTCGCAGCCGCAGCAGAAAGCAGCTCCTTCAGCGAAGCAGCGAAAATACTTTATACAACACAATCCAATGTCAGTAAAACCATAGCTTCCCTGGAAAAAGAACTCTCTTACAGTCTGTTTTTCCGGGAAGCCGGCGGCATCCGCCTGACGCCCAGGGGAAGGCAATTCTATCTTCAGGTGAGATCGATCCTGGAGGAGCTGGAAAAGCTGGAACTTTTATCTATGGATTCCGACTGCGACGTCATTCGTATCGCGACCAATCCAAGTTCCTGGTTCGCCAGACATTTCTCAGACTTCTATAAAAAACATGAAGCAGAAGGAATCCGTTATAACATTCACACAGATTCTACATTTCACATCATGCAGAGGATTCGGGAGATGGAGGACGATATCGGATTTGTTTATATTTTCCCGGAAGAAATGGATCGCTTCCGCTATGAATGGAAGAGATACCAACTGGACTTTGAAATTCTCGGGAAAACTCCGGCTATGCTCTATTTCATGACAGAAGATATGGCTGGTAAGGAGAATGGACGGATCCATGCGCATGGTCGGGGGAAGCGGCAGGAACAAGGAAGCAACGTGGAAAATGGGTCTGGACAGAGGGACAGGAAGGGACAGGTAATGGGGAATAGACAGAAGACAGACTGGCAGGCACATCCTCTGATTCAGATGGAGATGGATCCCTTCCGTAGGCAATCCGACTGGAAGGTGGCAGAGACCGGCGAAGCCCTCTCCGGACTTTCGGCAGCTGTGACGACCAATTCGGATTACATTATGAATATTATGATGAAGCAAAATGGTCTTTCGAATATCAGTCCGAAAAGTTTCACCGAATATCCGAAGGGAGAGGAGCCTGGAATTACTCTTTCCCGGGAAGAGGGAGAAATCCTTTATGGTGTTATGACCAGGAAAGATATGGCAATCACGGGAATTCGAAAAGAATTGATCGAAGAGATCCAAAAAGCAGTAAGTGGAGAAGAGTGACACGGGAATGCCAGGCAGGTAGGAATTCGCTTTAGGCAGGTAGGCATTTACTTTATGCAGGTAGGAATTTGCTTTATGCAGGCAGGCATTTGCTTTGTGATGGGAAGCCTTTCTCTTTCAAAAAATGGTCTATATTTTATAAAAATGTTGACAAATTATATTGTACAAAATAATATATAGATATCAAAAATAATATATAGATCATACGTATGTTTGATCGCTGAATAAGACAAAAGAAGGAGGCTTATTATGGCAGGATTTTATGATTACAGTGTACCGAAAACCGATGGAACAGAGCAGAAAATGTCCGATTTTAAGGGTAAGATCGTTATTGTTGTAAATACTGCAACCGGATGTGGATTTACTCCTCATTATGAGCCGCTGGAGAAGCTTTATGAAGAATTTCATGACAAGGGACTTGAGATCGTGGATATCCCTTGCAATCAGTTCGCCGGTCAGACACCGGGAACAGATGAGGAGATTCATGAATTCTGCACACTGAAGTACCATACACAGTTTCCGCAGATGAAGAAATCCGATGTCAATGGGGAAAACGAACTTCCGCTGTACACTTTTCTGAAGAGCCAGAAGGGCTTTGAAGGTTTTGGCAAGGGACCGAAGGCACTCATGATGTCGGGCCTTCTGAAGAAGATTGATAAGGACTATAAGAAGAATCCGGATATCAAGTGGAATTTCACCAAGTTTGTGATCGACCGCGAGGGTAATGTGATCGGTCGATTTGAGCCGACCTATGATATGAAAGAGTTCAGCAACTATATCGCATCTCTCTTTGCCTGACGGATTTCGAAAGATGTTTTTGAAATTCTTTTCATTATGACATAAGATAATACAGCAAAGAATAAAAACGATAAAGACAGGAAAAGGATGGAATATGACAGAGGAAGAATGGAAGAAAGCTGGAGAAAAGAAGATCAGCGAGGAAGAAAGACAGGAATATGAGGCGCTTCGCCTGGATCATCAGCTTTGTTTTCCCCTCTATGCAGCAAGCCGTGAGGTGGTCAAGCAGTATACGCCCTATCTGAAACCCATCGGCCTTACTTACACCCAGTACATCACATTAATGGTGCTTTGGGAAGACAGGAAACTTCGAGTTGGAGATCTTGGACAGAAACTTTTCCTGGATACCGGAACACTGACACCGCTGCTTAAAAAAATGGAAGAAAGTGGTCTGGTCAAGAGGACCCGGTCTCAGGAAGATGAGCGCGTTGTTCTGGTGGAAATTACAGAAAAGGGCATGGACTTGCGCGATAAGCTGAAGGATGTTCCGGGACTTGTTGCTCCCTGCATCAAGCTGAGTGAAGATGATGCCATGATCCTTTATCACGAACTGTACAAGATCTTGCAGGGATTTACAAAGTGATCCGTATAGATCAAAACCTCTAGAAAAGCCCGGCAAATGCCGGGCTTTCTCAAACAGACGGGAATCCTGTAGAAACGATCACCGTCGTTTTTTCCATACAAGCTCTGACAGACGGTCAGATGTTGCATTTCCAACATACATATACAATCGCAAAGAATAGTCTTTTTATTAGAAAAAATACAAGAAGGCCCGGATTGTCTATGGTATAATAAACTGCACTGGGATATAATAACATAGTAATCCCATAGGAATTATGATTTATACGATTCGAATTGTATTTCTCGAATTGTATTTCTCAAATTGTATTTCCCATTTGGTTTATTTTACTTACTGCCTGTCCCAGGCTGAGAATACCAGAACAAAAGAAATAAAAGGGGCCGGACCCAAAGCAAACGGAACCTTTTCATGTATCCATTGAAAATGAAGGAGGCTGCAAGGTGGCTGAAGAACTTTTAAAAGTACAGGACCTGAAGGTATCTGTAGCAGACGATGAAGCAAAGGAAATTCTGCATGGCGTAGATCTCGTTGTAAACAGCGGTGAGACCCATGTTTTGATGGGACCGAACGGTGCCGGAAAATCCACACTCGGTTCGACCCTGATGGGCGATCCCCGTTATAAGATCGATGGCGGCAAGATTTATTTCGAAGGTCAGGATATCACAGATCTTACAACTGATAAGATCTCAAAACTGGGAATGTTTCTCTCTTTCCAGAATCCGGTAGAAGTCCCGGGCATCACCCTGTCCAACTTTATCCGTACAGCGATTGAAAATAAGACCGGTCAGCACATTCGCCTCTGGGACTTCAAGAAGGAGCTTCAGAAGACAATGGAACTCTTAAATATGGACCCTTCTTATGCAGACCGTGATCTGAATGTCGGATTCTCCGGCGGTGAGAAGAAAAAGGCAGAGATTCTTCAGCTTCTGATGCTGAAGCCCAGTCTCGCCATCCTTGATGAGACCGACTCCGGTTTGGACGTCGATGCCGTTCGTACCGTATCCCAGGGTGTCGAAGAGTATAAGAAGTCGGTTGGAGGAGCACTGATCATCATTACCCACTCGACCCGGATCTTAGAGAGCCTGACCATTGACAAGACACATGTTTTAGTCAGCGGACAAATCGTTGCCGAGGGTGACGCATCCATTGTTGATGATATCAACGAGAATGGTTTCGAGAAATATATCAATCAGTAAGTTTTAAGGAGTCAGATCATGGCAAAGGAAAAGACCGAGGTCAAGGATATTGACCGGAGCATGTACGACTTCCGTTATTCCGAAGACGATGCTTTCAAATTACAGGAGGGCCTGACACCGGAAATCGTGGCAGAGATCTCCAAAGAGAAGAATGATCCCCAGTGGATGGCGGATTTCCGTCAGAAGTCCCTGGAAATCTACAATAAAATGGAAGTTCCCGACTGGGGCCCTTCCATCGATGGCCTGGATATGGACCACATCGTGACCTATGTCCGTCCCAAGAACAATAAGATGCAGAGCGACTGGAAGGACGTCCCGACAGATATCAAGGATACCTTCGAAAAGCTTGGAATTCCTCAGGCAGAGCGGAAATCCCTGGCCGGTGTCGGCGCCCAGTACGATTCCGAGCTGGTCTATCACCATGTTCAGGATGAGGTTGCTGCCCAGGGCGTTATCTACAGTGATGTCGAGTCCGCTCTTCACGGACCCTATGCAGATATGATCCGCGATCACTTCATGAAGCTGATCACACCGAACGATCATAAGTTCGCAGCACTGCACGGAGCAGTCTGGTCCGGCGGTTCCTTCGTCTATGTACCGGCCGGCGTCCATGTGGACATTCCCCTTCAGTCCTATTTCCGCCTCAACGCAGCCGGTGCCGGCCAGTTCGAGCACACCCTGATCATTGTGGAAGAGGGCGCTTACCTTCACTTCATCGAGGGATGTTCCGCACCCAAGTATAATGTGGCAAACCTTCATGCCGGTGCCGTAGAGCTCTTCGTCGGAAAGAACGCAACCCTGCGCTATTCGACCATTGAGAACTGGTCCAAGAACATGTATAACCTGAACACCAAGCGTGCCAAGGTGGAAGAAGGCGGTAAGATCGAATGGATCTCCGGTTCCTTCGGTTCCCATGTTTCTTATCTCTATCCGATGTCCGTTCTGAACGGAGAGGGCGCCCGGTCTGAATTTACCAGCGTTACCTTCGCCGGCAAGGGCCAGAATCTGGATACCGGATGCAAGACTGTTCACAATGCACCCCACACCAGCAGCTATGTCAATACCCGGTCCATCAGTAAGGACGGCGGTATTTCCACCTTCCGTTCCTCTGTTGTCATGACACCGAAGGCCAAGGGTTCTAAGTCTTCGACTTCCTGTCAGTCTCTGATGGTTGATAATATCAGCCGTTCCGATACCATACCGGCTATGGATATCCGTACGGAGGATTGTGATGTCGGACATGAGGCAAAAATCGGCCGGATCTCGGATGATGTTGTCTTCTATCTCATGTCCCGCGGCATGACCGAAGAAGACGCCCGGGCACTGATCGTTCGCGGCTTCGCTGATAATGTCGGTAAGGAATTGCCTTTGGAGTATGCAGTTGAGATGAATAATCTGATCGGCCTGGAAATGAAGGGCGCAATTGGTTAAGGAGTGGAATCATGAATAATACACATTTTATCGTAAACCGGATTCCAAGTCTGACCTGGAACTGGCTTCATATGAATGAAACGGATCTTACAGGGGTCCCCGTAGGAAAGCCGTCCGCCCTGTCTCAGGATATTCCGGACGGGATCTCGGTCCGCGAGTCTACAGAATCCGCACTTTCTGACCTTCGTACCGGCATGGGGACAAATATAGACCGGCTCGTTAAGGCATCGAAGACCCCAATTCATGTCCTGGAAACGGAGAAAAATGCCGGACGGCTGCAGAATGCCCATCTCGATTTCGACTATGCCGGCGACAAGGCATATACGGACGCGGTCGATATTTCTGTAGGGGAAAATACGGAACTGACTGTAGTTATGAATTTCCGGTCTGTTTCCAAGGAGGATGCGACGGCGGCTCTCCAGACCCGCTATCATGTCGAACCCTACGCAAAGCTGACCCTGGTTCAGGTTAATTATCTGCCGGATCACATGGATTTCCTGAATGATATCGGGGGAGAAGTGGAAGATCATGGCAATTTCCGCCTGATCCAGCTGATCCTCGGCGGACGGAATAATTACTATGGCTCCTTCACGGAGCTTTCCGGTTATAAGTCCGATCTGGCAACAGATATCGGATATATCGTGACTGGTCGTCACAAGCTGGATATGAACTATGTGGCCAACCACAATGGCAGAAAGTCTAACTGTGATATCAATGCTTCCGGTGTTCTTCGGGATCAGGCAGATAAACTTTTCCGTGGAACCATCGATTTCCATCGGGGATGTGGCGGATCGACCGGCACCGAGATGGAGAATGTTCTTCTCATGGATGAAGGCGTTATCAACCGGACCATACCGGTCATCCTTTGCGATGAAGAGGATGTTGAGGGAAATCACGGTGCATCGATCGGAAAGCTTGATAGTGGTCTTATGTTCTATCTCCAGTCCAGAGGACTGACGGAAGAAGAGATCTATGAAATGATGGCGCAGGCAAGAATTGATGCCGTGAAAGCCAAGATCCCGGATGAGGAAACAAGAGCTGAGGTCCGGGAATTCCTCGGTGAGGAATAAAATGGTATGAATGACTGGTTGATTGGTTGATTGACTGGTTGACTGACTGATTAGAATGGAAGAAATATGACGAAGGAAGATAAGCTGATTCGAAAGGAATTTCCGGTCTTTGAGAATCGGAATGTGATCTATCTCGATAATTCTGCCACGACCCAGAAGCCGCCTTGCGTGTTAAAGGCTGTGACGGATTATTATGAGAAAAATAATGCAAATCCCCTGCGCGGACTTTATGAATTGTCCCTTGCTGCAACAGATGCCTATGAAAGTGCCCGCCAGACGGTCGCGGACTTTATCCATGCCAAGAAGGCTTCGGACATTGTTTTTACGCGGAATGCAACAGAATCCTTGAATCTGATTGCCTATAGTTATGGTCTGCATTTCTTAAAAGAAGGTGATGAGATCATTATTTCCGTCATGGAGCATCACAGCAATATGCTCCCCTGGCAGAATGTTGCCAAGGCAACAGGGGCAAAGCTTATCTATCTCGAACCGGATCCGGATGGTTTCCTGCCGCCCGAACGCCTGGAAGAACACATTTCAGATCGTACCAAGCTTGTCTCGATCACTCAGGTCTCTAATGTTTTCGGCCGGGAAAATGACATCAAAGCTATGGCGCAGATCGCTCATAAGCATGGTGCCGTCTTTTCCTGTGATGGAGCCCAGAGCGTTCCTCATATGAAGGTGGACGTTCAGGATCTGGATGTAGACTTCCTTTCTTTCTCCGGGCATAAGATGTATGCTCCCATGGGGATCGGTGTGCTCTATGGAAAAGAGGAGCTTTTGGAAAAAATGCCGCCCTTCCTTTACGGCGGTGAGATGATCGAATATGTGACTCTGGAGGGTGCCACCTATGCAGAGCTTCCGCATAAATTTGAGGCCGGGACCGTCAATGTGGGCGGTGCAGTCGGTCTGGAAGCTGCAATCCACTTTGTCAACCGTTTTGGCTGGGATCTGATCGAGAGCCGGGAACTGGACCTGACCAAACGGATGATGGATGGCATGAAGGAGATCGATCATGTTCACATCATTGGCTCGGACAAAGCAGAAGACCATCATGGGATTGTGACCTTTCAGATCGACGGCGTTCATCCCCATGATGTGGCTGCGATTTTCGATTCTTATCATGTGGCTGTTCGCGCCGGTCATCATTGCGCACAGCCTCTTCATAAATTCCTTGGTGTCATGTCGACGACCCGTGCTTCTTTGGCCTTTTATAATACAGAGGAAGATGTCGATGCCTTCTTACATGCCCTGTCTATGATCCGGCCGGAGATGGGATATAAGGATTGAACAATTCCGACCTGAGAGGTCGGAGTAAGGAAAAGAGGAAATTATGCCTGCAAATAATACCTTTTATAATGAGATCCTGACGGATCACAATATGAACCCGGTGCATAAGCATGCGATAAAAGATGCAAATATGGAACTGGAGGGAGTCAATCCTTCCTGTGGAGATGACATTACACTTTCCCTCCGGGTAGAAGATGGTAAGGTTGTCGACGGAGGCTATGTCGGAGACGGATGTGCCATTTCCCAGGCATCTGCTGACATGATGCTGGACCTTGTCATCGGAAAGCCGGTGGAAGAAGCAGAGCATCTGGCAGATGTTTTCCATCGTATGATCACCGGTGAAGTTACTGAGGAAGAAGTAGATGAGCTGGAAGAAGCCGGTATTCTGAAGGATATCCGCCATATGCCGGCCCGGACCAAATGTGCCATGCTCGGCTGGCGGACCATGGATGAGATGTTGAAGGAGAACTCTTAATGAAGGCTCTGTTCTTTGATATCGATGGGACCTTGCTCTCCGAGAAGACTCACCAGGTTCCGGAATCGGCGATCCGTGCGATTGAAGAAGCCCGGAAGAATGGCTGTCTGTCCTTTATCAATTCCGGACGCTGTGAGTGCATGCTGAAGCAAATGGAAAGGATCCTGCCAATGGATGGGATCCTGGCCGGCTGCGGAACGGAACTGACCTATCAAAGAAAAAGAATCTTCTATTATTCTATGCCGGATGAACTCCAGCAGAGAGTGGTTCATGCAGACAAGATTTATAATATCGGTGTTGTTGCGGAAGGATCGGAATGTAATCACTATCGTCCGGAAGTGTCCAGGATGGAAGTGATGAACTATATGAAGGCACAGACCGAAAAGCTCTATGCGGTGAGTACCTCTGATTTCGAAGGTCATTATGAGATCTCAAAGTTCTGTGTCCAGGCGGATGAAGAATCCGATATCGAGGGCTTTATCAGGGACTTTTCCGATGACTTTGATATCATGGACCGGAGGGGAGGCTTTTATGAATGTGTTCCCAAGGGTTATGATAAGGGACAGGCGATTCTCCATATGGCAGAACTTCTCGGAATCAAGCGGGATGATATTTATGTCTTCGGCGATTCATCGAATGATCTGGCCATGTTCAAAATTGCACCCGAACATTCTACTGTGATGAAAAAGCATGATCCGGTACTGGATCCTTATGCCGCTTATGTGACAGATAAGGTGGAGGAACATGGGATTGCAAAGGCCTTAAAGCACTGGAGATTGATTCGATAAAATTTCACAAGACTAATATTAGAGGCTGACGTCTGATTAGGCGTCAGCCTTTTTTTAGGCTTATGGCAGAAAGGAAGACCATCCTTTTGAGTTTAGGCTTATGGCAGAAAGGAAGACCATCCTTTTAAAGTTTAGACTTATGATAGAAATTGTTTATAGAAATTTCAGCCTTTAGAAAGTCTTCATTATTGTTTATACACGCTTTCGAAAATCCTTGTTAAACTGATTACAACTCTTTTGTTCGTTTGATTTTTTGTCAGCGGATCTTGGAAGCGATACTTTTTACAAGGGGAGGCGGGGTATGAAAGGCTATCGGTGGCATATCAATTGGAATCGAAAACATTTTTCTCTCATATTGATTCTGTTTTTTCTTCTGCTGTTTTCTATGTATCAGGAAAAGTCTGTACGTGCTTCGGACAGCCTGTCAGAGAATTCGATCCTGCCCATGACTTATTCCGATGAGGGAAATACAGACCAATGGCCATTTGATCCACGCTACATGTCAAATACAGCGGATCGAACCATATATCGGGACGGGAAGATCTATCTGCAGCTATACTCCTGCACTTATCAGAGGTCCAGGTATACAAAGGATTTCATGCTGCGCCATTTTATCAGAAAAAGCGACGGAACTGTCATCTGGCTCCCGGACCAGGATTGTGGAGCCTTCCTTTCTGACTGGTCAAATGTGAGAAATATCATGGGTGTCGATCTGCATAAGTCATTCTGGATGAATCCTATGGAAGTTCCGGGCGCAAAGCCTTATCGACCGTCTGTTTCTTTTTCGAATCTGGACAATTATCAATTGCATGCAGATTTTACAGGAAGTGCAAACCGTGCGGCCGGTACTTATCATTATGACTATATAGCCTATCATAAAAACAGTCATAAAGAGTCCTTTGTCCCCGATGAAGGGGTTGCTATGGATGCAACAGATTATCTGACCGGTTTCTATTATCGAATCGATGAAAATGAAAATAATATTTCCCTGCAGAATTTCCACTGGCTCTCAAGCAGCGATTTCAGCGGGAATACACGGAGTCTCGGGATGGACATCCCTTCGGACTATGTGAACACGGCCAGACAATACTATCTTCATCTGTGTGCCAGATCCTATACCGGTCAGCTCTCTGATATGATGACAGTTTCTATTCCAAGAAGAGGAATTCATACCATTCATTATGATCTGAATGGGGGAAGCGGGAATTTTCCAGATCAGACAGTCATCTATGGAAAAAAGACCTACCTGCATCCGGACAAGCCGTCTCTGGAAGGATCGACCTTTATCGGTTGGAAGGGCCCGGAGGGAATTTTACAGCCGAAAGAGTTCTATCGGGGAAACCAGGATGGAGGCGTAGTTACCTTAAAGGCGGAATGGGAAGAAAACCGTTATCGAATTATTTATCATGCCAATGACAAGGGTGGGCAGAACGGGCAGATCAGCGGCGATATGCCGGCAGAGGATAAGGTCTGGTCTTCCATTGGAATTGCTGATAACGCTTTTATCAATCAAAGCAAACAAAAAGATGGGAGAGATCAGTATCTCTTTCAAGGGTGGAGCTTTCAAGCGGATTCTTTTACGCCGGATCTGCCTTTCAATCCCGGGGACTCCACCTGGTCTTCGAAAATTCGAATCAGGGACCTGGCAAAAGCTTTGGGTATTCAAGGAGAAAGCAGAAAAGAAATTCATCTTTACGCCATATGGGATCAGGCCCCGTATTTTGAGGGAAAAGATGAGTTCTTTTTGAATCATAAGCCTACGCAAATTGAGCTTTTACAGCTTATTAAGGCTTATGACAGAGAGGATAGCCCGGATACTCCGCTGGAGACTGAAGAAGTCATAGGCTCCCAAGCACAGGGCTGGCAGAGGGAAGCAGCCGGGAAGGTAAGACTCCTGGACTTTTGCCCGGAAGAGTTCGATGGCTTTTCAGACTGCGGATGGATGACCCTGACCTATCGGGCAGAGGATTCCGCAGGAAATGTAACGGATCATACAATTCGGATCTGGCTTTTGTCTGACAGTGCTTTAAAAGAAAGAGGAGGAAAGCTTCAAAAGCAGGCTTATATCCGCTTTATTGATGGGGACAACTACAGGAAAGACTATGCCCATGGAGGGCTGAGAGAGAATTCTGTCTGGCGGCTGGATCCGACTTATCGGACAGTTTTGGACAGATTGTTCACTGACACGGATAAGAAAAAGAAATCATAGGAAGATCATCATACAAAAGTGGATTATCGTTTATTGCCTTCCCATGTAAATCCGGTTATGATAAAAGAACCATTACATTCGAATTAATTACGGAATAGGAGGCCATTATGGCAGATAATACGAATACAAATTTTAATGAACCTGAGAATTGCGCTCATGACTGTGGGAGCTGCGGTGCCGGATGCGAATACAATCCCAATGCCGGTCAGGGCAAGTTCTGGGAGGCTTTGGATTCCCTTTCAGAGATCAATTCCGATGATCTTCTGAATGCATTGAAGAGTCTGGGAGAAGACGAAGAGGAGTAATTCCCTACTGGACAAAGAAGGGGAATAAAGGTTACAATAATTTCCGGTGGATTTTTTCCACCGGAAATATTTACGGACATGGCGGAATTGGCAGACGCGCAGGATTTAGGTTCCTGTGTCTAACGACGTGTGGGTTCAAGTCCCATTGTCCGTATCTTCAAATCCTGTAAAAGCAGTGTGGTCTGACGCTTCTTTTACAGGATTTTTTTCAAAGAAGTTTGTTAAAAAGAAGTTTGTTAAAAAGAAGTTTGTTAAAAAGAAGTTTGTTAGAAAGAGGCCTGACTGATTTGAAGAAGGTAAGAATACGCTATTGTTTTCATGGGGAAGTCCAGGGAGTCGGCTTTCGCTATACCGCAAAGCAGGTGGCAGATTATTATGGTCTGACCGGTTTTGTAAAGAATGAATATGATGGATCAGTGACAGCAGAAGTACAGGGAACTCCCTTGGATGTTGTGGCGTTTGTGCCTGGAATCACCCGCGCTTCTCATTGGATTCATATAGAAAGCTTTGAGAAAAAAGAAGTGCCAGTGAAAGAAGATGAAAGGTTATTCAGCGTCGTTGGCTTCTGATTGTTTGCAATTTCATCTATCATTTATGCTATTTCGTTCCTGTAAGTGATATAATCGAAATGAAGAAAGCAAGTGATCGCTTTTTCGAATAGAATCACAGTGGGAGTTGCGAAGCAAGAAAACTACACGTGATCAGAATGGCATAGAGGAAAGGGGCTTTACTATGAAGACTGCTGTTATCATAGCGAATCATGGCACAACGAATTTCCTGGAAGCGCGGGAAGGACTTCACCACATGCGGATGGAGCTGATGCAGGTATTGCCGGAAAATGTGGGCTTGTATACAGCAATCATCAATGATATTGTTCGTGAAGTTGCTTTGAAGGATTCCATTCAGAGAAAAAGGAATGGAACAGATCTTATGCCTGCACCCGAATACATGGGCCAAATGTCGTTTTCCAGTATGGCGGCATCTCTTTTAAGCATGAAAGAAGCTTTAGAGCAGGCGGCGGAAGATGGATATGATCGAATTGTTGTCTTTCCGACGATCATGATGGACGGCCCACTCTACCAGGCCATGCTTGGTGATGTGAAATTTGAAAAAGAAAAGAGGAAATTCCGGGAAGTCTGTGTCCTGCCTCCGATATTGGATGAGGAGGATCTGTCCAGTGCAAACCGGCTGGCTGATTTGGTTGCCCGGTCCTTGCATATTCAAAACAGTGAGAAGTATATTTTGATCGGATATGAGACGGATCGATCGTTAAAAAAGATGTATCAACAGCTTCAGGAAGCTTTTCTCGAGCATGACGTGAATAATGCTTATGTTGCCTCTTTGATTGACCGGGATGGATTGAGCCGGATTGCAGCGGATCTTCGTCGGCAGCAGTTCCATGGAACTCTGAAAATGCAGCCTCTGACAACAAATTCATTTGGCCATATATTAGAAGAAGACCATGGAGATACCAGACAGATTGCAGAACTTTTTCGACGTTTTGGCTTCCAGGTGCATGTGATCCATAAGGGACTTGCCGCTTATCCGGAATACCGACAGGGACTCATAGAGAGGGCTCTGGAAGTTATTTAGACGTCTTTTAACATTTCGGAAACGTTTTGAAAGATTATTTAAGGAATGGAAGATGGGACTTCTCCCGGAAGGTAAACCAGGCGTTGCAGTGGAAGGCTGAATTGGTTAAAATATAAGATATTAAGTTTTGTGATGGAGTGGCACTTGACACTCATAGAGATAGGTTTGACCTGCAGGATCTGGGAGTATAGAAAATGAGCCAGGAAAAAGTTGAGAAGAAGAAGGAACTGAAGAGAAATCGTAAGAAGATCGTTCGAAGAGAACACAGAATGGCAAAACTTGGGATCGTCATTACTGTTGTTGCGGCAGTTTTTATAGCCGGCTGGCTGGCTTATTCCATCAATAACAAAGTAGTCGCTTATCAGGAAGATCATCCGAAGACGGTGAAGGTTGATTTGTCTTCCATTTCGGATTTCTATGGAGATCTGCAGTCAGAAGATTCCGGTTCATGAAGACGGCACTAACTATAAATTGTACCTGCCTTAATACAAAGAATGATTAGAAAATCGTTTGACAAGACAAGTGACTTGCGGTATTATAATCAAGTCGCGTGTGAAGAACACAGACATTAAGCGCGAATGGCTCAGTTGGTAGAGCACGACCTTGCCAAGGTCGGGGTCGCGGGTTCGAGCCCCGTTTCGCGCTCTTGTGTGAAAACACAATATCATGAATAAGCGCGAATGGCTCAGTTGGTAGAGCACGACCTTGCCAAGGTCGGGGTCGCGGGTTCGAGCCCCGTTTCGCGCTCTCGTGTAAAAAAACACGATATCCTTACATAAGCGCGATTAGCTCAGCTGGCAGAGCACCTGACTCTTAATCAGGGTGTCCAGGGTTCGAACCCCTGATCGCGCATTTGAATGAAAATGAAGTCGCCTGAGGGCGGCTTTTTTGTTGTTTCTTTCTTGGTTTCTATTTGACTCTTCATCGTTGATCCCAAGGGTTGAGTCTAAGGGTTTATCCCAAGGATTGATCCCAAGGTCCATATCTAATTATGATATATTTGTGAAATACGATAGTTTACCCTTTTATCTATGGCTGATTTTGGAACAAATATCGTAATAGAAATCTATTTTCTGATTTGCGATAGTGAAAGGGCTGATTTTGGGGCAAATATCGTAATAGAAATCTATTTTCTAATTTACGATAGGGAAAATGAAGTTCCACTATCGTAAATTTCAAATTCTATTGCTGTTACGATAATAAGGATCAAAATCAGAGGCTTCACTATCGTTAATTTCAACTTCCATTGCTGATACGATAAAATGATCACACCAAGGTTGAGAAGCCAGAAACACTTGTTTTATTTCTTGAGATAGGCTACAAGCTCCGGCAGCCGGGCCTGCATCTCATGATATCCTTCCCAGTAGAGATCGCCGAGTTTTTCCAGATCACCTTCGAAACGGCTGATTTCCACGGGCTTTTCCGGCGCCATGACAAAGATCGCGCCGGATGCTTCATCTGTGTCGATCTCATCTAAGAGGCAGTCGTAGCGCGCCTCGGAATACCGCATCTCCTTCAGAAGATTGGGATAATTGTGATAGAAGAGATAGTTCAGCCGATCGTGGACTTTGATTTCCTTACGATAGGCATGATCTCTGGTTTTCACCACAAGGATCTTATGAAAGCCTTCACGCTTGGCCCAGTGATAGGGAATGTTCAGGACGACACCGCCATCCAGATAAGGCGTGTGATTAATCACGACCGGCCGGGAAACGTAGGGCACCGTTGCACTGGCCTGCACAGCCCTTAGAATATGCCTGCATTTGCCCTTTTCAAAGAAATCCGGCTGACCACTTTTCATATTTGTGGCGACGCAGAGGAAACGCCTGCGGTTGTCCATAAAGCGCTCGACATCCAGAGGGTCTTCGCTCTGCGCTTCCTGGAAGATAAAGGAGAATCCTGTGATGCCGTGATCCTTTTTCATAGCATCGATCCCAATATAGTTGGAATCGTGCCGGTATTTCAGATTCAGACGGGCACTCCAGCCGATCTGCCCGGAAACATAGGCCAATCCCGAGAGAGCACCTGCGGAGATACCAATCGTGGTCTGAAAGTTGATGCCGGCTTCCATCAGAGCGTCCAGAACGCCCTGGGTATAAAGACCTCGGAAAGCACCCCCTTCCAGAACCAGGCAGCCTTCTGTGATGGTATCAGAAGCTCTGCCGTTCGGAATTTGATCCAGTTTGGAATAAACAGGAGTGCTGTTGTCACTCTTTTCGTTCTTGCCAGCAGGAAGAGATGGAATCGATGGTTTTGGAATTTTTTCCAAAGCCTGACTTAGAGCATCCGGGAGGTCGCCTGCCTCCGGGAGAGAAGAAATCTTATTTTTCAGATCTTCCGCCAGCTCCGGTAGTTTTTCTTTTGCACTTTCTGCAAGATTTGGCAGTTTTTCTTTTGCGCTTTCCGCCAGTTCCGGCAGTTTTTCTTTTGCGCTTTCCGCCAGCTCCGGCAGTTTTTCTTTGGCACTTTCCGCCAGCTCCGGCAGTTTTTCTTTTGCACTTTCCGCCAGTTCCGGCAGTTTTTCTTTTGCACTTTCCGCCAGTTCCGGCAGTTTTTTCTTCGCGCTTTCGGCAAGTTCACCTGGTGTCACTGCTTTGATCGGAATTGCCATGACTCTTATCTCCCTTACTACTTGTGTTATGTGTTAAGATTATTTTAACAGAGCTGATGGAAAATCTCTATAGACAACCACAGAGCGTCTGTTTCAGAAACCGACAAAAGATCAGGATTCATTGGAAAGGTGGTTTCTTATGGCTTGGTATCATGAGGCAGTATTTTATCAGATCTATCCCCTTGGACTTTTAAATGCTCCGGCAGAGAATAACTATGGTCCGGTGGTTCACCGTTTGAAAGCATTGGATGACTGGATCCTGCACATAAAAAAGCTGAATGTGGACTGCATCTATCTCGGTCCCTGCTTTCAGTCCGGAAGTCACGGCTATGATACCACGGATTATAAGACCGTTGATAGCAGGTTAGGAGATACCGACGATTTAAAGCATTTTGTAGAAGAAGCCCATAGAAATAAGATTCGGGTTATATTTGACGGAGTCTTTAACCATACAGGGAGAGACTTCTTTGCTTTTCGCGATATCAGGGAGAAAAGGGAAAAGTCTGCCTATTGTGGCTTTTATCGCGATCTGAATTTCTCCGGCGACAATTCCTTCCATGACGGCTTCTCCTATAACAGCTGGCACGGTGTTGATCTTTTGCCTCAGCTGAATCAGACGAATCCGGAAGTCGTTTCCTATTTCTCCGATGTGATCCGCTATTGGGTCAGGACTTTTGACATCGATGGCATTCGGCTGGATGCAGCGGAAGACATGAATATTGATTTTCTGAAAGCGCTTCGGCGGACAGCGAATGAAGTGAAAAAGGATTTCTGGCTGATGGGCGAAGTGATCCATGGGGATTATACCCGTTTTACCGGACCGGACATTCTCCATGCCGTGACCAATTACCAGCTCCATAAGCCGATCTATTCGGCACATAACTCCCATAATTATTTTGAGCTGGCTTACAATGTGCAGAGGATCTATGATCTGGCAGGTCAGAATCCCATGGCTTTCGGTCTCTATAATTTCCTGGACAACCATGATGTTTCCCGGATCGCATCCCTCCTCGATAATCAAGCGCATCTCTTCCCGGCCTATGTCCTTCTCTATACCATGCCTGGAGTTCCTTCCATTTATTATGGTTCGGAATTCGGAATCCGGGGACGAAAGGAAGACGGCGACCCTGCCCTTCGCCCGGCCCTGGATCTTTCGGATCACCGGGATGATTTTAAGACGAATCCCCTGACCAGGCTGATTCAGTCATTGGGAAATATAAGGCATAGCCTTCCTGCCCTTTCTTACGGAAACTACCGGCAGGTTTTTCTTACCAACCGGCAATATGCCTTTCTTCGCTTCTTAGATCAGGGAAGCAAAGTGCTTGTCACGGTGAACAATGATGATGGAGAAGCCCATATGGACCTAGATGCCTGCGGCATGACCAGGCTATACGGCTGTCTGTCCGGGAGGAGCATTCAGGCGGAGAATGGGAAATTTGCGATCGATCTTCCCGGCAACAGCGGAGAAATCTGGAAGGAAGATAGCGGGACAGAAGAAAGTCGAGAGGAAGAAACGACAAACTTAGAAAGAGGAGAAGAAAGAACCGTAGCAGAGGGAACAATCGAAGCGGGAGAAGAAAGGACCGTAGCAGAGGGAACAATCGAAGCGGGAGAAGAAAGGACCGTAGCAGAGGAGGCAATCGAAGCGGGAGAAGAAAGGACCGTAGCAGAAGAAGCAATCGAAGCGGGAGAGGAGACCTCTTCGGGACAGGAAAAGGCGGCAGAGCCGGCGGAAGAAAAGAATACGGTTCTTCCGGCCGTTCCCGAGAAGCCTTATGAAGAAATGACCGTAGAAGAACTCCAGGCTGCTGTCCTGGCCAAAATGGCGAAGAACGGCCCGGTTACGCCGGAAATGAAGAAGACAGTGACAGACAATATCTGGCATGACTCCCTGGTGAATTGGGTCAAGAGCTTTCGCTAATAAATAAAAAAGGGAGATACGCCGGCAGCGAAGCTGCCGGAACAAAGATCTCCCTATCTTTATCTTTAACTTTCCTCTGAAAGGACACCGCGGAGCTTCAGATAGTCATAAAGCACTTCCATGCACTTTTTCGTAGATCCAAGAGGTGTAGAAGAAAGCATCAGATCATAGGATTCCGGATCCTCCCACTTGAATTCCGAGTGGGCATTGTTATAGATCCTTCTGCTTCGGTCATGGCGGCGGATTGTGACCCAGGCTGTGGCACGGTCCATATTTCGAATTCGCATGATCCGTTGAATCCGGGCCTCTTTACTGCCGATGATGAAGATCCGGACCAGGTTGGGATAGTCTTTCAGGATCTCATTTCCACATCGGCCGACCAGAATAAAGGAGTCGCCGGAGGCTGCCTTCTTTCGGATATAGTCGAATTGCTTCTGGGCCAGGATCTCTTCCGGTGAGTTCGTATGGTTTTGGTTCAGACCGCGGACAGTGCGGGAAAGCAGGAAGTTTCTGGGCTTTTCGTCATAAGGCTTTATTTTTTCTGCTTTGAGCCCCGTATCTCTCTCCATGTGATCCAAAAGTTCCCGGTCCAAAAGGTCAATGCCCAGGCGGTCTGCAAGAAGCTGACCGATTTCATGACCGCCGGATCCGTAGGTCCTGCTGAGCGCAATTAAGATTTGTTTTCCCATGGTAATCCCCCTTTCTTACAGCATGAGTTACAGATATCTCAGGAAAATGAAGACCGTACTGAAGGCAAGTACGAGAATGGTTGCCGGTGCCGCCTTTTTGCAATACGTTCCCCAGCTGATCGGATGGCCGGCGTTTGTGGCAGCTGATGTACCGACGACATTTGCAGAGGCACCGATCGGAGTTGCCGATCCGCCGATATCAGTTCCAATGGACAGGGCCCAGGCCAGGGTGGCGACCGGAACGCCCTGAGATGCAGCCAGAGCCTTGATGACAGGGATCATGGTTGCAGAGAAAGGAATGTTGTCGATAAAGGCGCTGGCAAAGCCGGAGATCCAGATGATAATGGCGGTCATGATATAGACATTTCCGCCGGACACTTTGGCAATGAAATCCGCTACGAGTTTCAGAATTCCGGTTTCCTCCAGGCCGCTGACGACGATGAAGAGGCCGATGAAGAAAAGAAGGGTTCTGAAATCAACGGTCTTTAAGATCTCTTTTTTATGCCCCGGTGCTGCCAGAAGGGTCAGGGCCGCAATCAGAACACCGATGAAGGCAACCGTCAGACCCGTACTTCCGTGCGTGATGAGAAGAACGACCGCCAGAGCGAAAATCAGGGCGCTGATCACAAAACCCTTTCGATCCGTAATGGCAGAGGCAGGACTGGGAAGCTTGGCATAATCTTCCGGTGTGGTCTTGACAGAAGAAAGGATCTCCTTTCGGAAAACCAGATAGAAGAAGAGGATGACCAAAAGAAGAGAGATCACAGCAATCAGGCCGGTATTCGACAGGAAGTCAAAGAAAGTGAAACCGAGAGAGGTTCCGATGATGATATTTGGCGGATCTCCGCACATGGTAGCAGAGCCTCCGAGATTGGCACAGAAGATTTCGGAAATGATCATAGGGACTGGATCAAAGGACAGAAGTCCCGCCAGCTCCAGCGTCACGGCTGCCAGAAAGAGAATGACAGTAATGGAATCAATGAACATGGAGAGTCCGAAAGACATGATCATGAATACAACAAAGATCCGAAGTGGTTTATAATTTACTGCCTTGGCAAGCTGCATACAAAGCCATTGGAAGAAACCGACCCGGGCCATCCCTCCGACCATGATCATCATGCCACCGATGAAAATGATGGTGGACCAGTTGATCCCTGCTGATGTGGCAGCACCTTCCGAAGTGACGTGCCAGAAACCCGGCTGGAAGAAAGCGGATAGATTTAAGGTCCTTACGATCGCTCCCCCATTGTGCATCATGATGCCGAAAACGAGAAGCAAGGTAAGTGCACCGCTTACTAAAGTGATGATGTAGTGTTCCCATTTGTCCAGTATGATCAATACAAACATAACGAGAAAGATCACCAGTGCGGTAATCTGAGCTAACATGACATATACCCCCTTTTTTTGTGTTACTATTATTTTAAACTATTTTCCTGTCAATAGAGCACAAATTTCATGGAAGGTGAACAAGGAACAGCTATTGTATGGGAGCAGTTTTTTGAAACAGATTCCCTAACAAGAAAAAGAAAGGTGCTTTATGCGAATCACCGTAGCCTGCGTCGGCAAAGTAAAGGAAAAATTCTATCGGGATGCGATTCAGGAATATGCGAAACGACTGAGTCGTTATGTTAAGCTGGATATTCAGGAAGTAGCGGATGAGAAGACTCCGGAAAATGCCTCCCTGGCCTTGGAAAAGGAAATCAAGGAAAAAGAAGGAAACCGGCTCTTAAAGAAGATCCCCGACAATGCTTATGTGATCGCTCTGGCGATTGAAGGTCAGGCCCTGTCGTCTACGGACCTTGCGGGAAAGATAGAAAAGCTCGGCTTGTCCGGTAACAGCCATATCGTTTTTGTCATTGGCGGTTCCCTTGGCCTTTCGCCGCAGGTCTTAGGCCGGGCTGATGAAAAACTGAGTTTTTCAAAGATGACCTTTCCCCATCAATTGATGCGGGTGATTCTTCTGGAACAGATCTACCGAAGCTATCGGATCATCAACGGAGAGCCTTATCATAAATAGGGCTTTGATAGGACTATGATAGGGCTTTGATAGGGCTTTAATAGGGCTTTGATTTCACTCCCTGTATATAATAAGGCCCGTCAATAACAGGTGACATAATTCCTCTCGATAGGTTATAATAACTTGATAACGACTTTGATACAGTAGAAAACGAAAAGGAAAATAACATGAGTAAAGCAGATGACCTTTTTATCAAAATGTGCCGGGATATCATTGACAACGGTACATCCACAGAAGGCGAGAAGGTCCGCCCTCACTGGGAGGACGGAAGTCTGGCTTATACGATCAAGAAATTCGGAGTGGTAAATCGCTATAACTTAAGAGAAGAGTTTCCGGCTTTGACTCTTCGGAAAACGGCAATCAAGTCCTGTACAGATGAGATGCTTTGGATCTGGCAGCAAAAGTCCAACAATATTCATGATCTTCATTCTCATATCTGGGATGAATGGGCAGATCCTGACGGTTCCATCGGAAAGGCCTATGGCTATCAGATGGCTCAGAAACACCCCTATCGGGATGTAAAGGAAGAAGACCTGATACAGGCTTTCGGGGACCATTGGCAGGATCATGCCACAAGTCAAGAGGATCAAGAGGGCAAAGTATATTATATGGATCAGGTGGACCGGGTCATCTATGATTTAAAGACCCATCCTTTCAGCCGGCGGATCATGACCAATATCTATAATCATGCCGATCTGTCAGAGATGAACCTCTATCCTTGCGCCTATTCCATGACCTTCAATGTGACGGTGGATCCCGAAAGCGGCCGCCATGTACTGAATGCAATTTTAAACCAGAGATCTCAGGACGTTCTGGCAGCCAATAACTGGAATGTCTGCCAATATGCCATTCTTATTTATATGCTGGCTCAGGTTTGTGACATGCTGCCGGGCGAGATGGTTCATGTGATTGCTGATGCGCATATTTATGATCGGCATGTTCCTTTGATTGAGGAACTGATCTCACGGGAGACCCATCCGGCACCGAAATTCTGGCTGAATCCGGATGTCCATGATTTCTATGATTTCACACGTGAGGATGTCCGCCTGGATGATTACGTGACCGGGCCTCAGATCAGGAATATTCCGATTGCTGTGTGATTCAGCTATGCATGCTTTGGATCTTCGAATGAAGAATCGAATGAAGAATCATAAGATCGCGGTCTGATACTGGAATGGATATTGTGGTCTATATTTAGAATAAAGAAAAAGAAAAGGAAGAACTCGATATGAAAATGATTGTAAATGTTGATAAGAACTGGGGGATTGGCCTTCATAACTCTCTCTTGGTCAGGATCCCGAATGATCTGAAGTTTTTCCGGGAGCACACAGAAAATCAGGTCGTGGTCTGTGGCCGTCATACCCTGGAATCTTTTCCCGGTCAGGTACCCCTGCCCAATCGGACGACTATTGTTCTCTCAAGGAATCCGAGATATACCGTTCGTCATGCCCTGATGGCGAGGTCGGTTGAGGATCTGTTTCGAGTGATCGAAGACAATGGATTCGATCCGGATCAGGTCTATGTCATCGGCGGGCAGAAGGTCTACAAGGATCTTCTTCCCTATTGCGATAAGGCTTATGTCACCAAGGTTGACTTTTCTTATGAGGCAGATGCTTATTTTCCGAATCTGGATCAGGATCCGGACTGGGACTGTGTCGAGGTCAGCGAAGAACAGACCTATTATGATCTGATCTATCATTTTACGACTTACGAGCGGACCGGCAATTTGAAGCGGCCGGAGCTTTCAAAATAAGAAAAGATGATCAGAGGGAGAGTGCTGCATTGAATATCAAGGGACGAAAATTATTTGTCAAAGCGCTGGAAGCGGAAGGAGTGGATACTCTTTTTGCTTATCCCGGAGGCATGATAAACGAACTTACGGATGAGCTTTATAAGACGGACAAGATCCGTGTGATCCTGGGCCGTCATGAACAGGCTGTGGTCCATGAGGCCCAAGGCTATGCCCGTGCCAGGAATTGCTGCGGTGTTGCCCTGGTTACGAGCGGTCCCGGCGCTACCAACACCATTACTGCGATTGCGGATGCTCATTATGATAGTACACCGCTGGTTGTTTTCACCGGCCAGGTCCCTCAGGATCTGATCGGTAATGATGCCTTCCAGGAAGTTGACATTGTCGGAATGACCCGGTCGATCGTAAAATTCGGTGTTACCGTAAGAAAAAGAGAAGACCTGGGTCCCATCATAAAGATGGCCTTCTACATTGCAACCACAGGAAAGCCGGGTCCGGTCCTTGTGGATATTCCGAAGGATATCCAGACTGCCATGGGCCCTTCTGAATACCCGGCTCATGTGGATATCCGCGGTTACAAACCCAATACTTCCGTTCATATCGGTCAGCTGAAGAAGGCTTATCAGCTGCTTCGGTCCGCCAGACAGCCCATGCTTCTTGCCGGCGGCGGGGTCAATATCAGTGGCGCCAATCAAGAACTTCTTCGTTTCGTAGAAACCATGCATTTACCTGTTGTGACAACGGTCATGGGACGGGGAGCCATCCCTACGAACGATCCGCATTTTATCGGAGATCTGGGACTCCATGGAAAATATGCTGCCAATATGGCAGTGTCCAATTGTGATGTACTGTTTTCCATCGGAACCCGCTTCAATGACAGGATCACCGGAGATCTGAATGAATTTGCGCCTAAGGCAAAAATTATTCATGTCGATATCGACACATCTTCCATTTCCAGAAATGTGGTCGTGGATGTCCCAATCGTTGCGGATGCCGGACTTGCCCTGTCCAAACTGAATGAGTGGGCTGAGCCGATGGATACTGAGACCTGGTTTCAGAGAATCAGAGAATGGGACACAGAACATCCCCTGACTATGAAGAAGAACCAGGGCCTGACACCGGAGAAGATCATTCAGACCATGAATCAGGTCTTTCCGAAAGCAATCGTTACGACCGATGTCGGTCAGCATCAAATGTGGACCAGTCAGTTTCTGGAAGTCAATGCCGATAAGAAACTGATCACATCCGGTGGACTTGGAACCATGGGATTCGGTTTTCCGGCAGCGATCGGTGCCAAGGCCGGATGCCCGGACCTGCCGGTCCTCTGTGTGACCGGAGACGGCGGTTTCCAGATGAATATGCAGGAAATGGCGACTCTTGTGACAAACCGTCTGCCGGTGATCGTCTGCCTCTTTAACAATCAGTATCTCGGTATGGTCCGTCAGCAGCAGGAACTCTATTATGGCAAGCGTTATTGCATTACCTGCCTGCGGAAGAGAGATAATTGCCCGTCCAATTGCAAGGGACCCAATGACAAGTGCCCGCCCTATGTTCCGGATTTTATCAAATGGGCAGACAGCTATGGCGTGAAAGGCCTTCGCGTATCCAAGGAAGAGGAGGTCCTCCCGGCTTTTGAAGCGGCAAAGAATGAGGATGGCCCTTTCCTGATCGAATTTATGATCTCAAGCGCCGAACTGGTACTTCCTATGGTGAAGAATGGCGGCGCCATGAGTGATATGATTCTCTGATGGTGAAGAATGGCGGCGCCATGAGCGATATGATTCTCTGATCAAAAAGGAGGAAGATTTTGAAAGTAGATCATACATTGAAAGAACGCTGGATCGCGCTGTATGTAGAGAATTCCGTCGGTGTCCTTGCCAAGGTGTCCGGCCTTTTTTCCGGAAAATCCTATAATCTGCAGAGCCTGACGGTTGGAACGACCGAGCGGCCGGATACATCTCGTATGACGATCTCGGCCATGTGCGATGACATCACTTTCGAGCAGATCAAAAAGCAGCTCAATACCATGGTGGAAGTGATCAAGGTGATTGATCTCACGGATCAGCCGATCCATATGAATGAGATCCTCTATGCCAAGGTCTTCGGGCTGGACGAAAACGGAAAACAGGAAGTCTTTCGTATCGCCCAGGTCTTCAATACCTCTTCGGGAAATGTAAACCCGGTTGATATTGGCGCAGACAGTATTTTGCTGGAATCAACGTTGACTCCGAGACGAAATGACGATCTGGTTTCTCTCTTAAAGAAGGAATTCCACAAAATTGAAGTTACCCGGGGCGGAGCTGTAGCAGTGGAGTCGGTATCGACCAGCTGCAGATGAGACCGGACAGAAAAGAAGGAAGTACCATGAATAAGCATTGCAAGAAGAATAAGAGAATTCAAGTCATGTCTCTTCTCCTGTCAATTTCTCTGACAGGAGGAGTCTTCTTTACGCCCCTTTACAGTCAGGCAAAAAGCAAGTCTTCCGTGGCAGAAGAGAGAAGACAGGAACTTTTGAAAAAACAGAAAGATGCCGAGTCAAAGAAGGCGGAAGCTAATGAGAATCTGAACAAGCTTATGAATGAGAAACAAGATCTGGAGAAGAACAAGACTTCGATCACAGATCAGATTTCTTCTGTCAGAGGCCAGATTCAATCTGCCCAGGATAAGGTGGCTGAGACCGGTCAGGATATTCAAAAACTCTCGGAAGATCTGACAGAAGCCGAGAACAAAGAGAATGAGCTGCATGACAAGATCAAAGAACAAATTGCCATTTCTTATGAGAATGAGACGGGAAAGAATGTATTGGTCTACATTTTAGAAAGCGGATCTCTGGCGGAATTTCTGAACCGGATGGAATATGCTTCCTCGATCTCGGCTTATAATAAGAGTCTCTTGGAATCTTATTCGAAATTAAAAGACGCGATCGCTTCGAAGTCTTCGGAACTGGAAAAACAGAAAGAAGAGGCAGAGAATGCAAAAGAGACCCTGGCCAAGAAACAGGAGGAGCTTGGCAATCTTCTTTCGAGTACCAATCAGGAAATTGATTCCAAGGCCGAGGAGGCCGGTCTGGCTTCTGCGAATCTCGATGAGATCGACCGACAGATCAAAGAATATAAAGCTGAGGTTCAGAAGATTGAACAGGATACGGCCAAGGCTCAGGCGAATCAGGTAAATGCAGCCCTGGCAGAACAGAAAAAGGAAAAAGATGCTGCAGAGGCCAATTTAGAGGCGCAGGAAAATGCGCTGAAACAGAAACAGGACGAACAGGCCAGACTGGATCAAATCACAAAGCAGAAAGAAGCAGAACGGATCGCTGCGGAGCAGGCTGCAAATGAGGCAGAAGTAGCGGCAAAAAAAGCAGCAGAAGAACAGGCCAGAGCGGAAGCGGAAGCCAATAGAAGGGAATTAGAAGAGCAGAAAAGTAAGACTGAAGAAGCCAGGTCTCAGGTCGAGAATATTTCGAAAGTTGCATCATCTGCAGGAAGAGTCTATAATGCCGGTGCCCAGGAAGTAAAGCTTCTGGGAGCCATCTGTCAGGCAGAGGCCGGAAACCAGGGTTATAATGGAATGCTTGCCGTTGCGAGCGTCATTATGAACCGGGTCTATATCAAAAAGTATGGATTTGCCAGTCAGAACAGCATTACTTCGGTGGTTTATGCAAAAAATCAGTTTGAACCGGTTCGGAAGACAAGGGGAGTAACATCGAAAAAGGATTATGTCGGAGAAACTGAATTGGAATATTATCTCTATCACTATGATACTGAAGTTTCTTCAAATGCCAAAAATGCTGCGGCAGCGGCCCTGCGAGGAAGCCGCTATACGACAGGCTCCGGTCCCATGAACCAGCTCTTCTTCATGACACCGAAAGCCTATAGTCAACAGGCCTGGTTCAGTAAGAGCAAAGTCCGCGACTACTTCCAGCTCGGAGGCCATGTATTTTTTAATGTGAATGTATAATGACCCGATGCCATATGGCATCGGGTCAGGAGCAGAAACCGAACTTGTTCGGTTTCTGCGACGCCAGAAAAATAATGGCTCGATTTCATTAGCTTCAGCTAATGAAATCGAGCCAGATCCCGATGAACGAAGGTCATCGAGACTGGTTTTTTTACGACTCCGGTACGATCTCCGACCGTACATACTCCATTCTTCGATCAAGATCAGCACACTCTTCGGCACAGATGGAAAGCTCTTTTTCCAGGGCTTTCAACTGATCACCGGAGAGATTTTTCTTATAGCGGAGCTTATGCTCAAGCGAAGCCCAGAAATCCATGGCGATGGTCCGAATTTGGACCTCGACAAAGACATCCTTCCTTCCAAATTCCGTAAAGATCGGGACCTGGACGATCAGGTGGAGAGAACGGTAACCGTTGGGCTTTGGACTGTTGATATAGTCTTTCTTTTCGATCAGAGTAATATCATCCTGGGCCAGAAAGTACTTGGCGATGCGGAAAACATCCTCCTCAAAAGAACAAATGATGCGGATACCTGCTATGTCTCGGATGTTTTCTTCTATGGATTCTACACTTAGTGGAAGACCTTTTTTCTGTACCTTTTTCATGATGGATTCCATAGACTTGACACGGCTTTTGATCGATTCGATCGGGTTGCCATCGTACTTCATACCAAGCCGTTCATTTAAGACTTTGAATTTTGTTTCCACCTCATAGACCGCACATTGATAATTGGCGATCATTTGGCGGAAGGGAAGAGTTTGTTCATCCAGATTTCCAAGAATACCGTCCAAATTGATGTGTTTGATCCAGTCGGCAGGAATAATACCTTGCTGGAATTGTTTTATATTTTCAAGTTGATTCATCTTAATCCCTTATTCCTAAATACAATCATAAACCAGATACTGCCATAAACCAGACGTTGCCATGAACCAGATGCTGCCATGAACCAGATGCTCCCATCGACAATTACTGTCATCAATTTTTGCTCTTTTCTGCTCAAAGAATTGCATCTGTTTTCGAACAAATGCGATCGATTGTTGCTATATCATACCACATCCGGCAAGAGACGTAAAAACTGCTGCCAGAGCAATTTCCAGGATCAAATTCTTGATTGAAAGGCAGTTCGGATGTCAAAGATATACTGGGCTATGATAAAATCAATTTGCATAATCCATATGGACTTGAAGGACTGACTCGACTCCTGCGAATATCGTAGGGAGGGGAATAAATCAAAAATCGGATATTGGGATAGGAAATTTAGGCCTCATTTAGCGTACTTTATCATATAGGGAATCGGTTTGCAAAAATCCGATAGTAGATATAAGGATTCCCTATCGGATTTTGAAGAAATGATTCCCATTACGATAAATGGCTCTGGAATAAGGGTTGGAACTATCGTAAATTGGACAAATCCTTCCCATTACGATACCTGGCTCTGGAATAAGGGTTGGGACTATCGTAAATTGGACAAATCCTTCCCATTACGATAAATAGCTCTGGAATAAGGGTTGGAACTATCGTAAAAATCATAAGCATTGCTTATTACGATTTACGCCACTTACGATTTACGCCACGCCTTGTTAAAAAAATAACGAAAAGCTATTGAATTGATTTATGTACAATGCTATAATGCCTTATGTCGGGCGAATGAAACAGGTTTCAGAAGGAGAACGGACTCCAACCTAGTAGTAAGGACCCTATATTTTTTTGACTATGTTTGTTAAAAAAATAACAAAATACTGACAGCATCGTTATTACGAGAATAAGCAGTTATTACGAGAATAAGCAATAGAAGCTTTCGGGTGAGAAGGAAAATGGATTACGAAAAAGAATATCAGCAAAAGTTGGTTACAGCAGATCAGGCTGCAGCAGTAGTGAAGGATGGCGACTGGGTCGACTATGGTTGGTGTGTAGGCACCAACAAAGCTTTCGATAAAGCCTTAGCCAAAAGAATGCCCGAACTGCATGATATCAAGTGCAGAGGTGGAATTCTTCTCCACGAGCCGGAAATTTTCAAAGTAGAAAATGCAGCCGAACATTTCACATGGAATAGCTGGTTCATGAATCCGGTAGAACGCCATGCCCAGAGCAAGGGTTTCTGCTACATGACACCGCTTCGCTATTCCGAACTCCCGAAGCTTTATCTGGAGAGCAAGGATCCTTTGGATGTTGCAGTTATGCAGGTATCCCCGATGGATTCCTATGGCTACTTTAACTTCGGACCCAATGCAAGCCATATGTTTGCAGTTGTAAAGCGGGCGAAGAAAGTCATCGTTGAAGTGAATGAGAACATGCCGGTCTGCCTGGGTCATAGGGAATCCTACGTTCACATCGATGACGTCGATATGATCATTGAAGGTGAGAATGAACCAATCGATGAAGTTCCAGCCGGCGGCCCTGCTTCAGCAATTGACGAAGCTGTTGCAAAGCTGGTTGTTCCGGAGATCCCGGACGGCGCAACCCTTCAGCTTGGAATCGGCGGTATGCCGAATGCTATCGGCCAGATGATTGCAAAATCCGACCTGAAGCACCTTGGAGTTCATACCGAGATGTATGTTGATTCCTATATCGATATGGTCGAGGCCGGGAAGATTGACGGCAGTCTGAAGAATATAGACCGAGGCCTTCAGACCTATGCTTTCGCGGCAGGCTCCAAAAAGTTGTATGACTATCTGGATCATAACCCGGAATGCTGCGGACGAGTCGTAAGCTATGTCAATGATCCTTATGTCATTTCACAATTAGACAATTTCATCTCTATCAATAATGCAGTTGATGTCGATCTCTCCGGACAGGTCAATGCCGAGAGCGCAGGAGTTCGTAATATCTCCGGCTCCGGCGGCCAGCAGGATTTCGTTCTTGGAGCTTACTTGTCCTATGGCGGTAAATCCTTTATCTGCCTGTCTTCGACTTATAAGAATAAGAAGACAGGGAAGCTTGAAAGCCGGATCCGGCCGACACTGGAAGAGGGAAGTCAGACGACTGATACCAGAACCAATACCATGTACATTGTTACCGAGTACGGTATGGTAAATCTGAAGGGCTTGACCTCCTGGCAGAGGGCAGAAGGCCTCATCAACATTGCACATCCGGATTGCCGGGAGGAATTGATCCAGGCAGCCGAGAAGATGCATATCTGGCGAAATTCCAATAAGAGATAAGAGCCGGATCTTGCCGGGTGGGAAGAAAGTTTTGGATTTCATCCTAAACCATCGATTCCCGGCCAATATATTTTCCATGGATTTAGGTGCAACGCTCTACATTTCTAACTTAAGAGCGTGCCTGAATTATAAAGAAGTAGATAATAGTATGTTCATGAAAACCTAGGAGGTAAAAGAAATGGGCAAGAAAATCGTTATCGCTGGTGCATGCCGTACAGCCATCGGAAAGATGGGCGGCCAGTTCGCTTCTGTACCTGTAGTTGATCTCGGTACTGCTGTCATCAAGGAAGCTCTGAAGAGATCCGGTGTTCCTGCAGACAAGGTTGACATGGTTTATATGGGCTGCGTACTGCAGGCTGGTCAGGGTCAGAACGTTGCTCGTCAGTCCGCTGTCAATGCAGGCATCCCTGTTGAGACTCCGGCAATGACATTGAATATTCTCTGCGGTTCTGGTCTGGAAGCTGTTAATATGGCTGCAACTCAGATCCTTGCAGGCGAGAGCGAGATTGCTATTGCAGGTGGTATGGAATCCATGAGTAAGGCCCCTTACCTCATTCCGGAAGGACGTTATGGCTATCGTATGGGTCATGCCCAGCTTCAGGATTCCATGATCAAAGATGCTCTGACAGATGCATTCAATGACTATCACATGGGAATCACAGCAGAGAACGTTGCTGAGAAGTACGGTCTGACCAGAGAAGAGCTCGATGCATTCGCAGCTGAGTCTCAGCAGAAGGCTTGCAAGGCAATCGAAGACGGCAAGTTCAAGGATGAGATCGTTCCTTTCGAAGTTCATGGCCGTAAGGGTAAGGTCACTGTTGTTGATACCGATGAGGGACCTCGTCCTGGTACTACAAAGGAAGGCCTTGCAAAGCTGAAGCCTTGCTTTAAGAAGGATGGCGTTGTTACAGCAGGTAACGCATCCGGAATCAATGATGGTGCCGCAGCCGTTGTTGTTATGACTGAAGAAAAGGCTAAGGAACTCGGTGTTAAGCCGATGGCTTACTGGGAAGCTGGAGCACTTGGCGGTGTAGATCCTTCCATCATGGGTGTCGGACCGATCGTCGCTACCAGAAATCTTCTGAAGAAGACCGGACTTACCATTGATGACTTTGATCTCTATGAAGCTAACGAAGCATTCGCTACCCAGTCTCTTGCAGTTGCCAAGGATCTTGGCTTTGATCCTGCAAAACTGAATGTCCACGGCGGTGCAATCGCTCTTGGACATCCGGTAGGATGCAGTGGATGCCGTATCCTTGTAACTCTGCTTTATGAGATGCAGAAGAGAAAGGCTCATCGCGGACTTGCAACCCTTTGCATCGGCGGTGGTATGGGTGCAGCTTGCTCTGTTACTCGTTATGAAGATTAATTGAAGGAGGAAGATTCTAATGAAGGTTGCTGTTATCGGTGCCGGTACTATGGGATCCGGTATTGCACAGGCTTTTGCTCAGTGCGCTGATGTTGAGAAGGTTTATCTCTGCGATATCAAGGAAGAGTTCGCTGAAGGCGGTAAGGCTAAGATCAAGAAGCAGCTTGATAAAAGAGTTGCCAAGGGTAAGATGGAGCAGGCTGCCGCAGATGCTCTTCTGGCTAAGATTGTAACCGGTCTGAATACCATCGCTGTTGATCCGGACCTCGTTGTTGAGGCTGCTCTTGAGAATATGCAGATCAAGAAGGACTGCTTCAAGGCACTTCAGGATGAGATCGTAAAGAATCCGGACTGCATTTTCGCATCCAATACTTCTTCTCTGTCCATCACAGAGATCGGCTCTGGCCTGTCTAAGCCTGTCATCGGTATGCATTTCTTCAACCCGGCTCCTGTTATGAAGCTGGTTGAGGTTATCAAGGGTGCTAATACTCCGGACGAAGTTGTTGACAAGGTTAAGGAAATCGCCGTAAAGCTTGGCAAGACTCCGGTACAGGTCAATGAGGCAGCAGGTTTCGTTGTAAACCGTATCCTCGTACCTATGATCAATGAGGCAATCTGCGTATATGCAGCAGGTGTTTCTGACATCGAGGGAATTGATACCGCTATGAAGCTCGGCTGCAATCACCCGATGGGACCTCTGGAACTCGGCGACTACATCGGTCTCGATATCATCCTGGCTATCATGGATGTTATCTTCGCTGAGACCCACGACAGCAAGTATGCCGCATCTCCTCTTCTTCGTAAGATGGTACGCGGCAAGAAGCTTGGCGTTAAGACCGGAATCGGATTCTACAGCTATGCTGATGGTAAGAAGGTTCCTGTAGACAAGCTTTAATTCGTACATAGTATCAGGGGGACAGGCGTGCGCTTTCAGAGGCGCGTCTGTCATTCCTTTTTGCCTTCCCCTGCTACAAAGAAAGGAATTTTGGAGGTTCATAACATGGATTTCACGTTAGATAAAAAACATGCAATGGCGAGAGACCTGTTCCGTGATTTCGCACAGAACGAGGTAAAGCCTCTTGCACAGGAGACTGATGAGGAAGAGAAGTTCCCTGCAGAAACTTTTAAGAAGCTTGCAAAATGCGGTTTCATGGGAATTACTGCTCCGAGAGAATATGGCGGCCAGGGTTGTGACGAGCTGACTTATGTTCTCTGCCTGGAAGAGATCGCCAAGGTCTGCGGAACTACAGCAGTTGCTCTTTCTGCACATACTTCACTCTGCATCGATCCCATTATGACATGGGGAAATGAAGACCAGAAGAAGAAGTACATCCCCAAGCTTGCATCCGGTGAATGGCTGGGTGCCTTCGGTCTGACCGAGCCGGGCGCAGGTACTGATGCCCAGGGCGTACAGACCAAGGCAGTTCTTTCCGAGGATGGAAAGTACTGGACTCTGAATGGCTCCAAGTGCTTCATCACCAACGGTGAAGTCGCTGATGTCTATATCATCATCGCTTATACCGATATCGTTCCGGATCGTAAGGGCAGACCTTCGAAGAAGTTCACCGCTTTCATAGTAGAGAAGGGTACTCCTGGATTCTCCTTCGGAACCAAGGAGCATAAGATGGGCATTCGTGGATCAGCTACCTACGAGCTGATCTTCCAGGACTGCAAGATCCCGGCTGAGAACCAGCTCGGACCTCGTGGCAAGGGCTTCCCTATCGCTATGCATACATTGGATGGTGGTCGTATCGGTATCGCCACTCAGGCTCTTGGCCTTGCAGAAGGTGCTCTGGAGAATACCGTTGCTTATGTAAAGGAAAGAAAGCAGTTTGGCCGTTCCATCGCAGCTTTCCAGAACACCCAGTTCCAGCTGGCTGATATGAAGGCAAAGTGCGACGCAGCACAGCTTCTGGTTTATAGGGCAGCTGCAGCAAAGGATGCTGTCGGATTTGCAACTGCATCGACCTATAGTGAAGAAGCAGCCATTGCCAAGTTATTCGCTGCAAGAATCGCTGTAGAGGTAACTTCTGAGGCAGTACAGCTTCATGGTGGTTACGGTTACATTCGTGAATACGATGTAGAGCGTATGATGAGAGATGCCAAGATTACAGAAATCTACGAAGGTACTTCCGAAGTAATGCGGATGGTTATCTCCGGCAAGCTGTTGAAATAAGTAGGAGGAATTTACCGTGAAGATTATTGTTTGTATCAAACAGGTTCCTGATACAGCCGGCGGTGTTAAATTTAAACCGGACGGAACACTGGATCGTGGCGCTATGCTTGCCATCATGAATCCGGATGATAAGGCAGGTCTGGAAGCTGCTTTAAGAATCAAAGACGAGACCGGTGCAGAAGTTACTGTTATGACCATGGGTCTTCCCAAGGCAGATGCCGTTCTTCGTGAAGCACTGGCCATGGGCGCTGACAAGGCAATCCTTATGACTGACCGTAAGCTCGGCGGCGCTGATACCTGGGCAACTTCTTCTACCATTGCAGCAGGTATCCGTAACTTCGGTGATTATGATCTGATCATTACCGGACGTCAGGCAATCGATGGTGATACCGCACAGGTTGGTCCTCAGATCGCTGAGCATCTTGGAATTCCTGTAATCTCCTATGCACAGAAGATCAAGGTCAATGAGGCTGAGCATACCGTAGAGGTTGAGCGTCAGTACGATGATCGTTATCATGTTCTGAAAGCAAAGATGCCTTGCCTGATTACTGCACTTTCCGAACTCAATACTCCTCGTTACATGACTCCTAAGGGAATCTGGGATGCATGTGATGCAGAGATCACTGTCTGGGGACGTGATGATCTTAAGACTCTGAAGGATGAAGATATGGGTCTTGCCGGTTCTCCGACCAAGATCGCAAAGGCATCCGATAAGGTTCGTAAGGGTGCCGGAACCGTATATAAGGATCTGGATCCGGATCAGGGCGCAAAGACCATCTGCGACGCACTTGTTGAGCAGCATTATATTTAATGAAGGCGGTGAATGAGATGAATTTAGAAGAATATAAGGGTGTATTTATCTTTGCACAGCAGGTAGATAACCATATCGATAACATCGCTTTCGAGTTACTTGGTAAGGCAAAAGACCTGGCAAAAGATTTGGATGAAAAAGTAACAGCAGTTCTGATCGGCTCCGGCATGACCGATGCCATGGTTGATCAGCTGGCAGAGTATGGTGCTGACCGTGTCATCGTAGCTGATGATCCGGAATTGAAGGAATATCGTACCGAGCCGTATGCTGAGGCACTTGCCGGTATCATCAATGACTTCAAGCCGGAAATCGTTCTGGTTGGCGCAACAGCAATCGGACGTGACCTTGGACCTACCGTATCCGCAAGAGTTGCAACCGGTCTGACTGCAGACTGCACCAAGCTTGAGATCGGTGACTTCCCTCTGGAAGCAAAGGAAGGTCAGGAGCAGAAACATAAGCAGCTCCTTATGACTCGTCCTGCATTCGGTGGAAACACCATCGCTACCATTGCCTGCCCGGACAATCGTCCTCAGATGTCTACCGTACGTCCCGGCGTTATGCAGAAGATCACACCGGTCAAGGGCGCAAAAGCAGAGCGTGTTGACTGGAAGCATGACTTCAAGCCGAACGACCGCTATGTAGAGATCGAAAAGGTTGTTAAGAAGGTTACTGAGACCGTTGATATCCAGAAGGCTAAGATCCTGGTATCCGGTGGACGTGGAGTAGGTTCTGCTGAGAATTTCAAGATCTTACGTGATCTTGCAGATGTTCTTGGCGGCGAAGTTTCCTGCTCTCGTGCCGTTGTAGATAATGGCTGGATGCCGAAAGACCTTCAGGTTGGCCAGACCGGTAAGACCGTTCGTCCGAAGATCTACTTTGCAATCGGTATTTCCGGTGCGATCCAGCATGTCGCAGGTATGGAAGAATCCGACCTCATCATTGCAATCAACAAAGATGAATCTGCACCGATCATGGATGTTGCAGATATCGGAATTGTCGGCGATCTGAATAAGATTGTTCCGAAACTGACTGCAGATATCAAGGCTGAGCTGGCTAAGAAGGCAGAAGTCTAAAGAAGGCAGAAGTCTTAGGAAGGCTTCTAAAAGAAAGCTATTTATATGAAGACAGGGGCGTGTTTTACACGCCCCTGTTTTTTTGCCCTTTCGTCTATTTTGCCCCGCCCCACACATGCCATACACATGCCTTACACCTGCCCCACAATCCCAGATCCCACTCAACTATGTATGTCAAGCACGTGTAAATATGCAAAAATATACAAATAGTATACAAATAATATACGACAATTGAGAGATAGAAAAAGGAATAACATGGAGTAATAACAAGACCGATCTCCCATAGAAATCAATGAATTATTATATTGGATATTACCAATTATAACAGATAAATAATGCCATAAATACAGTATCTTGGTACATATCATGGAATGTGGTATTACCAGAGTAGAACGAAGCATAGATAGAAGGAACTGAAAAGCGGGATCGGATAGCTTACCCCCTAGCTTACTCTCCAAAACTGTATACAATTATGCATACATGTATATTGTTCGTGAAAAATATAACGAGTAAAATCGATTTCGTTGAAAGCACTCATTATATTTAAAGGAGGAGAATTATGTTGTTTCAGCTTTATGGCGAGACAGGCATGACCCAGATCCTGGGATGGGTTCTGGTTTTTGCCGGTCTGATCCTTATGAATGAGATCGGTCGCCGTACCAAATTTGGCGGAATCCTTGTTTTCGGAATTATTCCAGCCATTCTTACCGTTTACTTTATTGCAGTTCATATCGGAGCGTCTTTCGGTGCTTCCTGGGCATTAAATTCCCAGACCTATATGTACATGAACGGTTGGTTCCACTATGCTAAGCTGTATGCTGCAGATATCGGATGCGTAGGTTTTCTTATGCTTAAGTATCAGTGGGGCATCGGTAAGAAAGAATGGTTCAAACCCTGGCCTTTCGTGATCGTTGGGATCAATATTCTGATCGCAGTCGGCTCTGACCTTGAGTCTGCTTTCCGTGGTTTCGCTGCAGGCGGCATGGCAGGCGGCTGGTGGGCATCCAACGAAGGTGTTTTCCTCTATGGCGGCTGGTGGAATATTGTCAATGCGATCGCCGGTCTGATCAACATTTTCTGTATGACCGGCTGGTGGGGCATCTATTCTTCCAAGAAGAATAAAGACATGCTTTGGCCGGATATGACCGTTTGGTTCATTGTTGCTTATGATGTATGGAACTTCGAGTACACTTACTGCAATCTGCCGACTCACACCTGGTATTGCGGAGTTGCTTTGCTTCTGGCTCCGACCTTTGCAAATGCACTTTGGAACAAGGGCGGCTGGATCCAGAACCGCGCCAATACCCTGGCTGTATGGTGCATGTTTGCTCAGGTAGTGCCTCTCTTCCAGCTTTCCAGGAGATTCTCCGTTCTTCCGGTACTCTACAAGGGTGCTGATGGAAAGTCCGCCCTGGATCTCTACACCAAGGCAATTGAGGTTTACCGGAACCATGGGGATGCTGCAAAGGCAATTGCTGACCTTGGAATCAAGGCCAATCCAACCATGCAGGGCGTCTGGGCTCTGGCCGCTCTGGCTGCCAATGTCATCTGCATCTCTGTGATTATCAAGCGTTCCGTTGAACAGAAGAAGAATCCGTATAAGAATGAGATCTTCGCCGGCACACGTGACTTCGAGCAGGCAATGGCTAGAAGAGCTTGATGGAGTGAAATATAGACCGGATCGCTTTGTTGAAATGGTCTCATAAAGAGAGCCCTTGTTTTGAAAATCGAAACAGGGGCTCCTATTTCAGCTGGCTTCGTTGAAATGGTCTTATCAAGAGAGCCCTTGTTTTTGAAAATCGAAACAGGGGCTCTTTTTTCTGTTGGATTTGTGTTATAATTTTCGCAATGCCCGGGTTTCATGTGGCCGGACAGGTCGCACTATATTCAGAAGGCATTTTCCAATATAAAGAAATGCCTTTGACTGAAACAGTAGCAGGAGGAAATGATGAGTTACACAAAAATTCAGAAACTTGTAGGTACGGCATTATTGACGGCACTTGTGATCGTGATCCAGTTGTTCGGTTCCGGACTTCGTGTCGGACCGGTCGCAATTTCTTTGGTCTTGGTTCCCATCGTAGTGGGTGCTGTGACCTATGGCCCGGCTGTCGGTGCTTTTCTTGGCGGTGTATTCGGCTTCGTTGTCATTGGGATGATTCTTGGCGGTCTGGATCCGGCATCCATGTTAATGATGCAGTTCAATGCGCCGGCAACGGTGATTACATGTCTGGTCAAGGGTATTTTGGCAGGTTTCATTCCGGGGCTGATTTATAAGGCTGTTCGAAAGAAAAATGCAAAGCTCGCAACGATTCTGGCAGCAGCTCTTGCACCTATTATGAATACCGGTTTTTATGCTCTGATGGTAACCTTCGTATTTACCGGTCTGATGGAGAAAAGCTATAAGATTCATGGGACAGGAGCAGTATTCCTTACCCTTATGGCTATGATTATTACAAACTTTATCACCGAACTTATCACAACGGTCGTTATTTCTCCCATTATTCTATTTGCTCTGAAAAAGGCCAATGGGGCAAGACTGAATAAGTGATGATCGTATCAGAAATCTGAAGTAGGAGTAAGAAATATGATTCTTGCCATTGATGTAGGGAATACCCATATTACTTTCGGCTGTTTGGATGAAACCAATCATGCGAAACCGGTCCTTCGGATTCCGACGGATCTGAAAGAGACGGAATATGGTTATGCGGTTAAAATGAAAGAGATCCTGGATCTGTCCGGAGTCGACGAAAATAAATTTGACGGTGCCATTATTTCTTCTGTCGTTCCGCCGGTGACTGAGATGATGAAGCAGTCGGTCAGGCTGATTACAGGACTGGAACCCCTGGTAGTGGGACCGGGACTGAAGTCCGGTATTAAAATTGAGCTGGATGATCCGGGGACTCTGGCTGCAGATCTGATCGCAACGGCTGTTGCAGCGAAGTCGGAATATCCCCTGCCTTGTGTTATAATTGACATGGGAACGGCAACTACCATTACAGTGGTCAATAAAGAAGGCTCCTATATCGGAGGCGCCATTCTTCCGGGTATCGGAACATCACTGAACGCCTTGACCAAGGGCACCAGTCTGCTTCCGTCGATTGAGATCCAGCCGCCGAAAAAGGCCATCGGAAAAGAAACGGCGGATGCGATGAAGTCCGGTTTGATCTATGGAAATGCAGGATCCATCGATGGGATCCTGGACCAGTTTGAACGGGAGATCGGGAAGCCGTCAAGTATTGTTTCGACCGGTGGGCTGGGCCGTGTGGTCTGCCCTTACTGTCGGCATGAAATCATCTTTGATTCGAAACTTTTATTGAAGGGGCTGGGGATTATCTGGAAGAAAAACAGTAAGATTCAAAAAAGGATCTCAGAATAATTGAGAGCCAAGAGGAGGTGGCAGAATGCCAGAAGAAAAACATCATTTAACGCCGGAGGAGCGTGCAGCCAGAGTGAAGAGAACGGCACCGGCAGCGGGGAAAAAAGAAGAACGTAAACCGGACCTGTCCGGGAATGGCCCTATGTTTGCCGAACAGGCAAATCCTCATTCCAATGTGAAGCATGTGATTGGTATCGTCAGCGGAAAGGGCGGTGTCGGCAAATCCTTTGTAACCGCTTCTCTTGCCAATAAGCTGGGTCGGGAAGGCTATAAGACCGCTATTATGGATGCAGACATCACCGGACCATCCATTCCGAAGATGTTCGGCGTCAAAGGACCTTTACTTGGCAGCGAAGACGGCGCTTATCCGGTGGAAGCAGAGGATGGAACCAAGATTGTTTCCATGAATCTGATCCTCGAAAATGACGAGCAGCCGGTTGTCTGGAGAGGACCTGTCATTGCAGGTACGGTCAAGCAGTTCTGGACCGATATCATGTGGGGCAATGTCGACTATATGTTTGTGGATATGCCTCCCGGAACCGGAGATGTTCCCCTGACCGTTTTCCAGTCCCTTCCGGTGGACGGCATTATCATTGTGACAAGTCCTCAGGATCTGGTTTCCATGATCGTTAAAAAGGCCATCAACATGGCTGAAATGATGAAGATCCCGGTGCTCGGTCTTGTAGAAAATTATAGCTACATCCAGTGTCCGGATTGCGGCAAGAAGATCCAGCTCTTCGGTAAGAGTCATATCGAAGAAGTTGCAAGGGAATTCGGATTGCCGGTTCTTGGTCAGATTCCTCTGGATCCGAAGAATGCAGAACTGGCGGACGCCGGTAAGATCTACGAGAATGATAATACCTATCTGGATCAGGCCGTACGTACTCTGGAAGCCCTGCAGTAAGTGGAGCATAGGAAATAAGACTTTAGAAAAAACGCTTCGTGCAAAAGTTTTTTTGCACGAAGCGTTTTTTTTAGTCCATTTTCACAAGGCTTTTTTTAGTCCATTTTCACGAGGCGTTTTTAGTCCATTTTCTCCGGTTCCGGATAATCTGTACCAAAGGTCTCTACGGTTACAGATTTCATGACCTGGGGCTCCATGGGCTTATCGGACCAATCGGTCTGAACCTCGGCGATACGGTTTACCACATCCATCCCCTCGGTGATCTTACCGAAGGCAGCATATTCGCCGTCGAGATGAGGCGCATCCTTATGCATGATGAAAAACTGTGAGCCTGCAGAGTCCGGCATCATGGTTCTTGCCATGGAAAGAACGCCTGCCGTATGCTTCAGATCATTCTGAAATCCATTGGAAGTGAACTCGCCTCGGATCGAATATCCGGGGCCGCCCATACCGGTCCCTTCCGGATCACCGCCCTGCAGCATAAAGCCTTTGATAACGCGATGGAAACCGGTGCCATCATAGAAGCCTTTTCTTACCAGCGAAATGAAGTTATTTACCGTATTCGGAGCAATTTCCGGATAGAGCTCCGCCTTCATTACATCACCATTTTCCATCGTAATTGTCACAATTGGATTCTGTGCCATTTTCATTCCCTCTTTCTATAGAAATATAGACCATTTCTTCTATGCTTCTATGATAACGAAAATGATCCATTTTTGTATAGGATTTCCAAAGATTTCATTTTCTTTTAATATCTGCTTTATCATTTTGAAATTATTTTTCTTTTTTCGGGCAAATTTTATTTTGCCTTAATGGTTGTTTCCATGGGAAGCGGATAGAATGATCCTTGTCGACGTCGAAAGAAGAAAAATGGGGTTCATTGGAAAGGGGTTATATTATGCAGGAAATCATTAAAGAGTATGGACCGGCACTGATCACAATTGTTGCCATTATTGCTTTGATCATCATTGTGAAGGCGCTGGTAGGAAATGGGACAGACGGGGTCATCGGCCAGGCTTTCAAAGGCATGATCGATTCGATGGCAAATAAGGCAAAGTCTGCGAATGGAGTGGTTCTGCCCGGAGCAGGCCTGGGAAAATGTATACCAGGCCTTTCGTTCTGACAAAACGGGGTGAATCGGTATGGGCAGTGAAAACATTAGGATCCGCCCAGAGGAACAGGAGGCCTATTTTGGCCTCCTCTATCCCTTTATTCAGGATCAGGAGATCACGGATATTGACTACAACGGAAGTGCTGTCTGGCTGACGGACTGCAGTAATATTCGAAGGATGAGCACGGTAGAGCTGAATGCGGACTTTGTGGATCAGTTTACCAAAAGAATCTCCAATGCCGTCAGTAAGCCTTTTCATAAGATGTCACCGGTTCTCGAAGCAGAGACAGATACTTTACGGATCACGATTGTCCATGAGAGCGTATGTGGGAAGAGGTGTTTTTGTATTCGAAAATCCCTCCCTTCCGTGCGCCTGACTGAAGAAAGCGCTGTAGCCACGGGATATGTGACAAAACGTATGCTGAATTTCCTGCGAAATTGTGTGAGGGCCAGAATGAACCTGGTCTTTGCCGGGAATCCGGGTGTCGGAAAGACGGAGTGTGCGAAATTTTTCTCCCGCTATATACCGGCCCGGGACCGGGTGATCACAATCGAGGATAATCCGGAGTGGCATTATGGAAAGGTCAATCCCAATAAGGATTGCATCGAAATGAAAATCAATCCATCCATGGACTACACACAAGCCATCAAAACCTGTTTGAGGCTGAATCCCACCTGGATGTTTCTGTCAGAGGCCAGATCTGTGGAAGTGCGTTATCTCCTGGAGGGTCTTTCGACCGGTGTTCGCGGTATGACGACCCTTCATACGGATGATGTCAGGAATATACCGGACCGTATTGTAAATATGGCCGGGGCAGGCAGCGAATCAGAGCGGATACGGAATGATGCATACAGTTTTCTGGATGTCGGCATTCTCTTGAAGAGAAAGGAAGTCAAGGATGAAAGCGGCTTTGTATCCGTACGGAGAATGATCGATCAGGTCTGCTTTTTCTTAAGAGAAGATGGGAAAAACTCCATTCTTATGGTAGAGGACAAGGGAGAGGAACTTCCTTTTCAGCTGACAGAGGCATTAAAACAGCGTTTCCTTGAAAGCGGGGTCGAAGATCTCTTTTCTGAAGATGGAAAGAAAAAAGGTCCATATCGATATGAGGAGGAGATCCTCGAGAAAACTTTAAAAGAAGCAGAGACCGTACGGAAAGAAGATGTCAGAAGTGAGCTGGAAGAAGCCGGGAAAAAGGACAGATTAGAAAGGGACAGATTAGAAAGAAACGGATCAGAAAGAGACAGCTCAGAAAGAGATAGCTCAGAAAGCGACAGATCAGAAAGAGACGGATTAGAACAAGACGGATCAGAAAGAGACGAATCAGAAAGAGACAAAGCAGAAAAAGACAGAGCAGCGAAAGAAAAGGAGATCCGGACCTATCTTGCAGAAATATCAAAAGAATTAGGAATTGCAGCGGAAGGAGGGACCTGCCATGGCAGAAGAAGTTATCAGAAGTCAGGAAATAGCGCCGATGCCATCTCATGAAGAACTGGAGAAGTATGGCTATGTCTTTTCTGTCAAAAAAACGCTGGGTTTATATTTCATTATTACGATCCTCATGCTTCTTCTTGGACGTGTGTTTTCTCTGAATCTGGTCTCACAAATCATTGTTCTGGCAGTTACTTTTCTGATGCTGCCGTTTTTTATCCGGAACACTTTGAGAAATCAGTACAATCAGAAGCGTTTTTCGGATCTCAATACCTATATGGAGCAGTTCCTCTATTCCTTCCAGAAAAACGGTAAGGTACTGACCACGCTCGAAGAGGTCAGAGATCTCTTCGAGGACGGCCTGATGAAGGATCTTCTGGATGAGGCGGTTTCTTATATTACAGAGACCTTCGATGAGGGAAATGTGGAAAAGAAGGCTTTGCGGCTTCTGGAACGGGAATATCCGAATGACAGCCTTCGGAATATTCATAAGTTCGCCCTGGATGTCGAGAAGAATGGGGGTAATTTTACTACTTCGATTCAATTACTCTTATCTTCCCGGCAAATGTGGGCCGACCGGAACTATTCCCTCTTAAAGGAAAAAAGGCATGCAAGAAGTAAGGTCATTATGTCGATCCTGACGAGCCTGGTTTTATGCGCTATGGTGCATTTCCTGGAAATAAAGCTTGATCTGGATGTGAGTAAGCAGCCGATCCTCCAGGGTATAACAGCTATTGTGCTTTGTCTGGATCTTCTGATTTTCTATCTGGCGGATCGAAAATTTTCTCAGGATGATGCCATAACGGATAGAGTCAGGACACGGGATATCCTGGAGTCGAAAAACTATCTCCATCGCTGCAATCCAAAGAATCCGATTTCCAGACTGGGAGCAAAGGCTGCGAGAAAACGAGTGACCAGACAAATCGAAAAGGATTTTCCCAGTTGGCTGATGCAAGTCTCCCTGCTCTTACAGACAGAGAATGTTCAAGTTGCTATTTTAACAAGCTTTCCGGATGCTCCGGCGGTTCTGAAGAGTGATTTGGATCAGTTGATCCGTGATCTGGAACAAGATCCGGTATCGATACATCCATATTTAAATTTTCTGAAAGATTATACCCTTCCTGAGGTCCGCTCCGCCATGAAAATGCTCTATTCTCTGTCAGAAGGAAAAGGCGGGGAAGCAGCCGGTCAAATCCGGGAGCTGATCCAGAGAAATCAGGTGTTGCAGGATCGTTCTGCTAAATTGGGCAATGAAGATGTCATGGCCGGTATGTTCTTACTTTTTCTCTCGCCTCAGTTAACGGGCGGCCTTTTGATGTTAGCGGATATGATCCTGATGTTTTCAGCATATCTTCTGAAAATGGGCAATCTTTAAGACAGGGGGATTTATGGACAATTTGATCAAAGGATTTCTGGGTGTTTTTTTCCTTCTTCTGATTTCTTTCCTGGGTCTTAGCCTTGTGCATGCCGGTATGAATGCCAGAGATGCAGACACCTTTTTAAGTGCCAGTGCGAAACAGATCTCGAACAGTAATTATGCACCGACTGTGATAGAAACCTGTAAGAAAGAGGCCAGGCAGAAGGGCTATCGACTGAGCATGGAAACGGTACAGCCGAAAGACCGGGATCGCCCGGTCTATGGGAAGCTGAGGCTTCGCTATGACTTTACTGTGCCGATCCTGTCCTTTCGGGAAGAACGGGTGATCGAAGAGGACCTGGGTTAGGGAAACATTGTAAAAAGAGGGGGAAATCAGATGAAAGAAATTTTAGAAGAGTATGGCTTGGCACTGGTATTCTTGCTTCTCGGAGGGGGCCTTTTCGCAGGCTGGATCGTTTTGATCCGGGAGATCTCGATATGAAGAGTCTTTTACAATCATACGGAGGAATGATCATTGGAGTGGCAGGGACTGCAGCAATCATCGGACTGATTTTCTTAGCAAAGCCGGAATTGGCTCATTTTCTGGAAAATTGGTGCAGTCGTTTTCTATAGGGCAGGAAGAAATAAGGACAATAGCGTAAGGCGACAGGAAGGGAGGGGAGATATGCGAACGATTTTAGAACATTATGGGATTGCAATTCTTGCAGTCCTTTCTGCTTTGGCAATCCTTATATGGATTGGAGCGATCGTCAATAGAAAGGGAGCCCTGCATCCCCTTTTTCAGAAGGGATTGGCGGGCGATTATATCGACAACTCGAGCGAATCAGACGAGGATCTGTCCTTAACGGCGATGCAGGGAACATCCGGGAAAAGCCTTCCGGATATCCATGTGCAGGGAGATCTTGTGATCGATCATCCATATGAGAGTGGTGAAATCATAAGGACCACAAGAGGATATCCACCGTCATTTGGGGTTCGCTTTCTTAAAATCTGGAATTTTCAAGGCGTGGATCTGAGCAAACAATGCATTCAATCAGATGGGCGGATCCTTTTCTCAGCAGCAGGTGTTTATCGGGCCCGTGTTTTTCTGAGTGAGAAAGACGGTAGATCTGGTGCCGTGGAAGTTTATTTAGGAGTTACGGCATGAAAAATATGATGATTGGACTTGGGATGGCCTTTCTTACCGGTCTTATTCTATTGGCCCTTTTGATTCTTACCTCCCGTCAGCAAAGGGAGAAGGAATTGGAGCATGCACTGACATTTTCTGTTTGTGAGAGTCTGCGATCCGTTGAAAGGTCGGGGACAGCGGTTTCTTCAGAGAGCATGGAAAGAGAAGTGAAGGAACGTTTGAAGAAACGACTGAAAGAAGAGGAGAGAGAAGAGAAGGATCAAAGCTTTTCCTTGAAGGTGAAAGTCCTGGAGGCAGATTCCGACAAGGGCATTTTGTCCTGCCGGGCAGAGGAAAGCTATCGCCATATGAATGGGCAAAGAGGCAAGGTCACGGCAGAGGCAACGGCAATTTTAGAAGCGGATGCCAAGGATAGCTTTTATCAGGTCGATTTTTATTTGCCGGGTCAAAAAGCGGCATTTCGGAGCTATCTCTTACAAGAAGATTCGAAACTGATCCGGCCGAAGGATCCGAGTATGGAAGGGAAAGTTTTTGAGGGATGGTATGATGCCAGCGGGGAAAAACTGAAAGAGGATCGCCGTGTCAGTGAAAATATGGAATTCTGGGCGCGTTTCCGGCCGAGCCTTTGAGCTGGTTTTCTCTTTCAGAAAAAGACCAGACAAACCACAATATTCTGAATTTATATGTATAAGCTGGCGAAAACAGGGCCGAAATCAACACTTTCGCAAGATATGGCCGAAAAGTTATCCACAAGTTGTTAACAAATTGTGGGTAAAATCTCGCTGGATCTTTTGTAAATAAAAGCAATCGAACTTATCCACGATCTGTGAATAGACCATATCTGGCAATTGGAAAATTGTGCATATAATATTTTCGGCCTATCTTTTCCTTGTCGTAAAATATGATATAATTATAAAATTATATTTTACAAAAGAAAGGCAAGATGGAATGGAAGTTCCCGAAAAGGTCTTATTGACCGGCGCAAGTTCCGGTATCGGAAGAGCTATGGCGAAAAGGCTTCTGGAAGAGGGATATGAGGTTTACGGGGTGGGAAGGGAGTTCTCACATGATCTTGGGATCATAAAAAAGGATCCTCGATTTCATGCCATATCCCTTGATCTTCTTTCCCCGCATGCGGAAGAAATCATACAGTCTGAGGTTCTGGCAGATGGACATGATATTGATATCCTTATCAATAATGCGGGGGCTGCCTATTATGGTCTCCATGAGAATATCCGTCCGGACCAGATCCGGGAGATGATTCGCCTGAATCTGGAGATTCCCATGATTCTGACACGCCTGGTTCTTCCATCGATGAAGAAGCGAAAAAAGGGCGATATTATTCAGATTGCAAGTGTGACATCACTTTCTATGGAGAATACCTATGGAGCAGCCTACGGCGCTTCTAAGGCAGGACTTCTCAGTTTCAGCCGTAGCCTTTTTGCAGAGTGCAGGAAATGCGGAATTCGTGTTTCCAGTATTTTACCGGACATGACAGATACCAATCTCTATCGAAATGCGGACTTTTCTGCAGACACGGAGTTTGGCTGCAGTCTGGATCCGGAGGATATTGCAGACGGTCTTCTTTATCTCTTGAAACTGCCAAGAGGAAGAGTTGTGCAGGAAATGATGATCCGCCCGCAATATCATAGGATTCAAAAGAAAAAGATAAGGAAATGAAATACAGAGGGATTGGAAATGCTTCTTTTATTCATGAATAGTATAGCTCTTGGTATCGGTTTGGCTATGGATGCTTTTTCCGTCTGTATCGCCAATGGATTGAAAGAGCCCCATATGAATCGAAGCCGGCATTTGAAAATGGCCTCGGTCTATGCCTTCTTCCAGTTTGCTATGCCAATGATCGGTTGGGCCTGTGTTCATCTGATTGCATCGAAATTCCGCACTTTCCAGAAATTTATTCCATGGATTGCTCTGATTCTGCTTCTTTGGATTGGCGGTAAGATGCTGCATGATGGCTGGAAGAAAATTCATTGCAGCAGAGATCAGAAGTCAGAAAATGAGATCCGGTCTGATTCATCGACAGAGAAACAATGTTTGTGCCTTACGGAAGACGAACGGATCCCTTTCCAGACCATTCTGGTCCAGGGAGTAGCGACTTCCATCGATGCCTTGTCCGTCGGTTTTACAATTGCACATTTAGATGCAGGGCCGGCTTTTTTATCCTGCCTTATCATTGCCCTGGTAACCTTTTTGATCTGTGTGGCCGGAGTGAAGCTTGGTAAGATTTTCGGGGATCATTTGGATCGCTTTGCGGATATATTGGGCGGCCTTATTTTGATCGCCATCGGTCTTGAGATCTTTATCTCTTCTTTTTTCTAATTTCTAAGGATCATTTATGCTTTATCTTTTTACAGCCTTATATGCCGAAGCACGTCCTCTGATCCGGGCGCTGGATCTTATGCAAGTGGATCAGGAAGGCTCTATTCGCCAGTTTCGAAGCCGGGAGGGAAAAGATCCGATCCTTCTTACGGTCATGGGAACAGGGCCGGTCAAAGCGGCTTTTTCTGCCGGTTTCTGCCTTGGAAATATCGACCGAAGCGAAGAAAACGAATGTATCCTATACGGAAGTGCAGCAGTGGAGGATCCGGAGGGGATCCGGGAAAACCATTCTCTCTATCTGGTCGCCGGCCTGAAGAATCTGGATTCCGGCAGGCTGTTTTATCCGGATCTGTTTGACCGGGCCTTTCCTCTGGCCTTTCTTATGACAGGAAGCCGGATTTACCAGGCAAGTGATGCTTTGCAGCCGGATCCTTTTTTTACTTTAAAAGGCCAGGGATATTCTGCCTGTCTTCATGATATGGAAGCCGCAGCTTTTTTTGAAGCAGCTTCGACCTGTCTGGGTCCGGATCAGATTCATATTCTGAAATTTGTATCGGACGATGGGAAGGAAAGTGAAAATCTCACTGCAAAAGATCTGGAACAAATGTCCGAGAGACATTTGCCGGAACTTTTGTCCTTCTTAAGGGGAATTCTGAAGACCATACATGAAAAGTCAGACAGAAGCCCTTCTCTCCTTATGGAAGATGCGCCCTTCACAGCAGAGGAGCTGCACGCATCTGTTGCTATGGAAAACGAACTGCAGCAACTTTTGATCTATGGTGGAGAAATCGGATTTTCATTTTCAGAAGAAAGGAGAATTTTGCTGGAGGAAGGCCTGCTTCCCTGCAGAGATAAGAAGGCCGGGAGCAAGGCCCTGGAACGGATTCGCAGGGATCTTCTGTCCATGGCTTTACCGGCTTTTCATGACAAAACACAGGATCATAAGAAAAGAGAGATTCCAGGACAAAATACTCCCTGGCTCGTTTACATCGAAGAAGGAATCTGGGACCGAAAGGAAACAAGGGAAATTCTGGATCGGATTCCAAACCCCAAGACCCTTCTTCCGATCCGCCATTATAAGGATCTTTTTAATCGTCGTCGCCAGAATACTGTCGGACAGCATGCTAATAGAAGCCTGATCCTTGCTGAGAAGAAGGGGCAGCTTATTTATCCCGGGGCAAAGGTTTGCCAGGACTTTGGGAATCGGTATTTTTATTATACGTCCTGCATTATGAACTGTCTCTTTGACTGTGATTATTGCTATCTGAAGGGACTCTATCCGTCAGGACTTCCGGTCATATTCGTAAATCTGGCAGATATTTTTAAGGAATTGGAGGAATTATTACAAAAGCATCCGGTCTATCTGTCTGTGTCTTATGATACAGATCTTGTGGCAGTGGAGAACCTGACTTCCTATGTAAGGAAATGGACGGAATTTACGATCACTCATCCGGATCTTATGATTGAGATCCGAACCAAGTCCGGCAGATCGGATCTGATATCCAAGCTTCCACCCTGCGATCGGGTCATTTTCGCAGTGACGATTTCGCCGGAAGAGATCCGCGAGAGCTATGAACATCAGACCGGAAGCATGGAGAATCGCCTGGCTCTGGCCAGAGAAGCAATGAAGGCCGGATTTGGAACACGGCTTTGTTTTGATCCGATGATATATGTTTCCAATTGGAAAGAAATTTACAAAAGAATGTTTGAAAAGATACAAGAGGAGATGGATCTTACGAAAATCCGGGACTTTAGTGTCGGAAGTTTTCGTATCTCGGATTCCTATTTAAAGCAGATGCGCCATGTCCTTCCGGAGTCTCCTGCAGTTCAGTTTCCTTTTGTGAAGAGAGAGGGTTATTATCAATATCCGGAAGGTATTGTGAAGGAAATGGAAGACTTCATGATGCAGAAGCTTCTGGAATATGTCCCGAGAAGCCGGATCTTCCTGTGGGAAGAGAAAGAAAGCTGATTTTAAGAAGACAGACCATCCTTGGAGAGCCCCGGGATTTCAAACAGGATGGAATGAAAAATAAAATACCATCCTTCCAAGGGATAAGCCTTGAAAGGATGGTGTTAGCGAAAGAAAAATAAAATACCACCCTTTCAAGGAAGAAACCTTGAAAGGATGGTATTACTCTCCAGTACAGGAGATGGGACTTGAACCCACAAGGTGTTGCCACCGGAAGATTTTGAGTCTTCTGCGTCTGCCATTCCGCCACTCCTGCGCGACTAAAATAGTCTACCATATCTGTACATGCATTGCAAGGGCTTCGTCAAACTTGCAATCATCCATGAATCTTCTATAATAATAGTTAGAAAAGACTCGAAAGAAGGGAGGTATTTCCTATGCGTTTTCAAAAAATAAGCGATAACTCCATCCGTTGTATTATTTCGCAGGAAGAGATGAATGCCAAGGGTCTGCAGATCGATGACCTTATGGATAATCGGGAAAAGGCCGAGGATTTCCTCCGATATATCTTGCAGGAAGCACGCTATGCCGTCGATTTCCGTACCAATGGAAATGTTTTGAATGTGCAGCTCACCATGATGCCAAGCGGAGATATTTCTCTCATGATCTCGGATGATGAGGATAGCGCCATTCGGAATGTGATCGCGGAAATGAAGAATCATCTGGCGACTTTACAGGCCGAAGCCTCTGCTTCCCAGAATCAGAAAAGTTCCAAGCAAGCCGCCGGCACGAATCCTTCGACAGCCAATGCTGATCCTACGATGATTCATTTGGATTCTTCCGATGGCAGCCTGGAAGAAAACCCGGATGACATTCTGGATCTACCGCTCTGGGCGCAGTTAGACAGCCTGGAAGACTGTATTGAGCTGGCTTCTCAACTTCCCGAACTGAAAGATGAGAAGTCTACACTCTACTATTATCAGGGCATGTATTTTCTGGAGATTCGTCTCAAGAGGAATCGAAAACAGCTGGCCGGAATAGCATTACGGGTCGTTGAGCATGCAAACAGCCTTTATGCTGATGTTCCCGGCATTCTTGAGATTGTGGAACATGGGATCGTATTACGGAAGGGTACGGCAGTGAAAGACCTTCTGGCATTGAAGTAAATATCGGAAACGATGACACTGTTTTCTTGGCGGTAATTCATGATATCGGACGAAATTAAAGTACAGAGAGACAAAATGAAAGGGAAGGGCATCAGGGCTCAGCTGGATTATTTCTGGACCTATTACAAAGTGCCCTTCCTGATTTTTCTTTTGGTCATACTTGTTTTGATCTACCTCATTCACTTTTTTATGAGCAAAAAGGATGAGGTTTTTGGCGTGACCTTCTTAAATGTAGAGCACACCGCAGAAGAGAATACGCTTTCCCCAATGAGAGATGATCTGACGAAGGATTTGAACAAGCTTTTTGATTTGAACTCGAATCAGACCGTGGATATTGACAATAGCCGCTATCAGACTCCAGGCAGCAGCTTTAACAGTACCGACCTTGCAGTGCAGAGTGCGATTCTGGCTTCCATGTCAGCAGGGACTTGTGATGTAGCTATTATGGATGCATGGAATTATGAGAAATATATGTCGGGCGGAGCTTTTCTTGATTTAAGGAAAGTCCTTTCAGATGAGGAATTAAAGGCCCTGTCCGGAAAAATCTATTATGCCGACCGGGATTCCATTGGAAATGAAGACGAGGACTATTCCGGGGACAACATGGGAAAGGGAGAGGAGGATATCTCTCTGGCAGAGGCAGAAGGAAAGGAGGCTTTATCTACATACATCCTTCCGGATCCGACTGCGATGAAAGACCCCGTTCCGGTTGGAATCCTTGTCAACGATTCGGCCTATCTTTCCAAATATAAGGCCTATCAGAAGTCAGCTGCCATTCTGGGTGTCTGCAATAAGACTAAGGATCAGAAGAAGGCAGTGGAATTCATAAAATTCATCATGAAAAACAAATAAGGGAAATAAGGAAAAACTTGAAATTTCATCTTTTCTGCAATCGCAAGAACTGGTAGAATAAAGTTTATCAATTACCAGATATTGGGGAGACGCCTAGAGATGAAAAACAAGCTGACCTATGGGAAAAACATGGATTATGATGTGATCCTTTGTAAGACCTATAATGATCTGGCAGGCAAGAATACCTGCCGGCATTTGATGGAGCATTCCATTTCTTATTCTTTGAACTGGCTTTATATTCCATTTTTCCTTCGGAACTGGAGTAAGGGATATAAAGAGGTATGTGTGATTTCCGTCAACCGGAATGACTGGTATCAGGCGAAGAGAGCTTTGTCAGATCTGGAAGAAAGATATCGAAAGAGACTAATCGTCAATCGGGTGGGTGCCTGATTGGATCAACTGCCGGCGCTTGCCGGCTTTTTTTTATTTGGAAAAGAAATGGTATTGTATAAATCGGCATACAAATCAGAATATTGACCCACATTTGACTATTTGTGATAAAATATACGGCAACAATTCAACGTATAAAAGTTAAAATTTCTATTGAATTGCCTGTAGTAAATGATTATCATTATTAAGTGAATATCATTCAATTATAACTTGAAGAATATTTCATAAAAAGATTACTTGTCATTTGAATCAATAACCTCAAAGGAGGACCCATATGAAATCAGATCATATGAAATCAGGAATGCAGCAGGCACCGGCCAGAAGCCTTTTAAATGCTCTCGGCTGGACCGCAGAAGAAATGAAGAAACCAATCGTAGGGATCGTAAGCTCCTTTAATGAAATTATACCGGGTCATATGAACCTGGATAAGATTACGGAAGCCGTCAAGATGGGCGTTGCAGAGGCCGGTGGTATGCCGGTCGTTGTTCCTGCCATTGCGGTCTGCGATGGGATTGCCATGGGACATATCGGTATGAAGTATTCTCTTATTACGAGAGATTTGATCGCAGATTCGACCGAGGCTCTGGCCATTGCCCACCAGTTCGATGCTCTGGTTATGATCCCGAACTGTGATAAGAATGTTCCGGGACTTCTGATGGCGGCTGCCCGGCTCGATCTGCCGACGGTCTTCGTTTCCGGAGGCCCTATGTTGGCCGGCCATGTCAATGGCAAGAAGAGATCCCTGTCTTCCATGTTCGAGGCTGTCGGAGCCAATGCAGCCGGCAAGATGTCTGTAGAGGAGGTTCGTAATTACGAAGAAAATGTGTGCCCGAGCTGTGGCTCCTGCTCCGGCATGTACACGGCAAACTCCATGAACTGCCTGACCGAGGCCATGGGTATGGGTCTTCGTGGGAACGGAACCATACCGGCTGTATACTCTGCAAGACTTCGTCTGGCAAAGAAGGCCGGATATGCGGTGATGGACCTCTTCCGTAAGGGAATTACAGCAAGACAGATCATGACAAAGGATGCGATCTTAAATGCATTGACGGTGGATATGGCACTGGGCTGCTCGACCAATTCCATGTTGCATCTGCCGGCCATCGCCCATGAGATCGGTTTTGATTTTGATATCAGTTTTGCAAATCCGATTTCGGAGAAGACCCCGAATCTCTGCCATCTGGCTCCTGCCGGTCCGACTTATATGGAGGATCTGAATGAGGCCGGCGGCGTCTATGCCGTTATGAAGGAATTGGCGGATATCGGCCTGCTTCATACGGACTGTCTGACGGTTACCGGTCAGACGATCGGCCAGGCAATTTCTACTGCTGTAAATTTAAACCCCGAAGTCATTCGTCCGGTAGACAATCCTTATATGAAGACCGGCGGACTTGCCGTTCTGAAGGGAAATCTCGCTCCGGACGGATCTGTTGTCAAGCGTTCGGCTGTTGTTCCCGAAATGATGAAGCACACAGGACCGGCCAGAGTTTTCGATTGCGAAGAGGATGCCATCAAGGCCATCAAGGGTGGTGATATCCATCCCGGCGATGTCGTTGTCATTCGTTATGAAGGACCTAAGGGCGGCCCTGGAATGAGAGAAATGCTGAATCCGACCAGCGCGATCGCCGGTATGGGCCTTGGCGATTCGGTTGCCTTGATCACAGATGGCCGTTTCTCCGGCGCCAGCCGTGGCGCATCGATCGGTCATGTCTCACCGGAAGCTGCAGTCGGCGGACCGATCGCCCTGGTCGAAGAAGGCGATACGATCGAGATCGATATCGACAATCTGTCGATCAAGCTGGATGTCTCCGACGAGGAACTGAGTCGTCGTAAGGCAGCATGGAAGCCCCATCAGCCAAAGGTGACGACGGGATATCTGGCACGCTATCAGGCTATGGTAACTTCCGGAAACCGGGGAGCTATTCTCGAAATTCCGAAGGCTGAGTAAATGGCTTTGGAGCTGTGATCAGAACATTTGAAATACGAAATGGTATTTCTGTCAGGAATACGAAAAATACAGGAAAGAAAAGGAAAGAGGAGAGTTTATGCAGCTTACAGGCGCACAGATCGTCATCGAATGCCTGAAAGAACAAGGAGTTGATACCGTTTTCGGTTATCCGGGCGGTGCGATCCTGAATGTATATGATGAATTATATAAGCATCAGGATGAGATCCGTCATATCCTGACCAGTCATGAGCAGGGTGCATCCCATGCGGCAGACGGTTATGCCCGCTCTACCGGAAAAGTCGGTGTCTGTTTTGCGACCAGCGGCCCCGGAGCCACAAACCTTGTGACCGGTATTGCTACGGCTTATATGGATTCTGTCCCCATTGTCGCCATTACCTGTAATGTCGGAGTCAGCCTTCTGGGCAAGGATTCTTTTCAGGAAGTGGATATCGCCGGTATTACCATGCCGATCACCAAGCACAATTTTATTGTAAAGGATGTGAATCGCCTTGCAGATACCATCCGGAGGGCCTTCCGTATTGCAAAATCCGGCCGGCCCGGTCCGGTCCTGGTGGATATTCCGAAGGATGTCACGGCGGCTGTCTGTGATTATGAGAAGAAACAAGTAAAGCCGGCAGAAAGGAAGACCGACAAGATTCGGGAAGAGGATCTTCAGGCAGCAGTGCAGATGATTGAGGCTTCTAAGAAGCCCTATATTTTCGTTGGAGGCGGTGCAGTGATTTCGGATGCCTCCCCGGAACTGGCTGAATTCGTTCGGAAGGTGGATGCGCCGGTCGCTGATTCTTTGATGGGAAAGGGTGCCTTCGACGGCAGAGACCGGCATTATACCGGCATGCTTGGCATGCACGGGACCAAGACTTCGAATCTGGGCGTCTCAGATTGTGACCTTCTCATTGCCCTTGGTACACGTTTCTCTGACCGGGTTCTTGGAAATCCGAAGAAATTTGCCATGGATGCGAAGATTCTCCAGGTCGATGTCGATGCGGCGGAGATCAATAAGAATCTTTTAGTGGATCAGGAGATCCTCGGCGATCTGAAGGAGGTCTTAAAGCGATTGAATCAGATGCTTCCGGAACTCCATCATGAGGAATGGAATGAAAAGATTCAGGGCTTGAAAGAGAAATTTCCTATGACTATAGCAAAGGAGGGGCTGACAGGCCCATTTGCTGTGGACTATGTTTATCAAAAAACACAGGGCGATGCGATCGTTGTGACGGAGGTCGGTCAGCACCAGATGTGGACGGCCCAGTATTACAAGTTCCATAGACCGCATCAGTTCCTGACTTCCGGAGGGCTTGGAACGATGGGCTACGGCCTGGGCGCCGCGATTGGTGCACAGATCGGAAATCCGGACAAGACGGTTGTGAATTTCGCCGGAGACGGATGTTTCCGGATGAATATGAATGAGCTGGCAACGGCTTCGAGGAATCATCTTCCTCTGATCGAGATCATTATGAATAATCATGTGCTTGGCATGGTCCGCCAGTGGCAGGATCTCTTCTATGGCAAGCGCTATTCCGCAACCATCCTGGATGATGGCGTTGATTATGTCCGTCTGGCAGAGGCCATGGGCTGTAAGGCTTATAGGGCCAAGAGCCGGGAGGAATTCAAAGAAGCCTTTGATCGTGCCTTGAAAGAGAAGAAACCGACGGTTATCGATTGTATCATCGGCTCCGATGATAAGGTCTGGCCGATGGTGGCGCCGGGTGCGCCGATCCGCGACTGTTTCAGTGGTGAGGATGAGAATATTCAGTAGGGAACCGGATCAGATTTCTGATCATGAGTATAAAGAAAGGAAACAAGAACAATGAAGAGAGTGTACAACTTTTCCGCAGGACCCGCAGTATTACCTCTCGAAGTGCTCGAAGAAGCACAGAGAGACTTGCTTGACTACAAGGGCTATGGTATGTCCGTTATGGAGATGTCACACCGATCTCAAATGTTCGCTGATATCATTGAAACCGCTGAAAAAGATATCCGTGACCTGATGGAAATCCCGGACAATTACAAGGTGCTTTTCCTTCAGGGAGGCGCCTGGCAGCAGTTCTCCGCCATCCCTATGAATCTTATGACAAAGCATAAGAAGGCCGGTTACATCATCACCGGTCAGTGGGCCAAGAAGGCTTACGGCGAGGCTAAGCGTTACGGTGATGCCATTGCCCTGGCTTCTTCTGAGGACAAGACCTACAGCTATATCCCGGATTGCAGCGATCTGCCGATCACGGACGACATGGACTATATTTATATCTGCCAGAACAATACCATCTACGGCACCCGCTATCCAAAGCTTCCCAACACCAAGGGTGTGGACCTGGTAGCAGATGTTTCTTCCATGTTCTTAAGCGAACCGGTCAATGTGAAGGACTATGCAGTGATCTACGGCGGCATTCAGAAAAATGTAGGCCCTGCCGGACTGGTCATTGATATCATCCGGGATGACTTGATCACAGACGATGTCTATCCGGGCACACCGACCATGTTAAAGTGGAAGACTCAGGCGGACAAGGATTCTCTCTTTAATACCCCGAACTGCTGGGCCATCTATATCTGCGGCCTGGTATTCAAGTGGCTGAAGAAGCAGGGCGGACTGGCTGCCATGAAGACCAGAAACGAAGAGAAGGCCAAGATCCTCTATGATTATCTGGATCAGTCCAAGCTTTTCAAAGGAACGGTTGAGAAGGACAGCCGGTCTCTTATGAATGTTCCTTTTGTCACAGGCGACAAGGACATGGATGCCAAATTCGTTGCAGAAGCCAAGGCCGCAGGCCTTGAAAATCTGAAGGGACACAGAACCGTCGGCGGTATGCGGGCTTCTATCTATAATGCCATGCCGAAGGAAGGCGTCGAGGCTCTGGTCAACTTCATGGAAGACTTTGAAAAGAAGAACTTGAAATAGAAATCAGTAAGAGAAAAGCCCAATCGATGGATCAAGAATTAGGGAAGGAAAAAGAAAATGTATAAATACCATTGTCTGAATCCATTAAGCCAGACCGGCTTGGATCACTTTAATACCAATTACCAGAAAACCGAAGAGATCACTGATGCAGACTGCGTTCTGGTTCGTTCCGCCAAGATGCATGACATTACATTGGATCAAAAGACCGTTGCTGTAGCAAGAGCCGGCGCCGGAGTCAATAATATTCCTCTGGAAGCCTATGCAAAGCAAGGTGTTGTAGTCTTCAATACACCCGGTGCCAATGCAAACGGCGTCAAGGAGCTCGTTATCGCCGGCATGATCCTGGCTTCCAGGGATGTCGTCGGTGGTGTCAACTGGTCCAGGGAAAATGCCTCTGACCCTGACATCAGTAAGAATATGGAGAAAGCTAAGAAGCAGTTCAAGGGAACCGAGCTTTCCGGAAAGAAACTGGGCGTGATCGGCCTTGGCGCCATCGGACAGATGGTCGCCAATGCAGCTGTAAGTCTCGGTATGGAAGTCTATGGCTATGATCCTTATATTTCCGTCAATGCTGCCTGGAACCTGTCCAGAGAGGTCCATCATGAGACCAACCCTGCCCGTCTCTATGCGGAAGCAGATTTCATCACGGTCCACATTCCTCTTCTGGATTCGACACGGGGCATGATCAATCGGGAAGCCATCGAGAGCATGAAGAAGGGCGTGATCCTTCTCAATTATTCCAGAGACGTGATCTATGATGAAGCAGCAGTCATGGACGGGATCGCCGCCGGAAAGATCCGTAAGTATGTCACGGATTTCCCCAATCCGCTGACGGCCGGCAAGGAGGGCGTCATCGCGACCCCGCATCTTGGCGCATCTACGGATGAGTCGGAAGAGAACTGTGCAGTCATGGCCGTAAAGGAGATCATGGATTATATGGAGAATGGAAATATCACCCATTCCGTTAATTATCCGGACTGCAATATGGGTATCTGCACAGCAGACGGTCGGCTTGCTCTTCTCCATCACAACACCAAGGGCGTCATTGCGAAATACACTTCGATCCTTGGAGATGCCGGCTTAAATATCACGGACATGACAAATAAGGGCAAGGGCGATTTCGCTTATTCCCTTCTGGACTATGACGGTGAATTGAAGGAAGAGACCATTCAGGCTTTGAATGCGATTGATGAAGTCTATAAAGTGCGTGTCATCAAGTAAGAAGTGAAGGATACAAAAAAGAAGGCATTCAGAAAGCTTTCTGTGTAGAGATGCTTTTGATTTTTGGTATCTTATGGCATGCAAGGAACCGGATGAAGACAGACAAAGGACGGGTCAGATCAGTTTCTGGCCCGTTTTCTTTTTTTACGTTTTGTAATTGCAGAGATTTTCATTTCGCCGTATCATAAAAGAAGTATGTAGAAAAAAGAAATATTTGACTAGTCAGCGAGAAGAATATAAGGATGACAGACAACAGAATTTCTGACAAGGATTGGTATCAAATAAAAACAGAAGAAATCCGCCACGTTCGTTTTCAGGATCCGGAGAGAGTCCTTTCTCTGGCCCGTTCCATGCTGGCCCGGGCAGAGGAGGAGAAGAATGTCGGAATGATCGGCCTGGCCCATTTTTGGACCGGGGATGCTTACTATATGCTGATGGATAGTGAGAACAGTATCGCACATATCCATGAGGCTATGAAATCATTGAATGATGCCGGGGATTATGATCATTTGGGACAGTGCTATAACCTTCTTGGCATTATTTTCTCCCATCAGGGCGATAATTCCGCAGCCTTTCAGAGTTATATCAGAGGAATCGCAATTTTAAGAGATCATCCGGACTATGATCATCTGGCTACCATGCTTTATGCGAATTGTGCCGAGCTCTGTGATCGAACCGGAAATCTTCTGGATGCAAGGAAGATGTACCTTCAGAGCCTGATCTATTGCGAAAGGCTTTATGCCAAAAGTTCGAATTATCAGGGACTCCTGCCGGTGATTTACAGGGGACTTGTTCTTCTGGAGATTAACCTTGGAAATGAAGGAGAAGCCCGGGCATATCTGAAACGTCTGAATCGGGAGATCCAGGCATGTCCGGAAGAAAAGGATTGTTTTGAACAATACATGGTACTGCTTCTTTTTTCCGCCTTTCTGGGGAAACAAGAAAATGTGGAAAGCTTTGAACAGAAGGCGCTCGCGTCTTATCTCAAGATAGAATATCCGATCGATTATTTCTGGCCAACCATCTCCTTTCTGAATTATCTGGAATCCAAGGGGAAATTTCCGGAAATGAAGATCGTTCTGAATCACATGGACCAGGGCCTCAACAAGGACGATTTCCCGGATTGCCAGGCCCGGCTGGCCGGATATCGCATTCGTATGGCAGAGTCTCTCGGGGATCGGGATGAGGAATTGACTCAGTTTCGCCGTTATTGTCATTTCATGACGGAAAGAACCAGGATCCAGAATCATACCATCAGTCTTCTCATGGAGATGCAGAAGTCTCTGGATCAGTCGATGGAGCAGAATATCCTTTTGGAAAAGCGGGCGAATACGGATGCTTTGACAGGCATCCCCAATCGGGCCCGCTATAATGAGATGGCAGATCGCCTGCTTCAGCAAAGCCTTGAGAAGCAGGAAAATTTTGCAATTGAAATGATGGATATCGATCATTTTAAACAGGTCAATGATACTTATGGCCACCGGGCAGGAGATCAGGTCTTAAAAGTGGTTGCGGATTCGCTTCGAAAAATGGTCTCTGATCAGGTCCAGGTCTTCCGCTATGGAGGGGATGAGTTTACCATTCTCTATACTGGCCTGGATTATGAAGGAATCCGGGAAACAGCAGAGAAACTTCGGCAGGATATCTACGACAATTTGCGTTTATCCGGCCTGCCCCAGGCAACTGTTTCCCAGGGGATCAGCTTTTCTGTACCGGTCAAGGAGAACCGTGTCTGGGATTTTGCCTCCCAGGCGGATGCGGCCATGTATCAGATGAAACGCTCCGGCGGCGATCAGATTCGGATTCTTTCCAAGGAGACCTTGATCCGCATGCCTCATGCCGGAGAGACTTTATGATTCGGTCAGAAAAAAGAATGAGAATCCGCGAATGAAGCATTCACGGGAAACATATGAATGATAGAAAGAAGGTTATTTATTTATGGCAGTCATCAGACCATTTTGTGCGATCCGTCCCGCAGCGAATCTCTCTTCTGAGATCGCATCCTTACCCTATGATGTCTATTCCACAGAAGAGGCCAGGGAGAGAACCAAGGACCGGCCCCTTTCTTTCCTCCGGATCGATCGGGCTGAGGTCAATTTTCCGGAGGGAATGGACCCTTATCAGGCAGACGTCTATCAGAAGGCTCACGATCTCTTCTGGGAAGAGGTTCATGAGGGCGATTATCAGAGGGACCAAAAGCCCGGCCTCTATCTCTATGAACTGACCATGCAGGGAAGGGTCCAGACAGGCCTTGTGGCTCTGACTTCTGTTGACGATTATGAAAATGGTATCATCAAGCGCCATGAGGATACTCTGGAAGCCAAGGAAAATGACCGTGTCCTCCATATCGATATTGTCAATGCCCAGACCGGACCGGTTTTTCTCGTCAATAAAAAGAGTCAGGAATTGAAAACTCTCCTGGAAGCGCAGAAGACGAAGGAACAGCTTCTTTTTGACTTTACGACTGACCAAAAGGTGCGCCAGCGTGGGTTTGCTATTACGGATCCGACGACGATTGATCAATTGAAGGCTTTGTACCGGGAGCTGGGCTCGCTCTACATTTGCGATGGCCATCACCGGGCAGCTGCTGCGGTCAAGGTCTGTGAGAAGAGAAGGAAATATAACCCGCATTATACCGGGAATGAAGAATTCAACTACTTCCTCTCCGTTATTTTCTCGGAGGATGAGGTCAAATCTCTGGACTATAATCGGGTTTTCCGGTCCTTAAACGACCTGGACAGGGATGAATTCTTAGCCAGCCTTCTCTTTCATTGCGATATCCAGCCGGTCCTGGAACTCGGCGGTATGAAGCAGATGGAGGCTTCGGATCCTAAGGCCGCCATGGATCAGAAACACCATGAGTTCCTGGAAAATACCGTCCGTCCCAAGGAGAAGGGCAGCTTTTCTCTTTATGTCGGCGGCCGCTGGTATCTCTGCAAGTTCCATGAGGACGTCCGGTCGAATGATCCGGTGGAAGGCCTGGATGTAGCTCTCCTTCAGAAATATGTCTGCCGGGAGATCCTGGGCATCGAGAATCCGAGGACCGATCCGAAGATTGATTATGTCGGAGGCATTCATGGTCTGGAAGAACTGGAGAATCGCTGCGAAAAGGACTGTCTCGCGGCCATCGCCATGTATCCGACCAGCCTTTCGGAACTGATGCAGGTTGCAGACCTTGGCAGAAGGATGCCGCCCAAGTCCACCTGGTTTGAACCAAAGCTCTTAAGTGGTCTCTTCATTCATTCTCTGGAGGATTGATCATGAATACACAGTTTCTTCTCTCCAAGGCGGCAGGCTTGTTTTTATCCAAAGGAAAGGATACAAGTCTTACTGCCAAGGATTCCACCAAGCAGGTCACAGATCTGGCCAGGCAGGCAGAGAAGACAAGCAGTTCTCTCTCGACGGGAGTTTTCCAGCAGTGGCTGGAGGACCAGATTCCCCATGTGATTTCCTTTGCCACTCTGGTTCTTCTGGCTCTTCTGGTCTGGTTTATCGGAATGAAGGTGACAAAATTCATCCGAAAACTGGTTCGAAAGGCCCTGGAACGGCATCAGATCGAGACAGGCATTCGTCAGTTTGTGGATGCCTGCGTCAAGGTCATCTGTTATCTGGCTCTGATCGCTTTGATCCTTCGTGTCTTTGGAATCGAAGCCACATCGCTTGCGGCAGTCGTTGCATCCATGGGTGTGACGGCCGGCCTGGCTCTCCAGGGAGCCCTGTCGAATTTTGCCGGCGGTGTACTGATCCTTCTCTTAAAGCCCTTTGTGGTTGGCGATTATATTGTGGAGGATACCCATAAGAATGAGGGGACGGTGGCGGAAATCTCAATCTTTTATACCAAGCTTCATTCCCTGGACAATAAGACGATTGTGATCCCGAACGGCGTTCTGGCCAATGCCTCTCTGACAAATGTGACGCATGCCATGTCGAGACTCCTGGATCTGGAGGTTGGCATCTCTTATGATGACGACATCCGGACAGCAAAGGATGTCCTTTTTACCCTGGCCATGAAAGAGAAGAAACGGCTGCCGGATTCGACCCCTTCTGTCTTTGTCAAAGAACTGGGAGAATCCAGTGTTGTGCTTGGTCTACGTTTCCAAACAAAGACCGAAGACTACTGGGAGGTCCGCTTCCGTATGCTGGAGAATATGAAATATGCTCTGGATGAGGCCGGGATCTCGATCCCTTATCCTCAGCTGGATGTGCATAGTCGGGCAGAATGAGTCCTAAGCTTTTCTGCGAAGGACAGTTTGTATCAAGTAAGAAAAAGGAACAGGAAATTTTATGAAGTCATTTAACATTCCAGATACTTATGAATGCATTCGGGAGGAGGATCTCTCGGATATTCACTCGAAAGGCTATGTCTTACGCCATAAAAAATCCGGCGCAAGACTGGCTCTGATTGCTAACGAAGACGAGAATAAGGTCTTCTATATCGGCTTTCGGACACCGCCCAAGGATTCGACCGGTGTCGCTCATATCATCGAGCATACGGTCCTATGCGGCTCCGAGAAGTATCCCTTAAAGGATCCTTTTGTGGAACTGGTGAAGGGTTCTCTCAATACCTTTCTCAATGCTATGACTTATCCGGACAAGACGGTCTATCCGGTGGCATCCACCAATGATCAGGATTTTGCCAATCTGATGGATGTTTATATGGATGCCGTGTTTCATCCCAATATCTATGACAAGCCGGAGATTTTCGCTCAAGAGGGCTGGCATTACGAACTGGATCAGCCGGACGGCGATTTGAAACTGAATGGTGTTGTTTATAATGAAATGAAGGGCGCTTTTTCCAATCCGGATGATGTCCTGGAACGGCAGATCATGAATTCTCTCTTCCCGGATACGACTTACGGTATCGAGTCCGGCGGAGATCCAAAGGTCATTCCGACACTGACAAGGGAGGCCTATCTGGATTTCCACAGGCGTTTCTATCATCCGGTCAATTCTTATATCTATCTCTATGGAGACATGGATTTCGAAGAGAGACTGAACTATCTGGATCGGGAGTATCTCTCTCACTATGACAGAATTGATGTGGATTCCCATATTGATCTGCAGAAGCCCTTTGACAAGATTCATGAACTCACGATGCACTATCCGGTTTCCGAGGGTCAGGATCTGTCCGGTCAGACCTATCTCTCTTTAAATTATGTGATCGGAAATGCTCTGGATCAGGAATTGATCACAGCTTTCGATGCCCTGGAATATGCCCTTTTGTCTGCTCCCGGTGCGCCTCTGCAGAAGGAACTTCTCGCCAATGGCATCGGCAAGGATGTAACCGGAGGTTTTGACAGCGGGACCCTCCAGCCGACTTTTTCCATTACGGTCAAGGGATCGGATCCGGACAAAAAGGCTCAGTTTTTGACCATTGTAAAGAAGGTCCTGGAAGATCAGGTGAAAAACGGCGTGGATCCAAAGTCTCTGGAAGCTTCTCTTAATAATTCGGAATTCCGTTTCCGCGAAGCTGATTTCGGCGGTTTTCCCAAGGGCCTGATCTACGGCTTGAACCTGTTCGATACCTGGCTCTATGACGATGACCAGCCATTCACAGTCCTTCACAGTCTGAAGGTTTATCAGGACGTTCGAAAAAAGATCGGAAGCGGTTATTTCGAAGAGCTGATCCAAAAGTATCTCCTTTCGAATCCGCATGCTTCCTTCGTTGTCGTCGATCCGGAAGCCGGACTTACCGTTCGTGAAGATAAAAAGCTCCAGGAAGAGCTGAATCAATATAAGGCTTCCCTGTCGAAGGAAGAGATCGATACGATCATTCAAAAGACCCGTCATCTGAAGGAATATCAGTCAGAAGCGGAAAGCGAAGAGGGATTAAAGTCCATTCCCCTTTTGAAACGGTCGGATCTTAAAAAGGAAGCCAGACCATTTTATTACAAGCTGAGCCGGGCAGATGCTACGGATCTTCTCCACAGTGATATTGAAACGAATGGCATTCTTTATCTCACCTTTGTCTATCGGAATGTCAGACTGCATGCCAAGGATGTGCCGGTTCTGTCCTTTTTGACCAAGGTCATGGGACTGGTAGATACGGACAAGTACAGCTATCAGGATCTGTCGAATGAGATCAATCTGCATCTGGGCGGACTGAATATCGGTACCAACATCTATCGGAGAAAGGAAAAGGATCAGTCGGCAGAACTTACGGTAGAAGTCGGTGCCAAAATGATTGCCGGTCAGGGCAATACCCGCTATTTCCTGGACCTGATCGATCAGATGATCTTTGCTTCTCATTTCGAGGACAAGAAACGGATTCGGGAGATCCTCCTGCAGGAAATCTCCTCGGTCGAAACTTTGATTCAGAGTAAGGGACATCTGGCAGCCGCTGTTCGGGCCAAGTCTTACTTTAATGATGCAGCAGCCCTTGCCGATGCGCAGAACGGACTGACCTATTATGATTATCTGAAGACTTTTGAGAAGGATTTTGATTCTTATTATGAGGATTTCTGCAGGAAATCTTTGGAATTGATCTTAATGATCTTCCGGCCGGAAAATCTCTTCTGCCATGTCAGTGGAAGAGAAGATCTAAAAAAGGAAGCAGAAGGCTGTATCCCTGTCTGGAAAGCGGCTATGGCAGCAGGGGATTACTCCATCAGCCAGAAGGCACTGGAACTTGCCGGTGTCAGGGACCTGTCACAGGCGGACCCCAACCTGCTCTTCCAAAAGCTCCATACATTAAAGGCTCCGTCCGGCAAGGGAGCATCTTTTGACCTTTATCAGGGAAAGCTTTTAAACGAAGGGATCAAGACCCCGGCCAAGATTCAGTATGTCTGCCGGGCCGGCGACTTTCAGAAGGCCGGCTTCTCCTATCAGGGAGCCATGAACATTTTGAAAGTCATCCTGGGCTATGATTATTTCTGGGTCAATATCCGTGTCAAGGGCGGTGCCTACGGCTGTATGTCCGATATGAAGCGAGACGGATCCATGACCTTTGTGACCTACCGGGATCCGAATTTGAAGGAATCCATTCAGGTCTTCGATGAGACACCGGACTATCTCAGGTCCTTCGATGCCGATGAGAGGGATATGACAAAGTATGTGATCGGTACCATCTCTTCCATGGATACCCCACTGCCTCCTTCCATGCTGGGCTTACGCGATCTGCGCATGTACATCGAGGAAGTGCCTTTGGAGGAAATACAGACCATCCGAAACCAGGTCCTCACAGCAAAACCGGAGGATATCCGTGCTCTGGCAGAGCCGGTTGCTGCAGCACTGGATCAAGGAGTCCTCTGTGTGATCGGAAATGAAGGCAAGCTGGACAAGGACCGGGAACTTTTTACTACCTTGCGCAGGCTGACGGAATAAGGAGAAACATATGGAGATAAATCCAAGCTTTCGATCCGGTTTTGTGACCATGATCGGCCGGCCTAATGTCGGAAAGTCAACCCTTCTGAACCGGCTGACCGGACAGAAGATCGCCATTACGTCGAATAAGCCCCAGACCACCAGAAACCGGATCAAGACGGTCTATACCGATGAAGAAAAGGGCCAAATCGTTTTCGTTGATACGCCGGGCATCCATAAAGCCAAAAACCGCCTGGGCGAATACATGATGAAACAGGTCAAGGAGACCTTAGGGGATGTCGATCTGATTCTCTGGCTGGTAGAGCCGAAAAGCAAAGTGCCGGAAGAGGATAAGAAAATTGCAGAGGCTCTGGCGAAAGTAGAAAAGCCCCTGATCCTTGTTATTAACAAGGCCGATATGGTGCCTCATGAGGCCCTTCTTCCGGTTATTGAGGCTTATCGGAAGATCGGAAATTTCGCAGAGATCGTCCCGATCTCTGCCTTCCGCGGTCAGGGCTGCAAGGATCTTCTGGATACGATCTTCCATTATCTTCCTTACGGACCTGCCTTCTATGATGCAGATACTGTCACAGATCAGACCGAGCGGGAGATCGCGGCGGAAATCATCCGGGAGAAGTCCCTTTATGCCCTTCAGGATGAGATCCCTCATGGGATCGCCGTTACGATCGAGAAGATGCACCCCAGGAAGGGCCGGCATCTCATGGATATCGAGGCTACGATCTACTGCGAGAGGGAATCCCATAAAGGAATCATTATCGGAAAAAAGGGCGCTATGCTGAAACGGATCGGAAGCGATGCACGTTATGAGCTGGAGAAGATGCTGGATATGAAAGTAGACTTAAAGCTCTGGGTCAAGGTCCGGAAAAACTGGAGGGACAATCCGGCTCAGCTGAAGAATTTCGGCTACAGCGAAGAAGAGGATGACTAGGAAACGAAGCGATTGGCTTTGACTATATAAAGAAAGGCAGGAGGAAGGGACAGAATGTCCGATCGTACAATATTACATGGTTGTGTCCTCTCCTCTATGCCGATGGGAGAAAATGACCGACGGATCGTACTTCTGACCCGGGAGGAGGGCTGTATTTCTGCCTTTGCCAGGGGAGCCAGGAGACAGAACAATCCATTGGGGGCGGCAAGCAGCCCCTTTACCTTCGGGGCGTTTGAAGCTTACCGGGGGCGGAACAGCTGGACTGTGACAGCCTGTGACGTGCAGAGCTATTTCACAGACATGCTGACTTCCGTAGATAATATTTATTACGGCTCTTATTTCGCAGAAATCGCCGAGTTCTACGGGCAAGAGGGAAATGATGAATCTGACCGGGTGAACCTCTTATTTGTTACACTGAAGGCGCTGGAGAAAAAAGCCATGTCATTTGACATGATCCGACGGATCTACGAACTTCGAACACTAGTGATCAATGGTGAATATCCGGATTTCTTTCACTGCGTGATCTCGGGCTCTACAGAAGATCTGCATTCCATCTCCATCTCCAAAAGGGGAGCCATTTCCGATGAAATGCGGCAGAATGTGAGAGATTGTGAACCGGTTTCCGATTCGGTACTCTATGCCCTGCGTTATGTGACGACAGCACCGATCACAAGACTCTATGCCTTCCGCTTGAAACCCGAAGCGGAAGAAGTCTTCTGCGACTTTCTTCGCCGTTATCGGAACCGCTACAAGGAGAGGACCTATCATTCCGAAGCCTTTTTAACTTGAATTCAGCACAATTTGGACTTGGCTCTATTAGCAGGGCTCCTTAGATCATTTGCATTTGCCAGAAGATAATTGAATTCCAACTCTGCAAAGTGTATAATTTTCACTTAATGAGTGAACCAGAGAATGAGCCAGGAACGATAGAACAATACCATGACCGGAAATAAGTCTGTAAGACAAGTGAATAAGAGAAAGGGCCGGCCGGTCAGCAAGGTGCGTATGCAGATGCTTAGAAGACGGCGGCGAAACTGGCTTTTAGGACTGGCTCTTATCATCGTTCTTTTGATCATTCTCATCCGGATCGCTGTGATCCGGATCAGTCCAAAATCCCCGGTTTCTACTTTGACCATTCAAAGGGATGGAAGTGTCCGTCTCGAAGAGGTCGTTGATCTGAAGAATCGTGGAGTAAGTGAAACTGAGGTAAAGCAGGGCGTCCGGAGCAGTATCTATTCCTTCTTTAAGGAGCATGGTTTCGGTTCGGCAAGGGTCAGACGTTTTTCTCATGTGGACGGAAAGCTCTACGTCGAGACTTGCTTCAAGACGATCAAGTTCTATCAGACCTATAGCGGTTATTCTCTCTATCAGGGATCTGCAAGGTCTGTGGAGAAAAAGGGTTTCCCTCTGGAAGATAATTTTCGAAAAGTAGAAACTGTTACCAAGAGAGGATCCCTGCTCAAAAGTCAGGAGGCTTTGAAGAAGGCAGAAGAAAAAGGTGATAAGGTTCTCGTGATTCAGGAAAATATTCGGGTCAGGCTGCCGGGCAAAATTCGCTATCTGAGTGACCGGGCGACTCATCTGGTCAGTGAAGATACGGTCGATATTTCTCCGGAAAATAAGGAACCGGATTCGGATATTCTGACCTGTATCATCTATCAATAATCACAAATTTTGTTTACCGATTTGTTTCAAATAACAAGTTTTATAAATAGGAGAGGAAAAAACAATGGAAAAAACCATGGATAAGATCGTAGCGCTTGCTAAGTCCAGAGGATTTGTCTATCCGGGCTCTGAGATCTACGGCGGTCTGGCCAATACCTGGGACTATGGAAATCTGGGTGTGGAGCTGAAGAATAATGTGAAGAAGGCCTGGTGGCAGAAATTTGTTCAGGAAAGCCCTCACAATGTCGGTGTCGATTGTGCCATCCTCATGAATTCCCAGACCTGGGTCGCATCCGGTCATATCGGTGGTTTCTCCGATCCTTTGATGGATTGTAAGGAATGCCACGAGCGTTTCCGGGCAGATAAGCTGATCGAAGACTTCGCTTCCGAAAACGGTATCGAGCTCAAGTCTTCCGTAGACGGCTGGTCTAATGAAGAGATGGAGCAGTGGATCGAAGAACACCAGGTTCCCTGTCCTTCCTGCGGCAAGCATAATTTTACAGACATCCGTCAGTTTAACCTGATGTTCAAGACTTTCCAGGGCGTAACCGAGGATGCTAAGAACACGGTCTATCTTCGTCCGGAAACGGCACAGGGTATTTTCGTAAACTTTAAGAATGTACAGAGGACTTCCAGAAAGAAGATCCCTTTCGGAATCGGACAGATCGGTAAGTCTTTCCGAAATGAGATCACTCCGGGTAACTTCACCTTCCGTACCCGTGAATTCGAGCAGATGGAGCTGGAATTCTTCTGTAAACCCGGCACAGATCTGGAATGGTTCCAGTACTGGAGAGGCTTCTGCCGTGATTGGCTTCTGTCTCTCGGCATCAAGGAAGACCACATCCGTCTCCGTGACCATGATCCGGAAGAGCTGGCTTTCTATTCCAAGGGAACGACTGATATCGAATATACCTTCCCCTTCGGCTGGGGCGAGCTCTGGGGCATTGCAGATCGTACCGATTACGATCTTGGCCGCCACCAGGAAGTTTCCGGTCAGGATCTGACCTATTTCGATGAGACAACGAACGAGAAGTATCTCCCTTATGTCATTGAACCGTCACTGGGAGCGGACCGTGTGGTTTTGGCCTTCCTTTGCGAAGCCTATGACGAAGAGAATATCGGAAGCGAGGAGAAGCCGGACATCCGCACCGTCCTTCATTTCCATCCGGCTCTTGCACCGGTCAAGATCGGTATTCTGCCTCTGTCGAAGAAGCTGGCAGAACCGGCAACAGAGATCTACCAGAAGCTGGCCAAGAAATACAACTGCGAATACGATGACCGGGGAAATATCGGTAAGCGCTATCGTCGTCAGGATGAGATTGGAACACCTTTCTGCATCACCTATGACTTTGATTCTGAGAATGACCACTGCGTAACCGTTCGTGACCGTGATAGCATGGAGCAGGAGCGGATCGCAATCGATGAGCTGGATGCTTACTTTGCAGACAAGTTTACCTTCTAAGGATTGATCAGGGATACCGGCCCGGGGAAACCCGAGCCGGTTCTTTTTCTCTGGAGAATTTTTCCTAAGACAGAATGCAGACCGGGGCATAGAATTCGGTGTGGAAATATAGACCTGGGCAGAAGAGCACAAATCAGATTCATCCGAAAGGCTAAAGAAATCAGGAGTTTGAATTCATGGAAGAAAATCAGAAGATAGAGAGCGAAGACCGATATCAGATCCAGGGAGACCTGATCTTAAAAAAAGGAGAGGGCCGTACCATTAAATCCGGCGGTGCCTGGATCTATGACAATGAGGTCGGAGAATTACAGAAAGCGGATGAGGCTTCTTTCCGGAACGGCGGCATCGTCCGGGTTCTGGATTTCGACGGTTATTTTATGGGCTACGGCTTCTATAATGAAAAGTCCAAGATCCGCGTCCGCATGCTTTCCCGTTTCCGGAAGGATCCCATCGATGCGGACTTCATGAAGGAACGGGCAGGGGATGCCTGGGACTACCGCAAGGCTGTGATCGATACCTCATCCTGCCGGGTGATTTTCGGAGAAGCCGATTTCCTCCCGGGCCTGGTTGTGGACAAGTATGAGGACCTTTTAGTCTTCCAGTCTCTGGCCCTGGGCATCGATGCCCTGAAGGATGACATTTTAAACGGTCTGGTCGATGCCATGAAAGCGGATGGCATCCGGATCCGCGGCATCTTCGAGCGGTCCGATGCGGCTGTCAGGAAAAAGGAAGGCCTCTTTCCGAAAAAGGGCTGGTACCCTCTTGAGAGAGAGGATGGCCTGGCTTCCTTTACCTCAGAGGATCCCAGGGATGATCATGTGATCATTACGGAAAACGGCATCCATTATGATGTCGATGTGAGAGATGGCCAGAAGACCGGCTTCTTCCTGGATCAGAAGGAAAACCGTATGGCTCTCCAGCACCTGGTCCGCCGGCTGAAGGGAAATCCGTCAAAGGTGTCTGCCTCAGACAGGGACAGAAGTAAGGAGCCAGAGACAGCTTCTGACTCGGCTGAAAAAAAAAATAAACTCAGGGTCCTCGACTGTTTTACCCATATGGGGACCTTTGCCTTGAATGCGGGATTTGCCGGTGCAGACCAGGTGACCGGCCTGGACATCTCGGAATTTGCTGTCGAGCAGGCCAGTGAAAATGCCAGAAGAAACGGCCTTTCCGACCGGGTCTATTTCAAAGCAGCCGATGTCTTCGATGCCCTTCCCAAGCTTCAGGAGGAGGGAAAGCAGTACGATATCGTCATTCTGGATCCGCCTGCCTTTACCAAGTCCAGGGAAGCGACAAAGCATGCCATCAACGGTTACCGGGAAATCAACATCCGGGGCCTGAAGCTGGTGAAGAACGGAGGCTATCTCTGCACCTGTTCCTGCTCCCATTTCATGACCCAGGAACTCTTCGAAAAGATGATCCGCGAAGCTGCCCGGTCCGCCCACAAGAGACTGCAACAGGTGGAATTCCGGACCCAGGGCCCCGACCATCCCATTCTTCTGAATGGAGATGAAAATTCCTATTATCTCAAATTTTTCATCTTCCGCTGCGTGGAGGAGAAATAGGAATCAGTCGGTGAAAATCTTTGAAAAGAGAAGCCGGTCTTGTTGATTCAATTTCACCGGTAGCATAAAATGAGAAGCAAAGGTTTATCAATAAAATACCAGGCCGGAATCGAAGAATCCGGCCTGTAGGAAAAGGAGAAATCAGATGAATCAGAAAGTTACAGAATGGATTGACAGTCATAAGGACGAACTCGTTACTGATGTAAAGAAGCTCTGCTCCATCCCCTCGGTTCTTGCAGATGCCGAAGGCGACGCCCCCTTCGGACCTGAGTGCAAGAAGGCTCTGAATACAGCCATCGACATGGCAGCCGGCTACGGCTTTGCAACCAAGAATTACGACAACTATGTCGGCACGGCCGATCTGGATCCCAGCCTGCCCCACACCCTGGACATGCTGGGCCACACCGATGTCGTTCCGGCAGGAGAGGGCTGGACCGTCACCGAACCCTTCCATGTGATTGAAAAGGACGGCCGCCTTTACGGACGCGGAACCTCCGATGACAAGGGACCCCTTCTCTGCGCCCTCTATGCCATGCGTGCCCTGAAGGAAACGAAGACCCCGCTGACAAAGGGTGTCCGCCTGATCATGGGTTCCGATGAGGAAACCGGATCCATCGATATCACAAAGTATTATGCAGTCGAGAAGGAAGCTCCCATGACCTTCTCTCCGGATGCTGAGTTCCCTCTGATTAATATCGAAAAGGGCCAGTTCCGCGGGACACTTTCTAAGAAGCTTGACGGATCGCTTGCCAAGCCGGCCCTGGTTTCTCTGGATGCCGGAATCGCTCTGAATGCTGTTCCCCAGAAGGCAAAGCTTGTCTTTTCGGGCCTCGATTTTGATGCAGAAGAGGTCAAGGCGGCCATTGCTTCCGTAGAGAAGGATTGCCAGGTTTCCTGTGAAGTGGATGCCAAAACAGAGACCATCACCATCATCGGAGAATCCGCCCACGCATCGACGCCGGAACTCGGGAAAAATGCAGGTCTTGCCGGAGTCCTTCTGGCAAACCGTCTTCCGCTTGCAAGTTGTGAAGAGACAAAGCTTTTGAAAGAGGTAGAAGTTCTCTTCCCTTATGGAGTGACGGATGGCTCTGGAATCGGCATTGCCATGTCGGATGAAGCATCCGGCGCAGTGACCTGCACTCTGGATCTCTATCATGTCACAAGAGACGAGATGTCATTCTCCTTTGATGCCCGGACCCCTCTGTGCGCCGGAGAAGAGAATTGTGTCAAAGTGGCAGAGGCTATGGCTGAAAAGGCCGGTTTCGACTGGTCGACACCGGGAATGGTCCTGCCGCATGCCGTAAGCGCTGACAGCCCCTTCGTGCAGACCCTTCTCAAGGCATATAGCGATGTGACCGGTCTGGAAGGGAAAGCCCTTGCCATCGGTGGTGGCACCTATGTTCATGATCTGAAAAACGGTGTCGCTTTCGGAGCCGTTCTTCCGGATGTTGATACCCATATGCATGGGGCAGATGAATTTATGGATATTGAGAATCTTGTGATCGCAACGAAGGTCTTTGCAGAAGCGATTGAACAGCTCTGTAAGTAAGAATATGACAGAGAACATTTGTATTGGTATTTTGCGTTTGGTTTAGCCTGAACAAGAAATATTTGTATGGAACCATATAGAATAAAAAGTGGATTGCAGTATCACCTGCTGCAATCCGCTTTTTTATAAATGACGGCTTATGGGGGTTACTATGAAATGGAAAGAAAAGGTCCTTGGGGACCCGGTATTCTTTAGAAAACTATGGGAACTTAGTCTTCCAATCGGTTTACAGAGCCTTCTGGCTGCCATGGTGGCTGCGGCAGATGCTTTCATGCTGGGACGGCTGAACCAGGATTCCATGGCAGCGGTTTCTCTGGCCTCTCAGGTTCAGTTTATTCTGTCCATGTTCACGGCGGCTGTGACGGGACCGGCGAGCATTCTGGGTGCTCAGTACTGGGGAAAAGGGGACAGGAAATCTCTGGATGACATTTTCCATATCAGCTTACGGTTGACTCTGATCATTGACATTCTTTTTTTCCTGATCTGTTTCTTCCTTCCGCAATATCTGATGGCTTTTTTTACCAATGACCCGGGTCTGAACCGGATCGGCTGCGACTATCTTCGGGTCGCCGCTGTCTCTTATCTCCTTGTCGGATTCAGCCAGCTCTATTTAAGCATGTTTCGAATCTCAGATCATGCAGCAGCCGGAGCCTTTGTTTCTTTCCTGACGGTCCTTTTGAACATCGTCTTGAATTCGGTCTTCATTTTCGGATATCTGGGAGCACCGGCCATGGGGGCAAAGGGTGCAGCTCTTGCGACGACGCTTTCCGGTTTGATCCAGATCCTGCTTTGCCTTTTTCTGTCCTATCGGCCCGGTTACCTGCATCCTTTTTTCAGAAATGCCTTTCGCCGAAACCGCCTTTTGACCGGCGATTTCATCAAGCTTTCTCTTCCGATCCTGGGAGCATCTCTTCTGTGGGGCATTGGCTTCACCTCATATACAGCCATCCTCGGTCATATGGGGACGGATGCGGCCGCAGCCAATTCTGCAGCAGCAGTTGTTCGTGACCTGGTTTGCTGTCTCTGCAACGGTATCGGGGCAGCAGCCGCAATCATGATCGGAAATGAGCTCGGTGCGGGCGAACTGGACCGGGCCAGGACCTATGGCTATCGCCTCAGGAACATTTCCTGGGTCATCGGTTTCTTTTCCATGGGCATCGTCCTCCTGGTGACGCCCCTGATTTTAAATGCTATGAAACTTAGACCAAAGGCACATGGCTATCTCTTCGGCATGATGCTGATCCTGTCGGTCTATATGATTGGGCGCTGTGTGAATACGGTTACGATCAACGGTATTCTGGATGGCGGCGGAGATACGAAATTCGATCTCTATTCCCTGATTGTCATGATGTGGTGCTTTGCTATCCCTGCGGCCTTGCTTGGAGCCTTTGTTTTCCATTGGCCGGTTCTTTTTGTCTATTTCTGTACCTGTCTGGATGAGGTCGGGAAACTTCCCTGGGTCATGGTCCGTATGAAAAAAGAAAAGTGGGTTCGGAATCTGACGAGGGAGAGAATGGAAGAATAGAGTGAATGGAAAAGGATAGAGAGAATAGGGAAGGATAGAGAGAATAGAAAAAGCAGGAAATTGCCATGGAAATTATAGTTGAATCGTTGGCAAAGTATGGTAAAATTATTAAGGTTGCCTGGGCACATTTCCATGGCATCCATCAATTTCAGTAACAATTAAATTTTTTCTAGGAGGAAAAGAGTAATGGCAAAAAAGTGGGTCTACCTTTTCAGCGAAGGTAACAAGGACATGCGTGAGCTCCTTGGCGGCAAAGGTGCAAACCTCTGCGAGATGACTAACATTGGTCTTCCGGTACCTGCTGGTTTCGTTATCACTACCGAAGCCTGCACACAGTACTATGAGGACGGCCGTCAGATCAATGACGAGATCGAAGGTCAGATCGTTGAGTACATGAAGAAGATTGAGGAAGAGACCGGCAAGAAGTTCGGCGATAAAGAGAACCCGCTTCTTGTTTCCGTTCGTTCCGGTGCACGTGCTTCTATGCCTGGTATGATGGACACCATCCTGAACCTTGGTCTGAACGAAGATGTTGTTGAGGCTGTAGCAAAGAAGTCCGGCAACCCCAGATGGGCTTGGGACTGCTACAGAAGATTCATCCAGATGTTCTCCGATGTCGTTATGGAAGTTTCCAAGAGCGAGTTCGAGAAGATCATCGACAAGAAGAAGGCTGAGAGAGGTGTTACTCAGGACGTTGAGCTGACCACTGAGGATCTTCAGGATCTGGCTGAGCAGTTCAAGGTTATGTACAAGGAAAAGATCGGCAAGGACTTCCCGACCGATCCGAAGGAACAGCTCTTTGAGGCAGTTAAGGCCGTATTCAGAAGCTGGGACAACCCTCGTGCCAATGTATACCGTCGTGACAACGATATCCCTTATTCCTGGGGTACTGCTGTTAACATCGTAGAGATGGTATTCGGTAACATGGGTGATGATTCCGGTTCCGGTGTTGCATTCTCCCGTGATCCTGCAACCGGTGAAAACAAGTTCTATGCAGAGATCCTGATGAATGCACAGGGCGAGGACGTTGTATCCGGAGCTCGTACTCCTATGAAGATCGAAGAGATCAAGAAGACTCTGCCTCATATCTATGAGCAGCTCCTTGAGATCTCCAATAAGCTGGAAGATCACTACAGAGACATGCAGGATATGGAGTTCACCATCGAGCATGGTAAGCTTTACATGCTGCAGTGCCGTAACGGTAAGAGAACCGCTAAGGCTGCTCTGAAGATCGCTCATGACATGGTAAATGAAGGCCTGATCGATAAGAAGCAGGCTGTTCTCTCTGTAGAGCCTCGTAACCTGGATACTCTGCTTCACGGTTCCTTCTCCAAGGATGTTGTTAAGAACGCAACTCAGATCGGTAAGGGACTTCCTGCAGCTCCTGGTGCTGCATGCGGTAAGATCGTCTTCACTGCAGAAGAGGCAAAGGCTCAGGCTGCAAAGGGTGAGAAGGTCGTTCTCGTTCGTCGTGAGACCTCTCCGGAAGATATCGAAGGTATGAAGGCAGCTCAGGGTATCCTGACCGCTCGTGGCGGTATGACCAGCCATGCAGCCGTTGTTGCCCGTGGTATGGGTGCTTGCTGCGTAGCAGGATGCTCCGACATCGTATTCTCTGAAGATGAAACAAGCTTCACTCTTGGCGGACATACCTACAAGGAAGGTGATGTCATCTCCTTCGACGGTTCTACCGGTAACATCTATGATGGTGCTCTTCCCGTACAGGAAGGTGCGATCGAGGATGAGGATTTCGCAACCATCATGAAGTGGGCAGATGAGATCCGTACCATGAAGGTTCGTACCAATGCAGATACTCCTGCAGATGCTAAGAAGGCAAGAGAGCTTGGCGCAGAAGGTATCGGCCTTTGCCGTACCGAGCATATGTTCTTCGCCGGTGATCGTATCAACGCTATTCGTGAGATGATCGTTGCCGATACCAAGGAAGATCGTGAAAAGGCTCTCGATAAGATCCTTCCTCTGCAGCAGGGTGATTTCGAACAGCTCTTCGAGGCAATGGAAGGTGATCCTGTCACCATTCGTTTCCTGGATCCGCCTCTTCATGAGTTCGTTCCTAAGACTGAAGAAGATATCGCAAAGGTTTGCGCTGATACCGGTAAGACTCCGGAGCAGGTTAAGGCTGTCATCGCCGGTCTCGTAGAGGCTAACCCTATGATGGGCCACAGAGGATGCCGTCTTCCGATCACCTATCCGGAGATCGCTGTAATGCAGACCAAGGCTGTTATCCGTGCAGCAATCAATGTTCAGAAGAAGCACAGCGACTGGACCATCGTTCCTGAGATCGAAGTACCTCTGGTAGGTATTGAGAAGGAGCTGAAGTTCGTTAAGTCCATCATCGTTAAGACTGCAGATGCTGAGATCAAGGCAGCTGGTGTAGACCTTTCTTATAAGGTTGGTACCATGATCGAGATCCCGAGAGCAGCTCTGACCGCTGATGAGATCGCTAAGGATGCAGAGTTCTTCTGCTTCGGTACCAACGATCTGACTCAGATGACCTTCGGATTCTCTCGTGATGATGCAGGTAAGTTCCTGAATGCTTACTATGACAACAAGATCCTTGAGAACGATCCGTTCGCAAAGCTGGATCAGGATGGTGTCGGCAAGCTGATGAAGATGGCTGTAGAACTTGGACACAAGACTCGTCCGGATATGCACATCGGTATCTGCGGTGAGCACGGTGGAGATCCTTCTTCCGTTGAGTTCTGCAACGCAATCGGTCTTGACTATGTATCCTGCTCTCCGTTCAGAGTTCCGATCGCTCGTCTTGCAGCAGCACAGGCTGTTCTGAAACAGAGTAAATAATCGATCGAATTACAAGTACCGCCCCGGTAGTTTACCGGGGCGGTTTTTTTATATACTTATATGATTTGAGGCAGGCGAGCTGGCCGGTGGCCGGAATGAAACTGCAGGTCGAGAAAACGGTCAGAAAGCCTGGTTTCGTGTTAAATATTCGACGGTAGATTGTAAAATCAAATTGAACAACTGAATAAAGAAAGACCCATAGCAGATCTTCTGGTAGAATTGAATCACCACAAAACAATCGCCGAAAGGAGTCTACTATGGGCAAAACTTATTCTACCATGATTACACCAGACCGGGAAAGAGGTCAGCATCTAAAATTTGAAGATCGATGCAGTATCCAGATCTTCCGGAAGCTTGGCTACTCCCTCCGCCGTATCGCGGAGGAACTGGATTGTTCTCCGTCGACGGTCATGTATGAGCTCCGACGGGGCACAGGAACAAGGAACGGCTCCCGCGGACGCTTTCCGCAGTACTCGGCGAAGCGTGGTCAGAAGAACTATGAGGTCAATCGTGCCCGCTGTCACAGGCCCTGTAAAGGCGATTATGCTTCTCCGTTCATCCGGTGGATGTCTGAAAAGGTAAAAGCCCACGGATGGTCTCTGGACGCCTGTGTCGGCTATGCGAAGAAGCATCACCTCTTCCCGGAGGAGACGATTCCCTGTACCAAGACGCTGTATAACGACCTCTGGGCAGGCAGGCTTCCCATTGATCCTTTTGATATCCCGGAGGCACTGTCCAGAAAACGGAAACATAAGTCTCTGCGGAAGAACAAGCGGATCTATGGAACAAGCATTGAAGAACGTCCGGAGGAAGTCATGGAACGGATCCATTGTGGACACTGGGAAATCGATACCGTGGTCGGGCGCAAAAAAGGCCGGGAATCCGTTGTGCTGACGATTCTGGAAAAGGCCAGTGACTATTACCTGGCGATCAAAATCCCAGGGAAAAACGCGGATGCGGTCATGGCAGCTCTGGAAGTTCTTAGGGAAGAGTTCGGGGCCGAGCACTTTCCAGAGATCTTCCGGACGATTACTTCCGATAACGGGAGTGAGTTCGAACGGCTTTCAGAACTGGAAGACTATGGAACGACGGTTTACTTTGCCCATCCGTATTCTTCCTGGGAAAGGGCTCAGAACGAGCGGCATAACCGTATTCTGAGACGCTTCATTCCGAAGGGAGTCTCCATAGAGCTTTTCTCTGCTGAACAGATCCTCGAGTATGCCGATGAGATCAATGCTCTTCCGAGGAGGCATTTGGGATACAGTACACCAGAAGAGGTCTTCGATACTTTCCTGGATCAGGTGTATTCAGTTGACAAGGTGCATGTGGTGGCCTAGTTATCATCAGTGTTCAATTTGTTATTGCAATTTAGGTTTTGTTCCTGGAAAAAATTGGGTTCAAAACCTATGGTATCAATCAACCTGAATTGAATCCCATCGCATTCATAGGGTTGTAAATGTACAGTTGTACCAACGATCCCAAAGCCTGTCTTGGCTTTTTCATTTTCCGGAACCTTATCGCCGAGTACTGCGTTAATCAGCGTAGACTTACCTGCTCCTGATTTACCCACAAGAAGAATATTACCCTTATTCATCATCTCATCCCCCAGTCCTTATTAAAATAACTCGTCATTTGATTATCTGTCATATCCTATGTCTACATTCTACTACTATTTGCAGCGTTACCATTATAGAATATGAAATACTTGCGAAAGGATTTCATCAATTGATCACTAGCTGAACAGCCATCAGAAATCAGTTCTATCAAATCCCATACACATCCCGAAACACCTGCAGATTCCCATCCTTCCCTTCCGGAATCGCAAAAATCACCCTGTCAAAACACTCCGCAAATCCCTCATCCACCAGAATATCCTTAAAGGCTCCGGCGACCTCTGCCGGATCATTGCCAAATGCTCCGCATCCCCAGGCTCCCAGCGTAATCGTTCGATAGCCGTTCTCAGCGGCTACACATAGAATCTGCCGGATCCGATGTCTGTAATATTCTTGTAATTCAGATAGGCTCACATCCCTGGCTCTTCCATATAGATTCGGCACAGCAGCAGAGATCACCGCCGTCGTATGCGGATGCTCCAGAAAATTCAGCGATTTATTGCGGAAGACCTCCACGCATGGCGACAGTAAAAGATAGTCCGTATCGAAGTCTTCCACGTCGCGATTACTGTCATACATCTGCCTGGCTTCCTCAGAAGAAATCGAGGCATAAAGAGTCGACTGCCGGCAGAGGGCTTCTTCCTGTGCAGACGCCCCACTCAGATATCCGCCGCCCGGATGACGCGAATTCGCGAAATTCAGAACGCAATCCGTAGACCTAGCAAAGCTGTCCTCATCACGGACTTCAATCGACTTCGTCGATACTGCACTCCCAGAATTCCCGAATCTCTCAACAAGCTCCTTCAATCCATCCGGAGAATAAACAAGAACCCTCTGATGGTCCTCTAACGAATGATCAAAGCCAACTTCTTCGCCTAGCGAATTCGTATATCCGTTGGCTTTCACGATTCCGGCATTCTCTTGGCAAACCTCAATATTCCTAACCCTATGATTTATAATCAACCTAATCCCCCTAACCTACATCATTCAACCACCTGGCGGACTTCACAGATTCTCGGCTAAATTGCCTTCTTCATCAATCTCCCGCAGCCATTCACCTTCCTCCAGCACCAGAATCCTCTCCGGCCGCGTATACCCAAGAAGTGTCTCACCTAGCGGATTGGTCCTCACATACCGGAAATCAAGCTTATCCTCCATCACCCTCCTGGACTTTTCGTTGCCCTCATAATGACAGCACCAGACCCTCGGACAATGAAGCTCCGTAAAAGCATAGGAAATCAGAACCGCCGATGCTTCCGGTGCATAGCCTCTGCCCCAGAACTCCTGCCCGATCCAGTAGCCGAGCTCCGGTTCATCCGCCTTTGCAGAAACCGAGTCTATGCCAAATTTCAGCCCGACGCTTCCAACAATCCTGTCGTCTTCCTTCTGCAGAACAGCGTAGGTTCCTTTCTTGCAGAGGACATCCCGAATGATCCCTCTGCTGTCATCTACAGACTTGTGAGGCGGCCATCCGGCTTCCGGTCCGACTGCCGGATTCGAGGCCAGCTGATATAAATCCTCCGCATCCGCTTCCGACCATCTGCGAAGAAGCAGTCTCTTCGTCTCAAAAGTATCTTTCATCCTATCGCCCACTTCTTCATCTTCAAAGCCCCTGCGTCGTCTTCTTATGACAGCTCCCTGTGTATCTTCCCATCCTTCTTCGCAGTCATATAAAGATCCTTAAGCATCAGCTTTGCTTTCGGCTCCTCTGCCAAATATAGACCGTCCTCTACTCTTTCCAATCTTTCGTACAAAGAAAGTAAGCGATTTATTAAAGGGCGGATATACCGCCAACAGAAAGCCTCCTAAACTGTGAGATTGTAAGCATTTTACTCTATTTACTTGTGAGGGGCTGACAATGAGTTCCAGAGCCCAAAACATGCCAGAAGGAAACGCATTGAGCTGGTCAATGACAGCAGCTTTTGTTCAGTTTCGCTTAATTTTCTGTCAGATCCAGGTTCTGTTTACCGATACTATTTTCTTCACTGTACCAGTACATTGAGTTTCTGTACTAGTACGTTCTATTTCTGTATTGGTTTATTGGTTAGGATTCCTTGTTTCTATACTAGTAAATTAAAATGCTTAGTTTATCGGTTCATAAATTCTTTAAACCTTTCGGCTGAGTTCCTCATCTCATTTATTGTTTCATTATTTGAACACATTAATTCAATATGAAGTCCTCTGCCAGATTCTATAAGCACCTCACCGTATTGACAAACAGGAACTTGTCTATTGTCCTTAAATCGTCTGTCTGGCGTACCATTTTTATTCACTTTGAGCCATGTCTGTCGGATAACCTTAGCATCTCTTGGCACAAACCCTGTTTCTATAAAGTTGGTCGAACCAAATCCCATATTAACATCCGAATAACTAATGGCACCGACATTCAGTTTCGAAACAACTAGAATCTTATCTGGCAGGAAATAAACTTTCTGCCTTCGTAATTTCAAACCAAATGGACGTACATTCGAATCCACAAAAAATGGCAATTTATTAATAGCCTTGGCTGGTATTCTACTAATCCCACGCGACGCACCACCACTTGTTTTCCAATTTAAACCACTCTCTGAAATCGTCTGCCAAAAACAATTATTTTTGTTAAGACTCATCCATATTGCAGATAGATCATTATAGGCAGCCTGCGATTCGGTATCAAATGAATACTCCATTGGCACCTTCATCTTCGTATGAACTACGATTTTAAGTATTACGCCGGCAATCGTTGTAAATATGAATAACGGGAAGGCTGCAAATATTATAGTAGCTATAAGCCAATTACCAAGATAATTAAGTCTAAGTGCCTTCTTCATCTGGCCTAACAGTTCTTCATATTCTGCAGGTTGATAATCATTTACGTTCACCTTCTCTGTGCTGACAGCATTACTGATAACCGCTTGCTGTTGGCTTGGATTTATGTTTCCATTACTATGAACATTATTAGTACGCTTCTGCCTTCCTTTTTCTTCAACGTATGAAAGGCCAGTACCAGGAATTGAATATGTGCGTCTTGTGGTTCCACGAGCTGTCTTTGTGTAACGTAAACCTTTCGTACCCCAGCTATATCCAATGCCGCTTTTACTGATATTTACGCGAAATCCTCCACCAAGATTGATGCTCCTCCTATAACGCATACCCATATTCTTTTCCTCCATATTCAGTTATATTCCACCATTGTATTAGGCACCCACATGTTATACCTAGCATTAACCGAGAGTGCTTATAAGTTACTAAAACTTCCCACACCGAAAAGGTGTGCTGAAAATTCAATAATGTAGGCAATAAAAAAGGAGTTCCGGTCCTTCAGATCTTCAAATATAAGCTCTGCAACGTCTTCGCCGAAAGAAGCATGTAGAAGGAGCTGCCAGGCACCGTCAAGGCTAAGTTAACTCAATAACTTCTTCTTTTGTTCATCGAACTCTTCTTGAGTGATAACGCCTGCATCAAGAAGTTGCTTATATTTAAGAAGCTCATCTGCAACGGAAAATCCAGACGATGCAACAGTACTTTCTGGATGTTTTTCTTGAGCAATAATGTTATCAAGAAAATTTGTAAGTCCAGCAGGTGCCTGAAATATACTTACTGTTTTATGACCGCCATAAGCGTTAACCTCAATATTAAGTTTTTCCTGCCCGCCTGTAGTCTTTGTCTCTGTCTTAGCAGTTCCCGCTCCAATTAGTGCTCCGGCAGGTCCGGCGATAGCACCTCCGACCAGAGCACGAGTGATTCCACCCTTCTTTTTTGTCTGAATTTTCTGACCAACGATCTCTTTATTGTAGGAGACTACTTCATCGAAGCTGTAAACTACCGGATTTTGAATACTTTTCCTCCAGATTTTTTCGTTTCCGATATAAAATAACCTATGAGTATCATCAATGGTCACTTCTTTAGAAAAGCCAGATTTAATTAACGGTGCCTGTCACACGTGCACAAAGCGCCGGTCACCTTTGACCGACACACTCACATTCAAAACCGTGTCAACAGTGCCTGTCACCAAGATCTTCCCATAATTTCATCTCCTGATCTTATTCACTTGCCACTCTTATTAACGGTGCCTGTCACCAAAATTCCTATACAGGGCAAATCTGAAGTTCTTTATAAAAGACTGGTACTACGCCACAACGCTAACTTCCGGATAATGTGTGTATACGTACTCATAGATTCTGGTTCGGTAGTCTCTGATCCGACTGTCATCATAGCTATCTGGAAGTTCCTCCCAGAGCGTGTCACGGATGAGAATATCAACAGCAGCACGGGTTTCCTGTTTATCGGTCCAGTGATCAAGCTCCGCTATTTTCTTCTTGATCTTTGCCAGTAAATCTATAGACACCCTTTTGATCTTCTTTATGTCTTCCTTTGACAAATCATCCCGGAAGAGTAAATCATAGATCGAAAGCTGCTCGTCATTTTCAAACCCCTCACGAACATATCGCCGCTGCTCGGTGTTCATGCTTCCGGCAAGGTTCATCAAATCCATGAAAGTCTTTTCAATTGCGGCCTTGTCCTGTTCCTGATTGTAGTTATCGATAATCTCCTGATACCGCTTCAGATAATCGATCCGTCTCGGATTCACCGCCATCATTTTCTGAATTCTGTCATAAACCGTTTCATCGAGGTCTCTTAAAAGCAGGTTCTGGTTTCTTGCCTTTTCAAATTCCCTTGAAAGAAGATTAAAATCAATCTTGCTGATATCAAATCTCTTGCTTGGAATCAGATCATTTTGACCAGCAGCATCCTCAACCGAGATGTATTCACTGATAATACGGTCGATCTCGACCATCAGGTCCGTGTTATCTACATGCGCCCTTTTCTTATAGATCTGATTCAGGATCGCGATCAGCGCTTCTGCTTCTTCTCGTAGATGATCTGATATATCATCCCGATCCAGATACTTCAGCAGCCTCCTCACCTCATCCGCATAGGTCGTAAAAGTCTTCTTTACCTTCTGGTCGCCACACATAGCATTTGCAGCATTCAGGAGAAGCGACATCTTGTTAAAGTTCTTTGCTGCAATCAGATTTTCAAGATCGAAGTTGTTTTCTTTCAGGAGAGCCCTGCCCTTTGTGATGGCTTCTGCTATTTGTTCCACCAGCTTCTCTTTATCGATTGTGGGATCGGATCCTCCTCTCCCGGAAGGGTTGGCCGTATACGCTGCCAGGGCTTTCCGAAGCGCGCCGACAATTCCAATGTAGTCGATAATAAGCCCGTTTTCTTTTCCCTCTGCCACACGATTCGCTCTTGCAATGGTCTGCATCAATGTGTGGGCCTTCATAGGCTTATCAAGGTATAAGCAGCTTAGGCACTTTACATCAAAACCAGTCAGCCACATGGCACATACGAATACCACTCGGAATGGATTGGCGGGATCCTTGAACTCTTTATCGAGTTCGCGCTTTTCCATCTTCTCACGGTGTGACTTAATATCGAGCCCCCACTTTTGGAAGGTCTTGATCTCATTCTGCTCCTGGCTGATTACGACACACATTTCCGTCTGCTTCATCCAGTTAATTTTCTTCTGGAGCTCTTCCGATTCCTGCTGCGTGAGGGTCTTTTCCCTCTCTTCGAGAGCACAGATCTCTTTTTTCCAATACTCCTGAACATAGTTATACATCCGAACGCAGGTCACTTTATTCAGGCAGACGAACATAGCCTTACCGCTTGTCCACAGATCAGAATAGTGTTCGACAAAGTCTTTTGCTATTCTTCTCAGTCTCGGTTCTGCTGTCAGAACATGGATTTCTTTTTCAAACTCGTGCTCCAGCTTTTCTTCCTGCTCTGGATCGAGATCAGCCCTCTCCACAGCATCCAGGATTTTGTCTGTAAGCATTTCGTCCTGATTGACTTGCAGTCGTTCTCCACGATTCTCGTAATAAAGAGGTACTGTCGCTCCATCCTCTACGGCGCGTTTAAAGTCATAGATAGAAACATAGCCGCCGAATGTTCTTTCGGTGATATTGTCATCCGCAAGGAGCGGCGTTCCGGTAAATCCAATTTTCGAAGCATCCGGGAGTAGACGATCCATGTTGTTGGCGAAGATGCCGTATTGACTGCGATGTGCTTCATCTGACATGATCAATATGTCGTGATCCACTTTAATTGGTTTAGCGTCCGGCTTGTTGAACTTCTGGATCAAAGTGAAAATGAAGCTGGGATTTCCCTTCAATTTGTTGATCAGATCATCACCGCTGGTCGCGATATACTCTGTTGCTTTAGCTTTCCCAAGAAGCCCGCAGCCTTCAAATGTTCCACTAATTTGCCTGTTGAGCTCATCGCGGTCGGTCAGTACTACGATTGTTGGTGAGCCCTGGAACTTCCGCCTTATCTTCTGGGCAAGAAAAACCATAGAGTAGCTCTTCCCGGATCCCTGTGTATGCCAGAAAACACCGAGCTTTCCATTACGGAGCTTCCGGTCCGCATACGCCTGCACTGCTTCATTCACGCCCAGGTACTGGTGATTCCTGGCGAGAATTTTTGCTGTTTTTCCGGAAGAATGGTCAAAGAGAATGAAGTTTTCAAAAAGATCAAGGAAGTTATCTTTCCGGCAAATTCCCCGGAGCATCGTTTCCAGGGCTACATTTCCTTTATCTCCCTCTTTCAGGCGCTTCCATTCTGAGAAGAATTCATACTTGCTGCCGAGTGTGCCCACCTTTGCTTCTGGACCGTTAGCCAAAATCAGAAAGGCATTGTAATAAAAGAGATGCGGGATTGTATCCAGATAATCTGTGTAGTTCTTGTTATAAGCAACCTCGACATCTACATCGGTTCTCTTAAGCTCGATAAACATCAGCGGGATGCCGTTAACAAAGCCGACGATATCTGTCCGCCTTCTGTACAGATCCCCATAAATCTTCAGTTCTTGCACGGCAAGGAAGCGGTTGTTATCAGGATTGGAGAAATCGATCACCATGGCGAGTTTGCTATCCGTCTTACCATCTGGGCGCTTCACAGTCACCCGAATCCCGTTGCGGAGCATGATGTACTTCTCTTCATTGATCTGTAGAAGTGACGATGTTGAAAGATGCGAAGAAATCTTATCCTCCGCTTCTTTGATCTGCTGATCCGTAATCCACGGATTCAGGCGTTTCAGGGCTGCAGTAATGTCCCTGTAAAGGAGAATGTCATGATAGGACGTACGTCCAAGAGTACCGTTCCCCCCGAGCACTTCTTTGTCATATGCAAAAACGGTATCCCACCCAAGTTCATCATGCAGAAGGGCCGCAGAGCTATCCTGCACTAATTTATTTTCGGAATAGTCATATGCCACAGTGGGTCCCCTCCCTTCCATTCAGTAAACTTACTATACTTCGATCTCACCGGACATCAGCTTAGGAAGTAAGCGATCACGGGCTTCTGCAGATAGATACATTTCATCACGTAAATCTTGTATTTTTTCTTGCAGCACGCTTACGTACCCGTCAAATAGTTCAGCATTTTTTTTGTCTGGAACGAGCAAGCTTTCTGCTTTTAAATACTTAAAGTGCCTTGCATAATGGTAATTTGATAAGTCAATATTAACAAGACCATAATATAATAAAGATTGGGGCATATTTGTTGTCCTACTAACTATAAGCTGAGTTCCATCAGCGCCTCTTGCGAAAGGAAACTGAATGTACTTAAGAATTCTTGTGTGATCTCCAAAAACTATGACTGGCATATGTAAGTCAACTAATGCGCTTTTTTCATCAGTATATCCCGCAATGAATACTTTGCTCTGATCGATAACCGGTATTTCTCCATTCTTTTTGTAGCACGAAGCAGGGATTTGAGTGGTTCTTGGCACTTTCCCAATTAAATCCCCAACGGTCTTCTTTCTCCACCCCTCCGGAACACCATCAACAATCTTGCAATTCTCATGTCCAGGGAAGTGCAGATCAACAAACCATTCCTTATACAGACGCTGTGCTGCTTCTTCTAGGAGCTTGATCTGACGGTTGTTATTTTCAATGAGGTCGTCGTAGGTGGAAAGAATGTTTGCAATATTTTCCTGAATATAAATGTTAGGGATGTAAACTATAATATTATTTATTATGTTAGGCGTAACATGAGGTATTGCAGAGCCTCCTTGTAACCCCTGTAATTCAGATTCGTGACTTTTCATCAAATAATATAAAAAATCATGATTTATGTTTTCTTTAGGCTGTATCAAGAAACCATCTGTTACAAAAATGGGTTCATTCCAATGTGAAATAAAGCCTGCCGACGCGCCACTTCGCGAAACAACGATTGCTTTACCTGTATGATTAAATTGGTCAATGTAATATGCTGGTTCCCTCCCACCAAGGACTACTGGATAAGGTCCAGCTTTGGAATCTTTCTTTGTAATACTTTTTCCTTTTTTTATATAGATCAGTTCTCCCAATATATGACGTTCCCAACTCATAGCCCCATCTCCTCCAGATTCTTGGAAATGGTATCCATCAGTCGATCGTTCTCATCATGAAGCGTCAATAACTCTTTGTGGATCTCTTTCATGCGTTCTTCAAAATCCACACCGTCATCCTCGACCGGCGCGACGCCAACATATGCACCGGGAGTAAGGCTCCAGCCCTTATCTTTGATTTCTTCCTCAGTTGCGATCTTGCAGAGGCCTGAAATATCCTGATATTCCCCATCACCAAACTTCTCATACAACCACAGAGCGTCTTTTGCTGTGGTCAGTACCTCTTGATCCCATTCCAGTTTTTCATCCCACTTCTTCTGGACAACCTTCTTGTCTTTCCGCTCAGCACTGTCTACATCCTTCTTGGCTTGTTTCTGCTGATCCTTCAGGTACTTCTTCAGATTGTCTACAGTTGTAGTAAAATTCTCCGTGATCGCAGCTTTGATCGGGTCTGTACTCTCAACTTCATTCGCATACTTTTTCAGCGCATCCCTGTACTCATTCAGAAGAGCCGCATACTTTTCCGTCTCGCCTCTATACAGCCACACGATCGCAGTCAAATTCTTGATCTGCCAATCCGTCCATTCGTTAAGCGTCCGATCTACAACGGTATAGTAGTTTCTGGCATCGATAAAGAGGGTCTTACCTTTGACTTTCTCCTTCTTCCCGCGATCGAAAAACCAAAGTGTACAGGGCAGGCTCCTTGTGTAAAAGAAATTATTTCCGACACTGATCATTACATCGACGTTTCCGGTTTGAACAAGTTTTACTCGAATATTCTTGTCCTTCCCAGCGGAGTCTGTCGCAGACGAGGCCATAACGAAGCCAGCGCGGCCTGTCTCATTCAGATAAGCGTAAAAATAAGAAATCCACAGATAATTGGCGTTTCCGAACTCTCCGGCTTTATTCACTCCCGGAATTCCGAACGGCAATCTCCCTGCCGCCTGCGCTGATTCCGCTTTTACCTTATCGACATTAAACGGCGGATTCGCCATCACGTAATTGCAGGACCCCGCGAGATTGTGTGCATCATGATAAAAGGTGTTTGCATCGTCTCCTGACTTAATCACACCTGTAAGCCCGTGGACCGCCATGTTCATCAAACAAAGCTGCGCATTATATTCCACCTTCTCCTGTCCATAGAAGGTCATGGTGTTGTTTGCCTGAAGGCCTTTCTGATTTACAAAATCTCCGGTCTGGACGAACATGCCGCCGGAGCCGCAAGCGGGGTCTATCTTCCTACCGTCTTTGATACAATCGCAGTATGTAGACTTCTGCACAGGAATGGGCGAAAAAGCCTGAAATAAAGGGATTCCGGCGTTTGTAGCGGGTCCGGTTGTGGCTGAACTGTAAGCAAAAGGAAGGAAAGATGTCCTTCCTGCTGTTACTGCACTTGGCATTTTGCACCCCTCCTTCCTGTGAGATGTTGTAATCGTTAAAATGTATAGTTATCGTTAAAAGGTGTTAATTCGTTAAATCGTTTCTTGCCTGATGCTTATCCCAAAATGGTCCCTCACGATCTTATTCAACTGATTCTGAATTTCCGAAAACTCCTGATTCAAATCAAGTGTTTTGACCGATATCTGATTACCGCTCATCTGATAAACATTGTCTGGGACAAGATCTTCATCCGTCTTTGCATACAGAAGCATCCCGGACACCTTATGTCCGGTGCCCTGTAACTCAGCTTCCTTGTTCTTCACATATGTAAAAATCTGGTACATGTTGCCGGAATGCAACGTCTGCACATCGAAGTTCGTCTGCAGCGTCCGCTCATAATATTTAGCATCGATGATAAGCGTCTGATTCCCATAAGTCAGCGTGATGTCTGTTTGCATAACCGGGAGCAAGGCATCATACCCATCATCAAGCTGCCACGGAATCTGTAATGCTCGAGAAGAGAATCCTTTCAGCCGCTTGCCGAATTCCTGCGCGTAGTATTCCAGAATAAACTTCTCATAAAGTCTGCTCATTCGCTGCTCATCCACAAAACTTGCGAGCCGATACTCACCGCTCTCCGTTGTCAGAAGTGAGCCCTCTATCAGCAGTTGACATATTGCAAGCAGCAGTTGATAAGTGCGGTTATTCCTCTGGAATCGAATATCCGACCAGCGGATATGCTGCAGTTCGATCTGATCCACTTCCGAGAAAAAGAGCATTTCTTTTTTCAGTTCGGCCTTGTACTTTTCCTGTACATCCTTCTGACGCAGAAGAAGGAAAACCGTCGATTTCAGAATCTGATTGAGCAGGTTGTTTTCCGAGAGCTCGTCATAATCGCAAGTCACGACCATTCGGTGCTCCAGCCTGTTTTTTATCGTTCCCGGCATGTCGATCTTGCCTCGGACGACTGGCAGGTTTTCTACGCGGTTGATGTATTCCCGGTAGAGCCCCTGCTTTAACTGCAGCCCGATACCTTTTGCCAGAATCGCAGCAAACAGGTTGTGAATGTTATCGAACGACTCCTTCTGAATATCGTCGTAGACGGATTCCTTCAACGTGGTAAACGCATAGGACAGCATATAGTAAATGTTTTTGATGAATATGCTTTTATCCTTTGTCATTGAAATACTCCGTGCAAGATGTTGTCCCAGCGCTGTACCTTGCTGTCGTCATCGAACCAGTATTCCTGCAACATCGGAAGAATGTCGTAATCCACGACCGACTGCATCCACTCATCCGTGCAGGTTTCCTTCGTCCTGCCGCAGAAATAACTGTGCCCGATACAGAATCCTTTTCCGAGGGACTTGTCCCGGCTGATTTCTTCATTCAGTTCGATGACCTTCTTTATCAGTTCATCGAATGTATCGTTCTCCAACGTCTTCTGGTAGTCGCTGAATCCCTTCGACTCAAATCCCGGATCAATCTCGAAGAAGCTGAACCGCCGCCGCAGAGCATAGTCAATCATTGCAAGGCTGCGATCCGCTGTATTCATCATGCCAATGATGTAGAGATTTTCCGGTACAGTAAAAGGCATGCCATTATAAGCGAGCGTAGCTTTCGTGCCACGGTAATCCTTCTCGATTAACATCAGCAGTTCACCGAAAATCTTACTCAGGTTGCCGCGGTTGATCTCATCAATGATAAAGAAAAACTTCTTATCCGGCTGATTCTCTGCCTTCTTGCAGAAGCGGTAGAATACACCGTATTTCAGCTCGAAGGTATCGCCGGACGGCTTGTAGCCCATCATAAAATCCTCATACGAATAATTCTGATGGAACTGCACGAATTCGATCCGGCTGTCGTCCTTTTCACCCATCAGGGAATAGGCGAGACGCTTTGCAGCAAAGGTTTTCCCGACACCAGGAGCACCCTGAAGGATGATATTCATCTTGTTCAGGAGCACACCGGTGAGCCTGTCATATTTCTCCTCAGTCATATAGACCTCAGACAAGAAATCATCCTTTGTGTAAGGCGGAATCTTAACTTCGGTATTGAGAGGATTCTCATCACGAATCATGTCCATGATGAATTCATATTCGCCCTTGGTAAGCTTGAAGAAGCTGCCGTTTGGATTCTGGAAGAACTCCATTTTCTCCAGCTCCGGGCATTCCTTTAATGTCTGATAATCTATCGGATTCGCGAGCGACTCTGTCTTTTCAAAATAAATCTTCTGGCCGTCATTTGCCGCACTGACCTTTACAAGAGCAACGACCTGCTTGACAGGATTAGATTCATAGCCGATGACAAGATCGCCCGCCTTTGCATCGATGAAATTCTGAAACACACGGCGCTTATTTCCGTTCTCGTTAAAGAGCGTGTAGTCCTGAACTTCACCGACCTGCAGATCCGAAAAGCTCCAGATCTTCGGGTTAGCATTCAGCCACCAGTGTCCATGTTCTTCCTCGCCGTCTTCCGACTTTGCGTAAAGATCGACATCCTTCAAATCGACCTGATCCAGAGCTTCAGAAAGTTCGCCCCGGAGTTTCCATATATAGCCGCCATCCTCATCTTTTGTAGCATGCCTGCCAACATAAAGAACCGGCCACCATCTGGAATTATCTGAATCACGTGGCATGACCGGACAGCCGGTTTTCTCGACCACCCGCTTTGCCAGTCCGACTGACCCAGCATTATAAAAGTTCTTGCTTTCACCGTATTTTACCGCAAGCTGAGTACAGGTGGCCTCACCGCCATAGTCCTTGAACCGTCTCATGATTTCAAGGCTGCTTTGTGTGAAGACATCTTTATCATTTAAGAGAGCAACCCATTCCTGAACCGTTATTCCAGGCGTATATTCTTCCTGAGAAGGGAACCACTCGTTGTCGGAGGAAACGCTATCTCCCTTTTTTGAATACTCCCTTGAAATGTAAAATCCAACATCGAAGGTCAGCGTTTTCAGTTCCGGATCAGGATAGCAATCTGCGGTCAACTGGCTACGGAATAGGTTCACCAGTTCTGTGTCCTGCTTCAGTTCTTCACAGATTTCATCATAGAACTTGAAGAAGTTTCGAATGTTGTCGGCGTAGGCTCCTTTTTTGAATCGGTAATCACTCTCAAGTTCATCGGATACCGATTTGACTTCACCGAATTTATAAACATAGTACTTGTCCGGATAACGTAACCATAGGTATACACTGATCGCATTTTCGTATTGATAATGCTGGGCAGCTCCATTCCCATATTTTTCGAGTAAGATGGATGACTTCATTTTGAAGCTGTTGATACGCTCATAAACGTCTCTGCTTTCATCAAATAGCTCGATATACATTGCCCGGACTTCTTCCGGTGCGGTCTTGGCAAAACCGATGATCATTCGTGCCGGGAAGTTATTCATTGATGCCAGCAGGTTAGAGGTCTTAGAAAGAGACCGGCTGAGCATATCAGCGAAGTCCTCTGCCTTTACATCCCAGTTATCCTGAAAGCATTTGACGGCTTCCCACTTATATTTTTCGTCTTTCCAGTGCATTGGAATGAAATCCTTCTTGTACTGGATGAGCACTTCTTTTAAACGAAATTTGTCAAACATTCCAGCAGCCCTCCATTATGCGTCACGCAGACTCTGGTATATTTCCTCTGCAAAAATTCCCAGCACCTCACGCTTGATCTCGTCGTTTCCAAGAAGCAGAGTAAAGAAGTCCTGATTCTGGTCCAGCCCCTCAATCAAAGCGTCGTCGATATTATCAAAATACGAGAATTCAAAATCCTTCTCGCTGTTATTTTTTGCGCTGGTCTTCAGCTTGTCAGACTTGAGCATAATATCCCGGATCTGCAGCATGGCTTTGACCGCCACATCGTTATCGTAAGACTTACCCGTCCGGGAATTGATCTCCGCAATGATCTGACTGAGGCGTTCTTCCTTTGCCTCTGTCAGGGAGAAGTTCTCCGCTGTGGCGAGCTTCACGACCGGCTGCGCCACCAGATCCGGCTTTACGTGCTCCTCGGCCTTCTTCTGGACAAAGTTTGTCGCCTTGATCTTGCCATCGAGGTTGTATCCGCCGCCTGGATGCTTGATATTGATATAGGCGAGGACATAAGTCACAAAGTTGTATTTCTTATGCAGCTCCACATCCTCAAAGCAGGACGCCTGTAGCAGGAATTCATAGAACCGCACGAAATGCCGCATGGTCGCTACGATTTCAGCCTGCTTGATGAGATCATATTGTTTGATCAGATTCTCCGTCTTGTGAAAGTAGAATGTCAGCTTCTGTTTATCCTTTCCGGTGACCTTCGGTTTGTAGAGCAGCTCGTTTGCCTTGTCGATGTCGTCCGGATCAAGAACCGCGTAGGCGTCAAGCTTGGCCTCCAGATCATAAATAGCTGTTGGCGTGACGGAGTTCGAGAGAAGCGTCGTCGTGTAATATGGAGCGAACGCAGCCTTGATGTCGTCGTAGGAATTCACGAAATCCAGCACAAAGGTATGCTTCTCAAACGGCGGACAGATACGATTCAGACGTGAAAGTGTCTGTACCGCAGATACACCCTTCAGTTTCTTTAAGACATACATCGCACAGAGCTTGGGCTGGTCGAATCCGGTCTGATACTTATTTGCCACGAGCAGGACATTGTAATCGTCCTTGTCAAACTCTTTTGTCAGTCTGTCTTCCGGGAAACCGTTCATTCCGGCTTCACTATATTCTGTATCGGCATCCGGAAGCTTTACTTTCCCCGAAAAAGCAACCAGTGCATGGATATCCGAATAGCCCTTCTTTTCGATATATTTCTCCAGTGCCTGACGATATTTCACCGCAGCCTGTCGGGAAGGTGTTACAACCATTGCCTTTGCCATACCGCCAAGCTCTGACATAACGCTTGTACGGAAATGCTCGACGATCACCTCGATTCGCTGTGCGATATTCGTATCATGCAGCTCGACAAAACGGGCAATCTGCCTCTTCGCATCCACGGTCTTGCAGCGCGGGTCTTCCTCGATCTCCTTATTGATCCGGTAGAACGTATCGTAGGTTGTATAATTGGCGAGCACATCCAGAATAAAGCCTTCTTCAATTGCCTGCTTCATAGAGTAGATATGAAAGGCCTCGCGCTGTCCCTTTGTATTAATACGTCCGAAAAGCTGCAGTGTAGTCGGTTTCGGCGTAGCGGTAAAGGCGAACATAGACACGTTTGGCTGTTTGCCATTCTTCGCAATCTCGCGTGAGATCTGATCCTCCGCATCCTCGGAGATGTCCTCGGAAATGCTGTAATCAGATCCGAGCGATTTTGTGACAGCTGCCATGTCCTTGCCTGCTGTAGAGGAATGAGCCTCGTCAATGATGACGGCAAAATGCTTCTTGTTGAGCTCCTTGACCGTATCAACAATGTAAGGAAACTTTTGAATTGTTGTCGCAATGATCTTTGTATTGCCGGTCAGAGCCTTTGCCAGATCCTGTGAATTGCACTTGTCGTCCATCACACGAATGAGTCCTGCCTTATGCTCAAGTCCCATAACCGCCTGCTGTAACTGACGATCGACTACGACACGATCTGTCACGATCACAATATTGTCAAAGATAATCCTATTCTCATCATCGTGAAGTGATGTAAGCCTATGAGCAAGCCATGCGATGGAATTCGTCTTACCCGAACCCGCTGAATGCTGAATCAGATAGTTCTGCGATGACTTGTTTACCTTCACATCCGCCAGGACTTTCCGAATAGCATCAAGCTGATGATAGCGTGGGAAAATCAGATTTTCACTGCGCTTTGTCTTACCGGTCAGCTCGTCGGTCTTTTCCTTCACTTCAAGGAACATAAACTTACCGATGAGGTCAAGCACCGTATCCTTTGTGAGAATATCTTCCCACATATAGTAGACACTGTATTTATCCGGGAATACCGGATTGCCCTTGCCCGCGTTTACGCCGGTTCCGTTACCCATGTTGAATGGAAGAAAGAAGGTATCGCTCCCCGTCAGCTTGGTTGTCATATAGACTTCGTTTAAGTCCATGGCAAAATTTACGAGTACACCTGCCTTGAACAGGAAGAGTCTCGTCTTTGGATCACGCTCAGTCCGGTACTGATAAATAGCATCCTCTACGGACTGACCAGCGGCATTGCATTTGAGCTCAAACGACATGATAGCAAGACCGTTCAAGAAGATAACCAGATCGATCCTCTCCTTATCGCTAGCCCAGACTTCCTCCATCACAGAGAAAATATTCTGCTGATATTTCTCCGTCAGCTCGCGGTTAAAATTCGTCGCAGGCTTTGTGTACATAAACTGCAAGGTTTCGCCGGAGATCTCGATGCCATGCTTCAGGACGTTCAAAAGACAGCCGCGGCTTTTCGTCACTTCAGTATTGATAAGGCCGACGATTGTGTCCTCCAGATCGCCCTTGTAGATACGGCTTAATCGTTCCATGGCATCCGGCTGCGTATCGTTTAGGAACTGAAACAGCAGCTCCCGGTCAATTGCATGCAATCTGTCATAATTTTTCGCGTTACGGATGAGGTAACCGTTCTGCTTCTCCAGATAATGCATGATGAAGTGCTGATATTCTTTTTCAGACAGGACGGAAGCCTTGCCCGCGATTCGGTCGGCATAGACCTTCACACGCTCGGCCTGTTCTTTTTTCGTACTCATACGGCAGGCACCTCCTTCTTTCCTGTGACATATTCGTAGATGGTGGATTTTTTGTAGGCGTCCAGGGTGGCAAGTTGATCCTGTTTTTCAGAAATCACCGTGTTAATCTGTCCGCACTTGTCATTCAAATAATCGACGATAGAGTTCTGCTCAGCCAGAGACGGTTCAAAAACCATAAGCCGAGAAAACTCGGCGAAATTCAATCCCTGTCTTACGCCGTTACCCATGTTGTAGAACACTTTCATAACATCAAAGGCATGGAGCAGATAATGATAGTATTCTGTATTTATATTGCGGACGGGCATCAGATCGATATACGCTGATGTGATGATCCCGTGTTCCCGTACAAGTCCCGTCCGCAGACTGCGCTTGTCGTTCTGTAAATCAGTCGGCCGGATGATAATATCCCCCGCTTCTACGATGTTGTATGTATTAAAACTCTCCGGCAGTAATCCTTCCCGTGTATTGATATCCTTGCGAATAATATTGCCGTAGCTTAGTGAGAGCAGGTTTTGTTCCTCGCCGAGACTGTTCTTGTGTTTCCGTTCTCCAAAATAATAGTAAACCGGGTGCATATCCCATGAAGCAGGAATCTTGCCCACATACTCAATTCCGCTCTCCTTCATCTCCGCATCCCTATCAAGACCCTTTGTCACCGCCTCTGTGATGACGGAACGCTTGTACTGCTCGAGTGTGTCAATCTGTGACTGGATGTCAGCGGTCAGAGCGTCGATTTCGGCGCATTTGGAGTCGAGGTAGGCGGAGATGAGGTTTTGTTCTTCTACTGGTGGAACCACGAGCCAAACCTGTCCCAGGTTACTCTGTGATAGCTTTGGTTGCGCAGATCCTGTTATATATTCTGTATAATCAATACATTCCATCTGATTAGCGAAAAAATGTAGATTCCCATTTCCTTTTGGCTTCAGGATGTGCGCATGATTATTTACCCAGTATTTACCATTAGCAATATAAATAACAGGAAGATTTCTTAACAGCAAATTAGCTCCATCTTCTCCAATAAGTATTCTCTCTCCTTCAGAAGTATATCCGTCAATCTGATCAATTACTCCAGATGCTCCATAATAGTCATAAAGTTGCTCTCCATCTTGGGAACGCTTTGTGGAGTCTACGGGAATACGTTCATAGTCGAAATTATCCATCACAAATTTTAATTTGATAGCTTGCCAATCAAGCGGTATCTCCCCGATCCACTCAATCCCGCTGTCTTTCATTTCTCTCATAACCGTCACCTCACCCGAACAGCTTCTGTATCCTGTCGCTAACGGATTTCTCAAGATCAATGAACCGCTGCTCCAGCTTTTCACTCGGCTCCGGCTGCTGGTACTTGTAGAAGTAGCGCGTGAACGGAATCTCTGCGCCGGTCTTTATGACCGGTTTCTTCTTACTTAGATCCTCATCAAAAAAAGCCTTCGCATCGGGCACATGCGGCAGGACCTCGCGCTGCATATAGTCGTCGATGTTCTCATCCCACTTGACGATTTCAGTATCCTTGGTCTCCTTGTCGTAGATGACGTTGCCCTTCTTGTCACGCTGAATCTCGGCGGTCTTGTCCATGACGGAAAGACCGTCAGCGATTTTATCCAGCAGCTTCTTATCATCCGTCACGCCTGTAAGCGTGCTTTTAAGAACCGGCATAAACTTCTCAGGAGACGGGTAAACGGTATCATTCGCAGCGGCTTTCAGTGTGTCAATGATCTGCTCATAGAGCGGCTGGTTCTTCTTATAATTCTTGAGTTTTCTCTCGTCCTTGCCGGTAAGTTCCTCGGCATTCTCCAGTTCGTTTACCTTTGCTTCATCGTACAGGGAAGACAATGCGCCTTTGCTGAGCATGGCGTCGATGCGTTCCTCTGTAATGGCGTAACTCCTCTGCAACGGCTGCATGACGGTGTATTCCCGATAGATAAACTCTGTATTCTTGAATATCTTGACGTTCTCGCCTTCTTGAAAATCCGAATACAGTTTTGTGATGGCTGTACGGTCTTCCGGGCTGATCTCGTTGCGCTTGTTGCCGAGAGCCTTGCGCAGCTTATGGCAGATATTCGATGCGTCGATCAACTGCACCTTGCCCTTCCGTTTGTAACTCTTGTTCTTCGAGAGAATCCAGATGTATGTCGCTATGCCGGTGTTGTAGAAAAGATCGGTCGGCAGCGCGATGATGGCCTCAATCAGATCATTCTCCAGAAGCCAGCGGCGGATCTGGCTCTCGCCGGAAGCCGTGCCGCCGGTGAAGAGAGGCGAGCCGTTCTCAATGATCGCACAGCGTCCGAAATTGTCGTCCATTTTATCGACAGCAGACTGTAGGAATAACATCTGCATATCCCCAGACCCAGGAAGTCCAGCGCCCCAGCGACCATCAAAGCCTTTCGCATACTCATCCAGAACGGCTTTTTCTACACCTTCGGCTGCATCCTTGCCTCCCCAGGCCTGACCAAACGGCGGATTTTCCAGCACAAATCGCATTTTGATATCCGGGAAGCGGTCTGCCTTCATAGTATCTTGATAGACGATGTTCTCTTCGTTCTGGCCTTTGATCAGCATCTCTGCAAGACACATCGCATAGGACTCCGGATTGATTTCCTGCCCGAACAGACGCACATCGGCAGTAGGGTTGTAACGCTTGATGAAGTTGTATCCCGTGGAAAGCATGCCTCCCGTGCCACAGGCTTGATCCAAAATTGTGATGACCTTGCCGTCGTCGAAGATATCGTCGCACCCTTCTGCGAGCAGGATATTGACCATGAGCTTGATGATGTCTCTGCCTGTGTAGTGATCGCCCGCTTCGGCATTTTCAGAAAAGCGGCGGATCAGGTCCTCAAAGATATATCCCATCTTCACGTTGTCGATAGTTCTCGGGTTCAGGTCGAGTTCGGAAAACGCCTTCACGACAGCGAGCAGACGGTTGTTCTTGTCCATCTTTGTGATCTGTTTTTTGAAATCCAGACCTTTCGCCTCGGAAAGCAGAATGTCCTGTACATTTGATGAATAGCCCTGAATGTATGACACGAAGTTGTCTGCAAGATGATCCGGATCATTGCACAGCTCCGTAAGCGTAAAGCGGCTCGTGTTGTAGAACTGGAATCCGGAGATACGGTACATTGCTTTTGCCGGATAATTCGGATTCTTCTCATACTGCTCGACGACCTTCTCTTTCGTCGGCTCAAGAGCGCACTCGAAGCGCCGGATAATCGTCATCGGGATGATGACATCCTTATATTTGTCGCTCTGATACGGTCCGCGCAGTTTGTTTGCGATAGACCAGATCATGCTGGTTTCTTCTGAAACGTCAACCGGGGAGTCGTCCCACATTGCGTCGATCATTTGATGTTCTGACATTTGATTCTTCTCCATTCACGGCAGCAGTTCGTCCTGCTGTCTGTATTTAATATTTTCAGGTGTCCGATAAAACGGACATCAGTCCATTTCCATCATCATCTTGTAATGCTCGCCCTGTTCCATTGCTTCGAAGATAAGCTTGAATACATCGATGTATGGCTGCGCATCAGCGTAATCCTCAATCAGATGAATTTCGCTTCCAAAGCCGGTCGGATTGCTGATGTAGCGGAGCAGAGAATCTGCGAGATGATACTTGGTAGGATCAGGCCTACCACCGTCTGGAGCAGGTGACATAAACAGATTCTTGTGCTCACCTTCAAGCACACGCTGGCGCAGCTCCTTCCTGTCGTACCCGCACATCTGCATGAAGTAGTACTCAAGAATCTGCCGGATGACATTCAGCGCCGGAATGGCTGTCTTGGTCTCTTTCAGTTCCGTCCAGAGAGCCTTATAGGAATTCTGGATCGGATTGTAATTCTCATCCTCGCTCGGGCGCTTCGGATCAGGCCGCACGCACGGAACAACAGAAGATGTGTTATTTGTCTTCAGAATCTTAAAGAAGCTCGTACTCCTGAAGTTCTTCTCCTGCTTATAGGTTACTTCACTGTGGAAGTAGACATTGTGCGTCAAAATAAAGATCTGCTTGATGTAATCTCCGAGTTCCGTGTCTCCCTTGTAATCTGTGTTGTTGTAGCAGACTTCGATCATTTCACGGACAAGAGAACCGACGATATACAGCGTGCTCGAATCCATACTGGACACCGGGTCATCGATAACGACGATCTTCGGCTTTTCTTCTGTGCGGCTCTGGCTGCCACGCACAAGATGATAGAAGTAAAGAAACGAGATAAAGTTGCGCTCGCCCTCGCTCAGGTTCTTGGCCACTTCGCCGTTTTCGCGGATGACTTCATAGTGGTTCGGAATGTCCTCACGTTCTCTCAGATGAAATCCTTGAAATCCGGTTTCACGGAGCGTCTCGTTCATCCTGTTGACGGTATCAGATGTGTTCTTGATGCTCTTATTCAACTCGGCAATATCAAAACCGATTTCACGGCTCTGCTTGTCGAGCTTTTTCCATTCTTCCTCTGCCTTTTTGACTTCTTCATCGGCTTTTGCGTAATTGGCATCGTATGCAGCAATGTGCGGCTGGGCAAGCGATGCGATATACTCCTGAAACATGCGCTTGCACAGCTTCTTCTGATTGCCAATGTCGTCTACTACGTCATTGTTGGCTTTTATCTTCTTATTGATCTCGTCAATAAGAGAACCGATTTCAAGCAGAAGTGAATCCGTATCCTCCAGCGAAACCTCGGTTGTTGGCTTTTCCACCTTTGTGGAAATACGGTCTTTATTGATAGCGATGCTTTTCTCCAGAAGGCTCAGCTTGTCTCTGTACTCATCCAGATCAAGAGAAGGCATAATGCTTCCGCTTAGATTACCGTTGAGCGTCCGCAGAATAGCGGCAGTCTCATTATCGTAAGCTGTCTGGAACGATTTTATATCCGCCAGGTCATTCTGGTACTGTTCATCGAAACTCGCAGCAATTTCTACCTCAAAATTAACCGGCAGCTTCTGCTGGCAAAAAGGGCACTTTCCTTCTGACCCGGGGACATAGTGAATATGCCCTTCACGTACCCAGGAGGACGCTCCAAGAGCATTCATGAATTTGGAGAACGGAGTGTCGCCGCTGCTGATGATCACCTTATCCATAAGTGCATAGCCCGGAAGCCTGCCATATGTAGAGGACGTACTGACGCGGTCGAACAGTCTGTATGTTTTCAATTCTCCCTTGTATGCGACATCATAGATTCTCTGTATTTCTTCAAGCTTATGAGCAACAGGCTTTTTCACATCTTTGATCAGCTTGTATAATGATTCTTTCCGTCCGGTGCCGTCTGCGACCTTACTAAATTGCGTCCTTAATGGTTTCACAATATCGAAAAGTGTCTGTTGCAGCGTCGGGAGAAGATCGTCGCGGTATTGCTTTTTGCCGTCGACTACCTGTTTCGCTGCTGTTTTCTTTTCTTCAACCTTATCCCTTTCTTCGCCCTTCTGTCGTGCGGCTTCTTCTTTTTCCTTATTGTCGCTGCAGACCGTATAGACACCTGCGACTTCACTGTAATCAGAAAAATTATCGTCGATGAACTGCTGATTGTAGACAAGCACATCAAACTTGTCCGCACTCAGTCCCTCGTCCCATTCAACACCATCATCCGCATCTATAGCCTTGGCAATCGTAGATTTTCCAGCTCCGTTCCTGCCATAAAAGAAGTTGATGAAGGTTGGAGTGATATGTTCGTTCTGCCCCTCGAATGTGGCGCTATTCAGAGTGATTCTCCGTATAGATGCTGGCATTTTTTCATTAGTTTCGCTTGTCCCCATGTGCCTTGTCTGCTCCTTTCATAACTGCGTCTCCATTCTTTATTTTGCCTTCTCTGATCCATTCATCGACCTCAGAAATTTTAAATTTGTATCGTTTTCCGGCCCTGTATACCGGCAGCTTTCCTTCTTTAATCCATGTGCGAATCGTGTCCTGGCTAACGCTCAGATAATCTGCGATATCTTCAAGATTTACCCATTTTTCAACGTTCATGTTTTCGTATTCAACACTCATTTGTTACCTCCGTATATCCGTGCTTCTCATGAGCTGAATGCTATGAAATTGTCGCTACATTTATTCCTCTGCTTTTTAACAACGCGATCAAGTTTGCTTTCTTGATTGTCCAATGCGGATCATTCAATTCGTTGTATTGTGCTGCTCGTTTGAGGTCAAGTTCTGTCGCCATTTCATTCAGAACCTGCTGTGGAACATCCGACAGAATGAAATACGAGATGATGAGCTGATGACCATCTCTTTCGATATTCGTCACAATCCCATAGGCAGCATAATGATCTGCGTCTGTATATCCGTAATGGTGATTCTTGCTGGCAAATATCGCTGGGAACGCCCTCACAGCAAGCTGCGCTTCCTCATCAAGCCGGGCGTACTTAGCCTTCAAATCGTCATCGATGCTTTCTGTCAAAGCAAGACTTGTATCGATGGTAAATGTTCCAGTAGTGTTCTCATACATCTCGCCCTCGACTACAAACAGATTGTAACAATCCGTGTTCATGGTGATGACTTGCTGGCCCATGCCTCGTCTGCCGGTATGGCTCACCGGAATAACAACCTGAATGGTGTTATTCGCCTCGTAATGTTCTACATATCCGATCTGCTCGCCTTCGCCGGACTGTTCCATATGGATACCAACCTGCTGAGGCTGTTCCATCGTTGGAAGCTGAGAAGAGGACTTCTGAAGTTCATTTTTCTCCACAGGCTCAGTCCTCCTTCTTCCCGTGAAAATGCTCTACATATCCGATCTGCGTGCCATTACCCGATTGCTCAAAACGGAAATTGAACACCTTCGGCTGATTGATTGTCTGTTCCAGGTTCTGTTGCGCGTTTTCTTTTGATTCATAAACAGAACCTATACGTTCCGGCTCAGGATCACTTGCCTCATCCGGTGCCTTTTTATCCTCGTAATTCATAAATTCCGAAGGCATGCTATATGTAAGTTTCACCTGCCGATCACTGTCTTCTCCGACACAGGCCTCATAAGGACGTTCATTATTTCCTTCCGTGGGCGGACACCATTCTTTATAAGTCTCTTGCCCTATGGAGTTTTTCTTTACCTCGACGATGCAGTAATGCCAAAGTCCAAGAAGAAATGATTCCAGGCAAATAGTTGTCTGCCCCAGCAGTTCATCTTTGGTAATAGTTTCACCTGATTTTTCAGTGTAGAACTTTGTATCACCATCTATTGTTCTGTCTGCATCCAACAGCTCTAGTAATGCTTTCACAAGAAAAAAATCCTTATGGGTGTCTGTTCTCAAGTCCAAATATTTATTTGTAAACTCTGTCATCTGAGCTAAGCATCCCTGATAATCGTTCTTTATTCGCTCATCAAAAGATTTCTTTGCTGCTTTATCGTTGAAAAGAAATGGACGCCATCCCCAAGTAGCGCATGATTTGAACTTTAAAGTCCCATCTCGCATTGATTTATTTTCTGAATCTTCCGGGTCCTGAATGTCTGGCGTAATGATTCTTGCCAAAGCCATAAGTGTCTCCGGCTCAGTTATGCCGCTTTTCTTTCCCGCGTACATCTCACCTTTAGAAATCATCTGTTTGCGAGCATTAGATATCAATATAAAAAATGTTCCCCCGCACAGTCTCCATTTATCTCTGTTATCCATAGATTGTCCTCACTTCAAAAACTTCGACAAAAGCGACAATCCCGACAACATGAAATAAAGCAACTTCTACTTCTTAATGATTCTTGTAAGCAAAGCAAGAGTCATTTTCAGTTGGTGGAATGCTTTTATCTACTCTGGGGATATGGATCAGCAACCCGTAACAAACCCCACTAAAACATTATACCACGTGACAATACAGCTCTCAATAAAGGCATTGTATTGTCAGAAATTTTTGCTCTTGTCAGCTTCACTTTCACAGACGTTCACCCGGTGCACAGAGTGGCTCGAGCGGATGTGATGGTCACAAGTAAATATGTAAGTCCGGCTACGAGCATGGCGGACCAACAGAGCGAGTTTTTTACCCCGTTCCGATGGTACCGCCATGCTTTTTTCATGCCTCCGGTTCTCCTCGGCAACGGGAAGAACAGGAGGTTTTTTATGAAATTACACAAGACCAGGCGGAACCAGCGTGAGACCTACAAGTATTACGACGCAAACGGAAAGCTCGTAATCGAACTGAAACCCGGAGAAAACGATGTAACGGAAGCAGACATCCGCACTCTTCATCTTCTGGATGACAGTGAAGTCAGAAGCAATCTTAAGTATCTGCACGGGAATCAGAAGGAACAGAAAGCCATGGTCGAGAAATGGAAAAAGGACTACGTCACATGGTTTGAATCCGCCTATCACCGCATGCCGACTGAAGACGAACTTGCCGTCGCCATGGAAGAAGCTGTACCGAAGAACTGGCTTGGCTCCATTGAAGAGATGATGGGTGACGGCGATGAGGACGGCGTCGGTGACAAGGCAAGATTCCTCTACACCATCGATGAGCACGACAAAAAGCTGCCGGCGGATGTGGAGAGGCTGAACGAGGTCATTGCTGCAATGCCGGAAAGCTGGCAGAAAATTTATCAGCTGAAATACATCGAAAAATACAGTAACTGCGATATTGCAAAAATGCGTGGCGTGACGGAAAGCGCCATCCGGAAGACTCTGGGCAAAATCACGTATGCCATCGGAAAAGATCCCGTGCTTAGAAAAATGCATCACAAGGGTGCGAAAACAGTCTGAAAACGAGGACGGAAGACCTGAGGAGAACTAACTCTCCCCAGGTCTTTCTTTACAGATTAAGGAGGTTTTTATGGAACACAGCTATATGCCTGTCATCTACATCTGCGCTCCTTATGCAGATGATCCAGAAGGCAATACTGAAAAAGCCAAAAAGTATGCCCGGTTTGCAACGGACAGCGGGTACATTCCGATCTCGCCTCATCTCCTGCTCTCCTTTATGGATGAAGCAACAGAGCGCAGAAAGGCGATGTTCATGGATTTGGTTTTGCTTGGCAAGTGCTCGGAAATCTGGTTCTTCGGAGACCGGATCACTTCCGGCATGGACATTGAACTGGAACGCGCCAGAAAGCGCCGCATGAAGATCAGGCACTTCACTGAGGACTGCCGGGAGGTGACGTTATGAGGGATCTTGCCATTGCTTACGGAAATTCCCGTCAGGCAAAAACATGGACCAATAAAACAACAACCTTTGATGACCTGAAGGCTCGTCTCAAGACTCCGATCCGCACGACTGAGACTGTCGAGGAATATTCGAAAATGGCGAAGTCGGCCCGTGACGCCGCCAAGGACCACGGCGGTTTTGTCGGCGGCTCCCTGATCGGCGGACGCAGGAAGATCGACACGGTCGAGAAGCGTTCCATGGTGGCTCTGGACGGCGACCGCATTACGCCAGAGTTCCTTGATAACTACGAGAATCTCTGCCCGTACACCTCAGTGCTCTACACTACGCACAGTAGCACGCCCGACAACCCAAGAGTCCGTCTGGTCTTCCCTTTGACCCGAGATGTGGCTCCGGAGGAATATGTCGCGGTCGCAAGATACCTCGCTCAGTCCCTGAACATTGAGTACTTCGACGAGTGCAGCTATCAGCCCAATCAGCTGATGTACTGGCCGTCGTGCCCGTCAAACGGAACGTTCGTCTACAAGGAGACGGACGGCGGATGGCTGGAACCGGATGTGATTCTCTCCGCTCACCCGGAGTGGCAGGATCCGACAAGACTGCCCACCTCATCGAGGGAAAGCAAGGCCAATACCACCCAGCAGAAAAAGGTGCAGGATCCGCTTTCAAAGTCCGGTGTCGTCGGGCTTTTCAATCGTACCTATTACCCCATTAGCAAGGCTCTGGAGACTTTTCTCTCAGATGTGTATGAGCCGACGACAAATCCGGACCGCTGGCACTTAATCGAATCAAACTCCATGGCAGGCGTCGAGATCAAGGAGGACAAGTTCGTCTACTCCCACCACGCCAAGGACCCGGCATATTTGCAGCTCTGTAATGCTTTCGACATTGTGCGGATTCACCGCTTCGGCAACCTGGATGAAAAGAAATCCTTCAGCGCAATGTGCGACTTTGCCATGCAGCAGGACGACGTGAAGCTGGCTGCCTCCGAGGAACGCATGAAGGATGCCCAGTCCGATTTTACCGATGCCGGGGATGAGAACAATGACTGGAAGAAAAAGCTCAAGTACATGTCCCGTTCCACGCTTCTCCAGAACACCGTGTACAACCTCAATCTGATTCTGGCCAATGATCCGGATTTCCAGAACTTTGCCTTCAACGAGATGGCAAACCGCATCCAGGTAACCGGGCCACTGCCGTGGGACAGACCCGAAGGAAATGAGTTCTGGAGGGATGCCGATACGGCGCAGCTGAAATCCATCATCGACATCCGCTATCTGCCCTTCTCCAGCAGAAACTACGATGTTTCCTTTACAAAGACTGCAGACGACCGCCACTTCCATCCCATCCGCGACTATCTGGACAGTCTGCCGGAATGGGACGGGATCGAGCGCGTGGAGGATCTCTTCATCCGCTACCTTCTGGCTGATGATACGGAATATGTCCGGACCGTCACCAGAAAGACCTTCGCTGCTGCAGTCGCAAGAATCTATGAACCCGGAACGAAATTTGACTGCGTGCCTGTTCTGGACGGCGATCAGGGAATCGGAAAATCCTCCATCGTAAAAGATCTCGTGACTTCGGACTACTACAGCGAGACGCTCTCCCTCACTGATATGGACGACAAGTCCGGCGCAGAAAAGCTGCAAGGATTCTGGGTCGTCGAGATCGGAGAACTTGCCGGAATGAAGAAAGCCGACATCGAGAAGGTCAAGGCCTTCCTCTCAACATCCGACGACAAGTACCGTCCTTCTTACGGCAAGGTCGTAGAAAGCCATCCGAGGCAGTGCGTCATTATTGCGACCGTCAACGGCGAGCGCGGATACTTGCGTGATATCACCGGAAACCGTCGTTTCTGGATCATCAAATGCCATCAGAAAAAGCAGAGGAAGGCATGGAACTTCGACGAGAACTACCGTGCCCAGTTCTGGGCGGAGGCAAAGCAGATCTGGAAGGCTGGCGAAAAGCTGTACCTTGAGGGTGACGTACTGGAAGCCGCCGAGAAAGAGCAGCGCGGCGCTATGGAGGCGGATGAGCGTGTTGGCATGGTCGAGGAGTACCTGAATACCCCTGTTCCCGCCAACTGGGACGACATGGACCTTTATGCCAGAAAGAATTTTCTTCAGGGCTCTGAATTCGGAAATCCGGATCATGGGGAACTTCATCTTCGGAACGAAATCTCCAATGCGGAAATCTGGTGCGAGTGTTTCAACAAGAACCTGCCGGAACTCAAATCATCCGACAGCTATCTGATTGCTGCCCTTATGACACAGGTTGATGGCTGGGAACGCACCAATGACAGGAAAAAGCAGGCCTTCTACGGAAGGCAGAGGCTCTATCGCAGGATTTGATTGGGACAAGATACGTGGACAGGACAAGATTTCTATATATATTCGAAATCCTTGTAACAAAAAGGAGTAGGTAATAACAACACACGCGTAAGGGTATATAGGGAGTTCTTGTCCTTTCTGTCCCCTTGTCCAAAAGAAAATTTGAATCCCCTATGGCATGAAAACAATTGATTTTAGCGGCTTTCCGGACATTTGGCTCCCTATGAAAAGACTCCTTTTCACGGGGACAAGCTCCGGTCAGGCTATGGAAAGGATGATTTTTTATGAAAGAACTTGATGAAAAGTATATCGCCCGGTGCCACCGGAAATTAAAAGAATATGGTGCGCCTCTCTCCGGCTGGTATTGCGTAGAGGTGATCGACATTGCAGATGAAATGGATGACGAGGATGCAACAACCGAATGTGAACTCTGCGGCTGCCAGAAAGTGCGCTACGTCCATGTGATGCGCCATGACGACTACTTCGATGATTTCCGTGTTGGCTGTATCTGCGCCGGAATCATGGAAGGCGACATTCTCGAGGCCAAGGACCGTGAGCGCCGCTTCAAGAATCGTCAGAAACGGAAGCTGAACTTTCCGAGACGGAAATGGAGAACTCTCCGAAACGGAAATTACTACCTCAACTATCACGATCAGGGCGTATTCATCAACAAACTCGGAAATGGAAGGTTTTATGCCCGGTGTGGCAATGATAAAAGCTACCGCTACAAGGGAAGACCCATCGACAACTTCCTCTCCGCTGCTTATGCTGCCTTTGATCTGGCGGACCCGAAGGAGGCCTTATGAGAGAAAAAGATATCGAGCAGAAACTGGTGCAGGCAGTGAGTGCTGCCGGCGGGAAGGCTTGGAAATTCACCTCTCCTGGTACGGCAGGCGTGCCTGACCGCATCCTGCTTTTCCCTTCCGGGCGGATGGCCTTTGCTGAACTGAAGGCACCGGGCAAACACCTCCGTCCGCTCCAGAAACGGAGAAAGATCCAGCTCGAACACCTTGGCTTTACCGTATTCGTCATTGACGACCCGGAACAGATCGGCGAGGTCCTCCGGAAGATGGAAGGAGGTACTGGCCATTGAAATTCGTACCGCATGACTACCAGAAATTCGCCATTCAATACATCATCGACCACCCCATTGCTGCGGTCCTGCTTGATATGGGTCTTGGCAAAACGGCGATCACGCTCACTGCCATCGAAGAGCTGATCCATGACCGCTTCGAAGTAAGATCCGCTCTCGTCGTAGCCCCTCTTCGGGTAGCCCGGGATACCTGGCCATCTGAGATTGAAAAGTGGGATCACCTGAAGGACCTCACCTTTACGGTTGCTGTCGGAAACGAGAAGCAACGACTCACCGCCCTGAAGAAATCTGCCGACATCCATATCATTAACCGCGAGAACGTTCCGTGGCTCATTGAGAAATCAGGCATTCCCTTTGACTACGACATGATCGTAATCGACGAGCTCTCCTCTTTCAAAAATCATCAGGCCAAGCGCTTCCGGGCGCTGATGAAGGTCCGTCCGACAATCACACGGATTGTCGGGCTCACCGGTACCCCTTCCTCCAATGGGCTCATGGACCTGTGGGCCGAGTACCGGATTCTGGATTTTGGAGAGCGGCTCGGAAGATATATTTCCAGATATCGCCTTCAATATTTCCGACCAGACAAGTACAACGGCCCTGTCGTTTACTCTTACAAGCCGCTACCCGGAGCTGAAGAACAGATCTACAACAAGATCTCCGATATCACGATTTCCATGAAAAGTACCGACTACCTGAAAATGCCGGAACGGATCATGAACGAAGTCAGGGTAAAGCTCGATGAAAAGGAACAGAAGCTCTACGACACGATGAGAAAGGAACTGACGATTTCCTTAAGGGACAAGGAAATCGATGCCGGGAATGCTGCTGCTCTCTCCGGAAAGCTGATCCAGATGGCGGACGGTGCTGTCTATGACAACGACGGCGGAGTCGTGAAGATCCATGACAGGAAGCTCGATGCGCTGGAAGATCTGATCGAAGGTGCTAATGGAAAGCCGGTGCTGGTGAGCTACTGGTACCGCCATGATCTGGACCGCATCAAAGAGCGCTTCTCTTCAGCAAGAGAACTGAAGAGTCACGAGGACTTTACGGAATGGAACAAAGGGCAAATTCCCATCGCCCTGATTCATCCGGCTTCCGCTGGTCACGGCCTCAATCTTCAGTCCGGCGGCAGCACCATCGTATGGTTCACTCTGACCTGGAGTCTTGAGCTTTACGAACAGATGAACGCCCGCCTCTGGAGACAGGGACAGAAGTCCGAAACCGTGGTCATCCATCACATCATTACCGAGGGCACCATCGACGAGAACATCATGAAGGCGCTCCGGACTAAGGACAAGACGCAGTCCGCACTGATTAATGCAGTGAAGGCAAACCTGAAAGGAGATGCGAATGGATCCTTATGAAAAACTCGCCAACGCCATCGTCCTTCTGGCAGCGAAGGATTACCGGAGTGCCCTAAAGCGTCTGAAGAAAACTCCGAGGAACCGGGAAGCCAAGGCTGCTGCCTCTGATCTGGAGCGGTTCTTCCGCTCCGGATGGTATTCGGCTCTTACCTCTGTAGATGGAGAGTACCTGATAGAAAACATAAGAAAGGAGGTTCTCGAATGACCCCAGAAGAATATCTCCAGCAGGCATATCGCCTCGACCAGCGCATACGTCTGGACACCGAGGAAGTAAAACGAATCCGGGAGCTGTCCTGCAGCGTTTCTGCGATCTGCTATGACAAGGAACACGTGCAGGCCTCCCATCCATCGGATGCACCTTTCGTGCAGGCACTAGATCGGTTGGAAGAACTAGAAGGAAAGATTGCAGATGAACTGAATCTCCTTTCCAAGCTGAAAAAACAGATCGGCGAAATGATCCGTTCCCTTCCTTCCACGGACGAGCAGTTGATTCTCTCCTACCGCTATCTCTGCGGGATGACCTGGAAAGAGATCGGAACGGAACTTCACATCGACCGGACCACTGCCTGCCGTTGGCATGACAATGCACTCGATCACCTGAAGGTACCTGAAAATCCTGTAATGATTTAAAAGTTGCACGCAATACCACACGTTGCAACAAGACGCACACGACCCCTATATGTTATAGTAGAATCAGCAAAAATGAATGATACAAAGTCGCGCAGGCGGCTGAACCGAAGCCTCGAAGGAAGATTCCTCCGGGGCTTTTGTTATGCCAGAAAGGAGGCGGCAGGCATGCCAAGGAAGCCGAAACGTCCCTGCCGGTATCCGGGATGCAGAGAGCTCTGTGAGGACGGTGAACAGTACTGCTCCACGCATAAGAAACTGATGGAGAAGCACTACGACGACTTCACCCGAGGCTACAACGGACACAAGCGTTACGGCAGCCAGTGGAGAAAGATCCGGACACGCTACGTTCATAAGCACCCGCTCTGCGAGGAGTGCTTAAAGCATGGACGATTCGTTCCGGTCGAGGAAGTCCACCACATCGTTCCGATCTCCGAAGGAGGAACCAATGACGAGAGCAACCTCGAGAGTTTATGCCGGAGCTGTCATGAAAAAATCCACGAGAAACGTGGTGACAGGAAACCGGGAGGGGCGGTCTGAATCTCTAAAACCAAAAGGCTAAAAGACCGCCGGCCCCTCTCGTGTGCGTTTTTTCCGGTTCAAACAGGGGATAAAACCAAGCCGCCTGCAGGAAAGGAAGTGTAACCCGTGGCAAAAGACGGAACATACCGCGGCGGCAGGCGAATAAAAGCCGGTGGCAAACCCACTCCTGCTGCGGAAAAGATAGCAAATGGAAAGCCGGTGCAGATCATGAGAAATGACATTCCTGATCTGGAGCCGGATGAACTTGAGGCAGTGGATCTACCTGAGGGAGCTGTGCTCGAAGGCGCAGATATGCCGAAGCCGGATGAATATCTCTCTGCCAAACAGAAGAACGGCAAGCCTCTCGGGGCCGACGTTATCTACAAGGAAACCTGGCTCTGGCTGAAGCGCCGCCACTGCGAAAATCTCGTAAACAAGCGTCTCATTGAATCCTACGCTCAGAACTTCGCTCGTTACATTCAGTGCGAGGATGCGATCAGTACCTACGGCCTTCTAGGCAAGCATCCGACGACAGGTGGTGTTGTGAGCTCTCCCTTCGTCCAGATGGCCAGCCAGTTTCAGAAGGCTGCCAATCTCATCTGGATGGAAATCTACGACATTGTGAAACAGAACTGCACCGAGGAGTTTGAGGATGGAAATCCGAATGACACGATGGAGCAGCTTCTTCGTTCAAGGAAAGGACGATAAATGGATACCGTAAAACTCGAGCAGGTACCAATTGATAAGCTGGTGCCTTATGCAAGGAATGCCAGAACACATTCCAAGGAACAGATCGCACAGCTAAGAGCAAGCCTTCGTGAATTTGGCTTTGTCTCCCCTGCCGTGATCGACAGTAAATACAACATCCTCGTCGGCCACGGACGTGTGCAGGCAGCACGCGAGGAAGGATATAAGACCGTCCCCTGCGTCTTTGCCGAAAACCTGACCGACGCTCAGAAGCGTGCCTATATCCTTGCCGACAATCAGCTGGCTCTGAATGCAGGATGGGATGAAGAGATGCTCTCTGTGGAACTGTCCGATTTGAAAGATGAATCCTTTGATCTGTCACTCCTCGGCTTTGATGAAAAGGATCTGGAAAAGCTGATGGCAGGCCCAGACGATGGCGGCGCACAAGATGATGATTTTGATCTCTCCGCTGCCCTTGAGAAGGCATCCTTCGTCGAAAAAGGTGATCTCTGGACGGTCGGAAAGCACCGACTGCTCTGCGGCGATGCTACTTCTCCTGAAGACGTCGAGCGCCTGATGGGAGGCAAGACCGCAAACCTGATCCTTACAGATCCGCCTTACGGAGTTTCCTTCAAAGCATCCGACGGGCTCACGATTGAAAACGACAGCCTGAAGGGCGATGAATTCTATAAGTTCCTGCTTTCTGCATTTACCAACATGGCCGCTCACCTTGAGAAAGGTGGTGCGGCTTATGTTTTCCACGCAGATACCGAAGGGCTTAACTTCCGAAAAGCCTTCATTGATGCCGGCTTCCATCTGGCAGGAGTGTGTATCTGGGTAAAAAACTCTCTGGTTCTCGGTCGTTCCGATTACCAGTGGCAGCATGAACCGATCCTCTACGGCTTCCTTCAGAATGGAAAGCATCCATGGTATTCCGACCGAAAGCAAACGACCATCTGGAACTTCAATAAGCCGAAGCGAAATAAGGACCACCCGACCAGTAAACCTCTCGATCTTCTCTCCTACCCGATCAAGAATTCCAGTCAGGAGAATGCCATCGTGCTCGATACCTTCGGTGGCTCCGGTTCCACGATGATGGCCTGTGAACAGATGAATCGAATCTGCTACATGTCAGAGCTTGATCCGAAATATGCCTCTGTGATCCTCCGCCGCTATGTCGAGGATACCGGTGATGCGGATGGTGTGTATGTAGAACGTGGCGGCAAGAAGATCCCCTACTCCGACCTCGTAAAGGAAGTCGAAACCACATAAACTGCTGCGTTTCTTCGGCTTCTCTTTGGTAGTTATTTCATTTAGATTCTCTTGCTATATTCCGGGCACAGAGTGATGTATGTACTACCAAAACAAAGGAGGTACATACCATGAAACTTACATTCAACGTTACTAAGGAAAACAAGAAGGCTTTCGCAAAGGCCATCGGAGAGATCACCGGAGAAAAAGCAGTCTACCAGTTCACACCGACCTACGCCTTCCAGATCGGCGACCTGACCGTAAACCGAGATGCAACCCTGACGGCTCCGGACGGAAAGGAGCTCGGGAGCCTGCTCGAAGCCCTGAAAGCTCAGGGGTATGAATTGCTTGAAGCCAAGGGCGCCCCGGAAGCTGAGCCACAGGAAGAAACACCTGCCGCAGACGAGAAGACGGAAGCAGATGAGAAAGCGCCGGAGCTTACAGTGAGCCTCCCGCTCACAGCCGCAAATGTCGGAACCCTGACGAACATCCTCTCCTCCAAGGGGGACCTGATCCGGCACGCCCTCGGGGTCACGGACCTTCGAATCAACGTCACCGAGGACAAGATTGAATTCCCATGGTTTACCCGGGAACTTACCGCCGAGGAAGCAAAAGCTTACACCACTTTCCTTTCCCTGCTCTGCAAGTTCTCAAAAGAGCTGAAACACGCCAGCAGCAGGCCGGTAGAAACGGACAATGAGAAATACGCCTTCCGCTGCTTCCTTCTCCGCCTCGGCTTTATCGGACCGGAGTACAAGGAAGCAAGAAAGATCCTGCTTCAGAACCTGACCGGAAGCGCAGCCTTCCGAAACGGAGCTCCGGCAAAGGAGGCAAAGGCATGAGAATGATAAGCGAGACAGCACTCAAGGCTCTGCGGGAGAATTACCCGCAGGGCACACGAATCGAACTGGTGCAGATGGATGATATTCAGGCGCCGCCTGCAGGAACCCTCGGAACCGTCATCGGAGTCGATGATACGGGGAGCCTTCTGGTGAACTGGGACAACGGCTCCGGCCTCAACGTGATCTACGGCGAAGATGTCGTAAGAAAGGTGGCAAGATGATGGACCCGAAAGTAAAGGAGCAGATCCTTTCGATCCGCGATACGGGACTTACGAACATGTTCGATCTTCCGATGGTTCAGCGCCTTGCCTACGAGAGAGGCTACTTCGAGCTGGTCCTCTACCTCGAGGATCACCGCGATGAATATGCCCATTTCATCCTGCACGGCGAGGCATAAATTACACAGCTTTTGCCCTCAAATCTTGTGCAAATTATGATCTACATTTCCTTGCTATATCTTCCCGGTAGAGTGATTAATACACATGCCAAAGGAAAACAAGCACAAAGCAAGGAGGACAAAGCCATGACGAACATTTTTGAAGAAACCTACAACACCATCGCAGAAGCAAAGAAAGCCTACAAGGCAGCCACCACCGCAGAGGAGAGGGACACCGCAAGGGATACGGCGAAGGCAGCCGAGGACAGGATCGACGAGCTAGGCGACATTGCCTGGAAGATCTGGAGAGCCTACGAGAAATCAAGGGACAACGAGAACGAGATCCTCGACTTCGACGACATCATCTGGGACCGGGATGTGGAAGCCCTCACCGCCTGCATGAAGGAGAACGGCATTAAGGCCTTCACCTACTCCTGCAGGGCAACGGATGCAATCGAAACCTTATGGCTTTTTAAAGAGGCAGGCTGCACGATCGGCGAGATGGTCGAGGTCAACCTCCGGAAGGACTTTTTCGGCAAAGGCTATGAGAAGGGCCACGCCTTCAAGATGATCCTGAATTAAGGGAATTGGGAGGGCCCTGAAGAGGGGCCTTCCAATTCTGGAACACGGAAAGGAGACGAAGGCCATGACAAGACAGAAAAAGGAAATCCTGAAGAAGATTGACGAAATCGAAACATTTATTGCCGTCGATGATGAGCTTGGATGCGGAATGGCGCCTCCCGGTGCTTACGATTCTCTGTACGAGGAAGAGAACCGGCTCTGGGAAGAACTAGCGCACTTAAGCCATTACCCGGATGCCATATCGATGCAGATGGATCCGAGAGGCATCGCCGGAGCGGAGGTGCCATTCAAGTAAAAAGAATCGGGAACGGAGCCCTTATGAAAGGCCCTGTTCCTCGTACAAATACACACAATCTCTTCCGCTGATCTTTGTCACATATATGCGTTGGTTCTCCTTGCTTTATATCCGGCGCAGAGTGATATATGTACATGCCAAAGGAAAAGGGCACACAAAAGAAACGGAGGAAAAAGACCATGTGGAAAAAAGGAAGCATTAAGATCGAGAACCAGACATTCACCTACTGCGCAAAGGTATACGGAGAGCCTAGCGAGGACTACGGCATCGAAGGCGGCAAGATCAGCAAGCTTGAGATTTGCCTCGGAGACTTCCCGGTCGCAAGATACGACAGAGGCTGGGACATCGAGCCGGAAACAGAAAACGCACAGCTTGCGGTTCTTGCCATCATGAACAACTTCAGATAAGAAAGCACCGAGAGGGAGCCGCAAGGCTCTTTCTCTCGTACACAAACCACATGGTCTGGATCGCTTCGGCGGTCCTTTTTTGATGCAAGGAAAGGAGGTCGCCTGATGGCGATGCGAAAACTGAAGAATTACAAGCCGACACGCTTTATGGCGGAGACCTCCCACTACAGCAAGGAGGCTGCAGATTATGCCGTGCTCTTTATCGAAAGCCTCCGGCATACCAAAGGCAGCTGGTACCGGAAGCCCTTTGATCTGATTGACTGGCAGGAGCAGATCATCCGAGATCTTTTTGGTGTTCTGAAGCCAAACGGCTATCGCCAGTTCAATACAGCCTACATCGAGATTCCAAAGAAACAAGGAAAGTCCGAGCTTGCCGCGGCGGTCGCTCTGCTTCTCACCTGCGGCGATGGGGAAGAGCGTGCAGAAGTCTACGGTTGTGCCGCAGACAGAAATCAGGCCAAGATCGTGTACGACGTGGCCGTTGATATGGTGCGGCTCTGCCCCGCTCTGGATAAACGAGTGAAGATTCTGGAATCCCAGAAGAAACTCATCTATCTTCCGACGAACAGTACCTATCAGGTGCTCTCTGCAGATGTCGCCAATAAACACGGTTTTAATACGAGCGGCGTGATCTTCGATGAGCTTCACACCCAGCCGAATCGGAAATTATACGACGTTATGACAAAAGGTTCCGGCGATGCCAGAACCCAGCCGCTTTACTTTCTGATCACGACTGCAGGAACGGATACGAATAGCATCTGCTACGAGGTCCACCAGAAGGCACTCGATATTATCGCCGGAAGAAAGATTGATCCGACCTTCTACCCTGTGATCTACGGCGCAGCGGAATCCGACGACTGGACAGATCCGGAGGTCTGGAAGAAAGCGAATCCGTCGCTTGGCATCACGGTCGGCATCGATAAGGTGCAAGATGCCTGCAACTCCGCCAAACAGAATCCCGGCGAAGAGAACGCCTTCCGGCAGCTGAGACTGAACCAATGGGTAAAACAGGCTGTCCGCTGGATGCCAATGGACAAATGGGACGCCTGTGCCTATCCTGTGGATCCGGATGAGCTGGAGGGCCGTGTCTGCTATGGCGGTCTTGACCTTTCGTCCACAACGGATATCACAGCCTTTGTCCTCGTCTTCCCGCCAAGGGATGAGACGGATAAATATGTGGTTCTCCCCTACTTCTGGATTCCGGAGGACAACGTTGATCTTCGTGTGAGGCGTGATCACGTTCCTTACGACCTCTGGGAGAAGGAAGGCTATCTCGAAACGACCGAAGGCAATGTCATTCATTACGGATTTATCGAGAAGTTCATCGAGAATCTCGGGAACCGGTTCAATATCCGTGAGATTGCTTTCGACCGATGGGGAGCTGTCCAGATGGTACAGAATCTTGAGGGCATGGGCTTTACCGTCGTCCCTTTCGGGCAGGGCTTTAAAGATATGTCCCCGCCTACCAAGGAACTCATGAACCTCGTTCTTGAAAAGCGGATCGCCCACGGAGGACATCCGGTGCTCCGCTGGATGATGGATAACATCTTCATCCGTCGTGATCCGGCAGGAAACATCAAGGCAGACAAGGAAAAGTCCACAGAGAAGATCGATGGCGCGGTCGCTATGATCATGGGCCTCGACCGGGCAATCCGGTGCGGCAACGATAGCGGCGAATCCGTCTACGACGACCGCGGCATCCTCTTCCTCTGATCATGTAGGAGGTATGAATGAGCATCTTTTCAAAACTATTTAAATCCAGAGATAAACCGCAGAACTCCACGAACGGGTCCGGCTATCGCTACTACTTCGGCGGCACGACTTCCGGCAATACCGTAACGGAACGATCTGCCATGCAGATCTCAGCAGTCTATGCCTGCGTCCGTGTTCTCTCGGAGGCCATCGCAAGCCTGCCGCTTCACCTCTATGAATACACAGAGGAAGGCAGCAAGGTGAAAGCTGTGAAACATCCGCTTTACCGACTTTTACATGATGAGCCGAATCCGGAAATGACATCGTATATCTTCCGGGAGACTTTGATGACGCATCTGCTCCTCTGGGGCAACGCTTACGCACAGATCATAAGGAACGGACGCGGTGAAGTCGTAGGGCTATATCCTCTGATGGCAAACCGGATGCGTGTGGACCGTGATGAGAACGGCCACATCTACTATGAGTACCAGATGAATACCTCGGATGCTCCCACGATGAAAACCGGAACGGTCCGGCTCTCCCCGGAGGAAGTGCTGCATGTTCCCGGTCTTGGCTTTGACGGCCTTGTCGGTTACTCCCCTATCGCGATGGCGAAGAACTCCATCGGCATGGCAATGGCAACCGAAGAATACGGCGCGTCCTTCTTTAAGAACGGTGCGAATCCGTCCGGCGTGCTTTCCATGCCCGGGACGGTAAAGGATCCGGAGAAGATCCGCTCCTCTTGGGAAGCGGGCTTCGGAGGAAGCCACAAGGCCAACAAGGTCGCGATCTTAGAGGAGGGCATGACTTATACCCCGATCTCCATCTCGCCCGAACAGGCGCAGTTTCTGGAGACTCGGAAATTCCAGCTGGATGAGATCGCAAGGATCTTCCGGATTCCACCCCACCTCATCGGTGATCTGGAGCATGCAACCTTCTCAAACATTGAGGAGCAGTCACTGGAATTTGTCACTTATACGCTGGAGCCGTGGCTCGTCCGCTGGGAACAGTCGATGCAGCGCTCTCTCCTGCTTCCGCAGGAAAAGGAAAACTACTTCATCCGCTTCAACGTGGACGGCCTGCTTCGAGGAGATTACGGCAGCCGGATGAGCGGCTACGCCACCGGCATTCAGAACGGCATCTACTCCATCAATGATGTGAGAGAGCTTGAAAACATGGACCTGCTTTCTGATGAGGAAGGCGGCAACCTTCACGTCCTGAACGGAAATGTCGTAAAACTCGCTGACGCAGGATCCGCGTATGAGAAGAATACAGAATCAGAAAATAAGGAGGACTCAGATGAATCCACAGAAGAAGTTCTGGAAATGGGTAAGAAACAAAACGCCCGTACCGGAAAATCCAAGCGAAACAACTGAATCAAGAACCTTGTTCTTAAACGGAACAATCGCTGAAGAGTCGTGGTTTGACGATGACGTCACCCCGGCTCTTTTTCGTTCCGATCTTGAGAACGGAACCGGCGACATCACCGTCTGGGTAAACAGCCCCGGAGGCGACTGCTTCGCGGCAGCTCAGATCTACAACATGCTCCGTGACTACAAGGGAAAGGTCACCGTCAAGGTAGACGGTCTTGCTGCATCGGCAGCGTCCGTCATTGCAATGGCAGGCGATACGGTTCTCGTCTCTCCTGTCTCGATGATCATGATCCATAACCCGAGCACTGTTGCGATGGGTGACACGGCAGAAATGCAGAAAGCCATCCAGATGCTCTCCGAGGTGAAGGATTCCATCATCAATGCCTATCAGGCAAAGACCGGTCTTTCGAGAAACAAGCTCTCGAAACTCATGGATGAGGAGACCTGGATGGATGCCGGCAAGGCTGTGGAGCTTCACTTTGCAGACGGCATGATCGAGCGCGATGAACTCTACGGTACCAAAACAGTACCTGAGCCTGACGAAGAGGATGAGCCATCCGAGGGCGATGAGAAACCGGACGAGTCGTCAGAGGAGATTGAAGAGCAGCCTTCCGGCATGCTTTTCTCCCGCTACCAGGTGGCAGCAGCGATCAATAAGAAACTCTGCGACTACGCAAGGAACCACCCTGCAACCCCGCAGGCCAAAGATACCACTCACTTACACAGGGTCGATGACCTCGAAAAGAGACTCGATCTCATGAAACAGTTCATCTAAGGAGGAAAATATTATGACTTTACAGGAGCTTATGAACAAGAGAGCAAAGGCATGGGAAGCTGCAAAAGCCTTCCTTGACTCTCACAGAAACACCGACGGACTTCTCTCTCAGGAGGACGGTGAAACCTACGACCGCATGGAGAAGGAAATCACCGACTACACCAAGGAAATCGACCGTCTGAACAGACAGGCAGCTATTGAGGAGCAGATGGGAAAGCCGACCGCTTCTCCCCTCACTGGAAAGCCGGGAGCCGGCGTAAAGGACGAGCCGGAGAAAAAAGGCCGTGCTTCTCACGCATACGCCAAGGCAATGATCGCTGCCATGCGTACCGGATTCCACCAGGTATCCGATGTTCTGGAAGAAGGCAATGACGCGAACGGCGGCTACCTTGTTCCGGAGGAATGGGATTCCCGTCTGATCGACAGACTCGAGGATGAGAATATCTTCCGCGGACTTGCGACTACCATCACCACATCCGGCGAGCACAAGATCAACATTGCTGCGACTAAGCCCGCGGCTGCATGGATTGAGGAAGGTCAGGAGCTCACCTTCGGCGACGCTACTTTCGACCAGGTGATCCTCGATGCCCACAAACTGCACGTAGCCATCAAGGTAACGGAGGAACTGCTCTACGACAACGCCTTCAATCTTGAGAACTATATCATCGATACCTTCGGAAAGGCCATCGGCAATGCCGAGGAGGATGCTTTCTTGAACGGTGACGGCAAGGGCAAGCCGACCGGCATCTTCGCTGAGACCGGTGGCGGCCAGACTGGTGTGACCATCTCCGGCACTAAGATTACTGCCGATGATGTGATCTCCCTCATCTACGCCCTCAAGCGTCCGTACAGAAAGAATGCCCTTTTCATTCTGAACGACTCCACTCTTGCAGTTCTCCGCAAGCTCAAGGATTCGAACGGTGCGTACATCTGGCAGCCTTCCTACACGGCCGGTGAGCCGGATCGTCTCTGCGGATATTCCGTTCTGACCTCTGCTTATGCTCCGGCGCTGGAAGCTGGAAAGCCTGCCATCGCATTCGGCGACTTCTCCTACTACAACATCGGAGACCGTGGCACTCGTTCCGTTCAGGAACTCCGTGAGCTTTTCGCAGGCAACGGAATGATCGGCTACGTCGCCAAGGAGCGTGTTGACGGCAAGCTCGTTCTTCCGGAGGCTGTACAGATTCTGAAGGCTGGAGCATCCGCCTGACGGATTCCCTCTTAACTAGTAAAGGGGCCGGAGCCAATCACTCCGGTCCATATCATTATGGAGGTGCTTATGGTAAAGCTTGAGGACGCCAAGAAATATCTCCGGATTGATTATTCGGATGAAGATGCACTCCTGCAAAGCGAGATCTCCGCAGCAGAACGTCTGGTAGCTGATGTGCTGAGGAAGGACTCGCTCGACGACAGTGACAGCCCTCTCGTCATGGCTGCTGTTCTCTATGCCCTCGCTTACTTAAATGAGCACCGGGAGGAAGCAGACCATCACGCACTGATTCTTACCCTCCGCGCCATTCTGTTTGGAGAAAGGAGCCCTGGATTCTGATGAACATTGCAGGCATGAACATCCGCATCACGATTCAGAAAAATGAAATCGTGAAGGACAAGTACGGAAACCACACCAATGCGTGGACGGACTTTTTCACCTGCTGGGCAACGCCAGTTCAAAGCGGCGGCTCAGAGAAACAGGAAGCCGGAACCACGAACAGTACGGAGGCACTTGATTTCACGGTCCGGTATGCGGAATGCCTCGAAGGGCTCGACTCCACGAAGCTCAGGATCCGACACGGCGATGATCTCTACAACGTGACGGCGATAGACCCGATGGGATTCCATCACCGAAGTCTGAAATTCCGATGTGAGAAGGTGAAGCGATGAAGATAAAAGCAGACGATCTTGCTGCAACGGTTGAGAAGACACTCTCCGACTACGTGGAGGATGTGAACGATGTTGTAAAGCAGGAAATCAAGGATGCCGGCAAGGAAGCTCTAAAGGAACTGAAGGAAAAATCACCCAAGCGCAGAGGCAAGTACGCCAAGAGTTGGCGATCCACAGTTCAGAAGGAAACGGCTGTCGGCGCTGAAGTCGTCGTTCATAACAAGATCTATGGACTCACCCATCTTCTGGAAAAAGGTCATGCCAAGCGTGGCGGAGGTCGCGTTGATGGGATCCCGCATATCTCGACTGTGGAGGAAGACATCACCGGAAAGCTATCCGACGAGATTGAGAAGGAGTTGAAAAGCTGATGGACAAGATCATCACCATTCTGGAGGAGCTGGGTCTTCCCTTTGCCTACGATCACTTTACCGAGGGTGAAGGACCGGATCCACCTTTTCTCTGCTATCGCTGTCCGAACAGTGATAACTTCGCTGCGGATGGAACCGTGTATTTCCCGATTACCGAGATCGATATCGAGCTCTACACGGATAAGAAGGATCCAAAGATCGAAAAGAAACTGGAAGATCTGCTCGTGAAAAGCGGAATCTTCTTTGACAAAACAGAGACCTGGATAGAGTCGGAAAAGCTCTACGAGGTCCTGTATTCATTTGAACAGGAGGCCTGAAATGGCAAATAAAAAGAATAAGGTCAAGTACAACCTTAAAAATGTACATTATGCCATTGCGACAATCGCGGAAGACGGCACTGCCACTTTCGCAGACCCTGTAGCGTGGCCGGGTGCTGTATCCCTCTCTCTGGATGCTCAGGGAGACCAGACTATCTTCTGGGCAGACGGTGTGCAGTACTTCGTCACCACTGCAAACAGTGGATATAACGGAGACTTTGAGTCTGCAATGGTACCCGAGGACTTTCGGGAGAATGTGCTCGGAGAGATCAAGGACGGCAACGGTGTTCTGATTGAAGACGCGGATGCGCAGCCGATTCACTTTGCCCTGCTCTTTGAGTTTGACGGCGATGTGAATGAAATCCGTCACGTCATGTATAACTGCACGGCGACGAGACCTTCCGTAGCATCTTCCACGAAGGAGGATTCCATCGAGGTCCAGACCGAGAGTCTTACCATTAATGCCACCAGCATCAAGGATGCAACCCTTGGCAAGAACATCGTCAAGGCTAGGTCTGGAGCAGATACAGCCGATGCCACTTACCAGAACTGGTACAGCAAGGTGTACACGCCTGCCGCAGTAAAGGCAGCCAGCACAACGAGCACCACTACTTCGACATCTGGTTCCAGCAAGTAATAAGGAGGAACGATCATGTATCAGGAGATTTCGCTCCGGCTCAGTGATGGGTCGGAGCAGAATTTCCCGTTTCTCGCAACGGGAACAACAGCCTACCGCTTTAAGCAGGTATTCCATCAGGATCTGATGATCCTCTTGAACAAGATGGAAAACAGCGAGGATGATCAAACCGATATGACAGTCGGTGACAAACTCGCTTTCATCATGAATGCACAGGCAGAAAAGAAGGATATGAATCATCTGAGCGTAGATGCTTTCCTTACCTGGGCAGACCAGTTCGATGGCGCAGAACTCTTCCTTCACATGCAGGAGTTCGTTACTCTCTATCTTGGCTCCAGAAGGACAACCTCAAAGCCAAAAAAAGAAGTCGCCCAACTGAACGGGAAGTAAACACGGCTGTGTTTATGCTGCGTGCCAAACAGCTGGGCTTTTCCTTAGAGGAACTCGACAACGTGGAGGAAGGACTCGTGATGGATATGATCATTGAATCCGGAAATGATCTCTGTGATGACGAGTACAGGCAGGTTGCAACGCAGCAGGATTTCGATTCGTTTTAATCAGCATCGGTAAAAGCCGGTGCTTTTTTCATGCCGTTTTTCAGGAGGTGATGAGCTATGGCAGATCGTATCAAGGGCATAACGATTGAGCTGGACGGCGATACTACCAAGCTCTCCAACGCCCTGAAAGGTGTAAACAAGGAAATCCGTGATACCCAGAGCAATCTGAAGGATGTAAACAAGCTCCTGAAGATGGATCCGGGCAACGCTGACCTGCTCGCGCAGAAACAGAAGTATCTAACCGACGCCATTGACGCAACCAAGAAGAAACTTGCCGAGGAGAAGGAAGCCCTCGCCCAGCTCAAAGCTGGTCCTCAGACCGAGGAGACGCAGAAACAGCAGGAAGCCCTGACTCGCGAGATCGAGGCCACCAAGCAGTCGCTCGAAGGACTCGAGGACGAATATAAGAAGTTCGGTTCCGTTGCCAACCAGCAGCTTCAGGTCGCCGGTGACAAGATGAAAGAGGTCGGCGGCAAGATCAGTGACGTCGGAGGCGGACTTACTAAAGGAATAACCGTTCCGGTCGCTGCCGCTGCAGGCGCTTCGGTTGCAGCATGGAAAGAAGTCGATGAAGCTCTCGATACGGTCACCGAGAAAACCGGAGCTTCAGGTGCTGCCCTCGAGGACATGCAGAAACGTGCCAAGTCCATCGCCGAGACGATCCCGACTGATTTTCAGACTGCTGGTGATGCCATCGGCGAAGTGAACACGAGATTCGGGCTTACCGGAGATGCACTCGAGGAGCTCTCCACAAAGTTCGTAGAGTTCGCCACGCTGAATTCGACGGATGTATCCACCTCGGTCGATAACGTCTCGTCCGTCCTCAATGCTTTCGGGCAGGATTCTTCCGATGCCGGAAACCTTCTCGATGCTTTAAACCAGGTCGGGCAGGCAACTGGTGTATCGATGGATACACTCTCGCAGGATCTCTCGAAGAATGCCGGACAGTTTCAGGCGATGGGACTTTCGGCAGAACAGGCAGCAGGCTTCATGGGCGCCGTCGAGATGTCTGGTCTGGATACCTCGACAATGCTCACTGGCCTCACCAAAGCGCAGAAGGTTGCAACGAAGAATGGTCAATCCCTCAGTGATGCATTGAAGGACTTCTCCAAAACGATGAACAGCAACCAGAGTGACACGGAGAAGCTGCAGGCAGCATACGACCTGTTCGGCTCTCGTGCTGGTGGTGCCATCTATAACGCTGTGCAGAGTGGCAAGCTCTCACTCGATGACCTGTCCTCTACTCTCGGGGATTATGCAGGATCCGTAGAGAATACCTTCAACGAAACGCTGGATCCTCTGGATCAGATGACGGTTGTGATGAACAACCTGAAAGACCTCGGCGCAGAAATCGTCGATGCTTCTGCACCGATGATCACTGAAGCCATGACGCAGATCAAAGACGTGGTGACCGGACTCAAGGATGCATGGGACGGATTATCCCCGGGCATGCAGGAAGCCATCGTAAAAGCAGCGCTCATTGCTGCCGCGGTTGGTCCTGTTCTTGTCGGTGTTGGAAAGGTTGTCTCAGCAATCGGTGGAATCACCTCGACGCTTGGTACCTTTGTCGGTTTTATCTCCGGTACCGTGATCCCGGCAATCGGTGCGGTCTCCGTTCCGATTCTTCCGATCATCACCATCATCGCGGCTGTAGTTGCAGCAGTGATTGGCGTCATTGAGATCGTGAAACACTGGGGAGAAATCTCCGAGTGGTTTGGCGGAGTCTGGTCTACGTTCTGTGATGGTGTAAAAACCGTCGGCAGTGCGCTCGGTGACTTCTTCTCCGGGCTCTGGGACGGAATCAAATCCACAACGGAAACGGTCTGGAATGGAATCAGTGGTTTCTTCTCCGGCCTGTGGAGTGGAATCAGCACTACGGCAACGACGGTTTTTACCAGCATCTCCGACTTCCTCGGAAATACCTGGACTACAATCAGTGGAGCAACATCTTCTGCTTGGAGTGGAATTACCACTACCCTCTCCGGTGCATGGAATGGCATTAAATCAACAGCCAGCACTGCCTTTGAGAATGTCAAAACGACCATCAGCACTGCATGGGATACGGTAAAGACCAAAACCGGGACCACTTGGGATGCCATTCAGTCTTCCGTTGAATCACATGGCGGCGGCATCAAAGGCATCATCGGGACAGCTGTGGATGCTTATAAATCGATCTGGGAAGCAGGATTTTCCAAGATCAATGATCTGACTGGCGGCAAACTCGGTGATGCTTTATCTGCTGCCCGAGGCAAACTTGGCGATATCAAGGGAGCCTTCTCCTCGATGATTGAAAACGCCAAGAGCATCGTAAGCGGCGGTCTTGACCGAATCAAAGGATTCTTTGCCGGATGCCATCTCCAGCTTCCGCATATCAAACTTCCACATTTCTCCATCAGTGGCAGTCTCTCTTTGAATCCTCCTTCTGTGCCGCATCTGTCAGTTGACTGGTACAAGAAGGCCATGGACGATGCCTACATCTTAAACAGCCCCACCATCTTCGGCGCTGCAGGTGGCAGACTTCTCGGTGGTGGTGAAGCCGGGCAGGAAGCGGTCGTCGGTACTGACAAACTGGCTGAGATTGTGCAGGGAGCCCTTGTCGGAGCTGGCGGGGGAGATATCGTGATCCCGGTTTATATCGGGAATGAACGAATCGAGGAACTGGTCGTAAAAGCACAGCAGAAAGTGAACTACCGGTCAGGAGGGAGATAAATGCTGAGCGAATATCCGATTTATTTCGATGACGTTAAGCTCTTCACTCCGGAAAGCTGGGAAGAAAGCTACGCTGTTATCGAAAATACCAATCAAACCGAGGCAGGAACGGATCAGGTGATTGTCACAAGATATGACAAGCTCTCCGTTTCTGCTTCTTTTAAATGTTCCAGCCGCTGGGCTGCAAAGTTCGCTGAGTTCCGGGACAAGGATTCCATTCAGGTGAAGCTATATGACCTGAAAACACAGGACTATAAGACCCGGACAATGCGGATGCGAAATTTCAAAACCGGTCCTGAGAAGAACTCGGAAAAGACCAGAGGCACGAACGGACTTTATACCGTGAATTTTGATTTGCAGGAATTTTAAAGGAGGAGGGCTGCCATGTACAAAGTAAGTGAACAGTATAAAGCAGCCATGCAGCGGCCTGTCCAGAGTTATCGGATGCGGGGAATCATCGGAAACACGGTATTTGATGATTCCCACATCCTTTCGGGCTCGTTTTCCATTACAAACCAGTGCTCGGATGAGACGCAGGTCCTAATCGGTCAGGTGTATATCGCAGAGCTTAAAATAACGCTTCTAGGCATGGAGGATGAGCGCTATGCCTTAAAGGATGCTGGTATCCGTCCATTCTTCGGAATGCGTCTTGCGGATGGAAGCTATGAGGACATTCCGCTTGGCGTGTTTACCATCTCGGAAGCGAACTGGGGAAACAGCGGAGTTGAAATCACAGCCTATGACAACATGTCAAAGCTTGACCGGAGTTTTTCCGCATCGACGCTGACGGGGACCGCCTACCGGCTCGCCTCTATCGCCTGCCGCTCCTGCGATCTAGAACTTGGCACTTCTGCAGAGGAGTTTGCTTCCTTTGCAAACGGGAATATGACCTTCAGTCTCTATGCTGACAACAACATCGAGAGCTGGAGAACCTTCCTCTCGTGGGTTGCGCAGGCTGTGGCCTGTAACGTTTTTGCAGACCGTGAAGGAAAGATCATCTTTCGTCCCTACGATCAGATTCCGGTCGATACGATTGATGCGGCTCATCGATTTACCGGCTGTACCTTCGGCGATTATGTAACGAGATATACCGGACTTTCCTGCGTGGATATTGCTGTTCAGGAAACGAAATACTACGGAGAAGATACCGATGATGCCCTGACCTATAACCTTGGCGAGAATCCCTTCCTGCAGAACGGTGATGTAGATGCGATGCGGAAAAGCATCCTCACAGCTCTTGGCAGCATTCAGTATGTGCCGTTCAAGGCTGAGATGATCGGGAACCCCGCTTATGATCTTATGGACGTTTTCCGATTCACAGGTGGACATGCAGATGATAACCGGCTTTTCTGTATGACGAAGTTCGTGTTCTCCTACAACCAGAAATATGAAATGTCTGGCGTCGGGAAGAATCCGGCTCTCATTACCAGAAACAGTAAGAGCGATAAGGACATCTCTGGCCTTGTTGATGAAGTAAATTCGATCACGAGTTCCATCAACAGCCTGCTCTACGATTACAATACCGGAACATTATGCTTTGGCCAGTCTGAACGAATCGCCGGATGCATTTCCTACTACATCTCCAAGGAAGCAGACGTCGAGGGACATTTTCTCATGCATTACCGGACGGATCAGTCCACAACGATGATCGTCCGAGTCTACGATACGACTGTTGAAGAGCTCTATTCTCCTCTGATTTATGACCTTCCTGCCGGTGATGGCACCATCGGAATCCCTCACTCCTACCTTCATCGAGTGGCCGGAAATCATGAGGCGCTTATCACTGTTCAGTGCACAATCGGCACGATTGAAGTTCAGCCAAGAGGTATCTTTTTTACCATTAACGCTGGAAACTTCGCAGAGGCTGTCGATGAAATCGGCATGGACATTCGTGATATTTCCATGCGGCAGCTATCCGAATCAGACGGCCCAGATCAGATCTGGTGTGCCGGAATCGAGAACGGGAAACTTCTCATCAGCCGCCGGGAATACAAGTCCTCTTCAAAAAGTGTCATTAAATGGGAAGGTGTCTATACACCCGGAGAAGCACTGAATGCTGCCATTGAGTTTGATGGATCCTGGGTTCTTCGGACCGGAGCCGAGAAGTTCACGATTGAAACAGATGATCAGCCGTGGATCTTCTGGATTACGGATAAAACGACAAGAACCCTTTATGCCCAGAAAGGTGACGATGAAACGACAAGATTTGTCGCCGCAGAAGGTGTGAAATCCGTCCACGCCTGCAAAGGCTACAGTTCGGAAATGTATCCGGAACAGGATCAGGGACTGGTTCTTCTCTACGTAAAGACGGACGGCTCTGTCTTTTATCGTCAGTACACGCTGAATACCGAAACCAAGACGAAGATCTGGTCCAATGAAACAGAGATCGGGAAAGGAACGGAATGGCTGGAAGCCAATGTGCATCGTCTCAATGACTATCGCCTAAGCTTTGAACTGACGAGCGCTTCCGAAAATCACTGGATGATCACCGGACGAACTTATGTCGGCCAGTCCGTCTATCCGGAGAATGCAGACTTTAATGACAACAATAAGATCGGCATCAGCATGTTCCGTAATCGCGATACGATTGATTTTACGGGCAAGGCCGTGCTCTTTGACGACCCGGTTGCTCCGGAGAAAGTTTTCCGTATCCGGTATCCGTATGATATCAAAGCCTTTGATTCTTCCTATAGAAGTGCCGTCACAGTGACATTGAACGGCAAAGAGCTCTCTGGCAATAGCTATACCTTAAGTCTCGACGGTACGGATCTCGTGATTACCACGAAAGATGAAGTGGCGGCTACAAGAGCCAAGGAAGCTGTATTGCAAGTTGATATTTCTGCGGAAGATACACCTTTTTACCTGTCAAACGGAAATGGTGTAAACCGTCTTTTACTCTATGACCAGAGCTTCAGCTGGACCATTGAGAGAAATATCACTGTTAAGAATATTGAAATCGAAGAAACGGTAGGAATTCACATTGCCGCAACTTCTGCTATCACAACCCATCAGGTTCAGAATCAGGCAAGCATCCAGCCAGATGAAGGAACCCTTCACGCAGCCATGACTTCTTCCTTTATCACAAGACAGGTAAAGGAAACAAAAATGACCGTCTCCGATGAGGGAGAGCTTAAAGCTTCTGTCACCGCAGAGATCAAGACTTACATGACGAGCGACGCACCGATCTAAGGAGGATAAGATGGATAGTAAATGTAAGATCCGTTTTCAAAACGAATATACCGTCACCGTAGAGCGGTGCGGCAAGAAAAAAGAATACCACTTCGGAAATGTGGTTCTCTCGAACATGCTGAACGTGAGCTTCAACTTCACCGGAGTCCGTCTTGGCTCCGGCACGGGAACTCCGGCCAGCTCAGATACTGACGTATTTACAAAGCTCTGGGATATCACCTGCACAAAGACCGTTTCGCTTGATGAAGAGAAACAAGCTGCCATCCATACGCTGGTCGGCGAAGTTCCTCCGGATACCGACCATGTCGGAACCATCACGGAGCTTGGCGTTCTGGTAAGCTCAACGGTTGTCACCCATGCCCTCATCAAGGACGCCGAAAGCAACCCGATCACGATTAAAAAGGATGATCTCACCCGCGTGATCGTAACTGCCAGAATTACCATGACACTCTCTGCATCCAGTCCTTGGATCGCAGTGCCTGTCCGCCACACTCAGCTTTACATGAAAAAAGCAAAGGATGACGAGGGACAGGAAACAGAAAGAGGCTGGGGCGATCTTGGATCGCTGTTTCTGGAGCTCTGCACGAACAGCAATGCGGCTATCGGCGACGGCGAAATGACAAGCACCTATTCGTACATCGGCACGAGTTATGGCAGCTACTATTGCACGAACTCCTGCTACGGCTACGGAAAAGCGCAGAGCAGCAATTCCTATGCAGACAGCAAACGGACAGCTAAGTTTGACTTCCGTGCGCCTGCAACACTGCTTGATTATCCGGTGTACTTCAATACCATCTTGATCGGTGGCGTCTGCTATGCAGAACTTCCCAATTCCGAGCTTGTGCCGAATTATACGATCACCGGATATCCGGTGGGTACCGGCGACGGAACAACGAAAGATTTTCTCTGCCCGTTCAGTTATTTTGTGAAGGACACGGATTCTATTACCGTGGGTGGCAATACTCTAACTCGTGGCGTAGATTACACGGTTATCAATGACAACAACCATGAAATGCTGCAGGAGCTGACACCTTTTGCAAGAGCCAAAGCATCCGGCGGCAACCGGGAGAAAAACCGGTCCGGAGTCGGCCTCTTCACAAGGCCCCTCTACAAGTGGCCTTCCAACTATCCGACGGATTTCGGAAACACCAATGGCTGGTATTCCAATTACAAGGATTCGGAATTTGTCTCCCGGATCTATAAGGGCAACCCAGTGATCTTTGATCTGGGTGATTCTTATGAACTCAATAAGTTTAGACTCCCCGCTTCCTTTACGGCGGCAACTTTCACGTTAAGTGTTTCTACCGACGGAGAGACTTATACAGAAGTTTTCTCAGAAGCAAAGGCCGCAAACACGGTTCTGGAAAAGGACTTCGATGCGACGGGACGTTACTGGAAACTGGAAACCACAGCAGATACATCGACGGTGGATTTCAGTGCAGATCCGGCAGCGGTTCCTTTCCTTGGCAAGGTTCAGGACGGATACATTCACTTCAAGGAGGCTCCGGCAAGCGGAGCTGCGATCACAATGAATGTTACGATGGATCGCCCGTTCAAGACAGGAGAAACAGTCATCGATTACTCAGCGACTCTTGAAATTACAGTCTGACAGAAAGGAGGAGATGTGTTCATGGCACTTACCTTTGATAAGACGATCAATCTGACAGCGTATGACAAGAACCCATCTCCGAAGTTTGTCCGGCAGCTATCCATCACTCATGAGGCTACTGACGGAGAGCTGGTCCAGTACTATGTTCTCCCCTCCTCTATGACCGAAGAGGATAAAAACACTCACGCAATCGGAATCTACGATGAAGAAAACAAATCGTGGTCCTATACAGACTACGACGAAGTGCAGTGGAATACTCCGGGACAGAGAATTGCAGGAAACCGTCTGGAGAGGCTTGGCGTGAAGACGTTTCCGGATGTTGGAGCCATTGCCTTTTATAAGATTGCTTTTCGTGACATCTCAAGAATTGTCGCACCTGTAAATCCCAAAAATGAAAAGACCGATGCTCCGAAACTTTCTGCTGTCCAGAACAGTGATGGCACGATTACTTTCACAATCACGCCTCCGGAAAAGACGGAATACCGCTGCTATCGTCTTGTGATGATGGACGGTGCTTTCTCCGTGGATCATATCAGCTATGATCTGACATTTGCCGTGGATCCTCCGATTGTCTCGGGAACCTATGACTGTTTCTGTATCGGATTTCCGGATGAAGGCCAGTACTGCTCCAAGGACAGCAACGTGATCCGGCTTTCCATCACTGGAAAAGAAAGCACTTATGAGGAACCCTATTATTCCAAGGATGATCTGGATGCTTTGAAGATAAGGCTTGCTGATACTTACTCGAAGAAGGAAATCGACGATGCGCTTGCTGCTCTCAACGCAAAGCTCGAAGACGGAGACATAGGGGAATATTAATGAAGAAGCTATATACCGAAGAAAACATACAGCTCATCGCCGATGCCATCCGGGAAAAGAACGGTGAGACCAGAAAATATAAGGTGTCAGAAATGCCGGCTGCTATTCTTACTCTCCCGACAGATGGCTCGGAAGGCGCCGGTGGTAAGAACTACGTATTCATTACGGATTCCAAAGAGACTGTGATTTCTGAGTTTCCGCACGACATCAGCACTGTCTGGCTCCTCTCCGATACCATCCTGTCACCGGATATTGAGCTGAAAGATATCGACTGCTCTGTGGTATCGGCGGTTTCCTATGTGAACCGGCTGATGTTAAAACTCACAATCGATACCAGCCAGGTGAAAAAAGGAGAGGAATTTTCTATCCGCATAAACAGCGATGGATATCTGAACCACAACGGAAACTCCATCCGGCGAAAGCTCCCGATCATCAATACGCTGGATCTTTTTGATAACACCGATCTGGGCAGAAATACCATAACCAATACCTATTCCGATGAGGGAACCTGCAGCATTACCACTTCAAAATTCGGTATCATTCAGTTTCCGAATCTGCAGGCGACGCTTTCAAAGGCAAGATCGCTGTACACTTCCTGCTCAGTTACCGGTAACTGCCTATTTAATGCCGGCGGCTGTACGCTCGGTATCAACCAGAGAGATAACGGCTACAAAACAATCAGCCTTCAGGAGGTCCCTGTAGATGATGCCATTTCATCCACGAGAATCACATGGGACGGCTACATGCCCTATAGCCAGAACGAATCCAACCGTGGAATGTGGGACCTGTATTTCCTTGGCAACGGCGATTTTTATATCCGGATTACATCACTCGGCACAAACGGCAGCGGATCATACCAGATCAACGGGAATAGCTTCACGAATCCCGGCGCTGGTGGATATGTCTCGTTTTACCGGAAAGATTACTATGGAACGAAGTTTGATATCGTAACTGAGAAATACGATATTACAAAACACCACTCCGGGGCTGACGAGGTTCTGAAAAGCATCAGCTTAACCGATGTCCTCGCTGATGTAGATGGCCTTTCCTACATCTTGAAGAGTGATGTAGATGATCAGACCTATACCGTCGGGAACGAAAACTTCTCGTGGCCGCTGGCTGGTAAGACTTACACCACGTTCTACGTCAGCACGAACTCGTGGATCGGAGTCACTGGTTCCGGTTCAGAAGAGGTCAAGGTAAACCGAAAAGACGCCAAGGCGCATCTCCTCTCACACGGGAACTACAAGCTGACTGATATCGGCATCACCTGCTACAAGATCCGATGGGAAGGATATCAATACTACAGTGGCAGTTCCTCTGTGAATCAGATCTGGGAGCTTTATCTTTTTGAAAATGGTGATGCCATGATTCGGATGGAGAAGAAATCGACCTCGGACGGCACGTTTTCTTTCTTTGGCACGACCTTCTCCATAAACGAAGGAGAATGCGTCTCTTTTTATCGGACCGGTGAATCGACCGGCAAGTTTACGGCTGCAACAGAAGTCTATGACATTGCAAAGCATGTGTCATGAAGGAGGTGATACCGTTGATAGACTTCATTTTGAAGTATTGGATTCAGGAGTTGTTCGCTCTGGTCATCGCCATCATCACATGGCTTTGGCGAGCACTTCTGCGAAGGAAACAGGAAAACGAACAGATCAGAGAAGGAATGATGGCACTGCTGCACGACCGGATTTATCAGGCCTGCAGCTTTTTTATTGCTCGGGGATACTGCACTCCGGAAGATCGGAGCAATCTGGAGTACCTGTACAAGCCATACAAGGCACTTGGCGGCAACGGAACCGGAGAAACCCTGTACAAAAAGTGTCAGGAACTGCCCCTCTCGGCAGACAGTAAAGAAAAGGAGGAATGAAGCTATGGACTTTGGAATCGCTAGTGTGGCAGCAATCACGGTGATCGCCTATCTCGTCGGTATCGGCTGCAAGGCGGCTGGCTCCGTGAAGGATGAGCTGATCCCGGTGATCTGCGGTTGCGTCGGTGCCGTGCTCGGAATCGCCGGGCTGTATCTCATGCCGGACTTCCCAGCCAAGGATATCATCAACGCCCTCGCAGTCGGCATCGTATCCGGTCTTGCAGCAACCGGTGTAAACCAGATCTACAAGCAGCTGACCAAAACGAATCAGTGAGAGGAGGTGATCCTCATATCTCGGCTGCTCCTTCCGTCAAAGGAGCGCTTCCGGCTCTTTGGGCTTCAAAACCCAGGGAGCCTTTCTTATTGTCACAAATCTTAAGGAGGTAAGAACATGAGTGAGTTCAGAGGTATTGACGTCAGCCACTGGCAAGGAGCCATTGACTGGACAAGAGTCAAAGCAGCCGGTATTCAGTTCGCCATTATCAAGTCTGGCGGATCGGATGACGGATTCTACACAGATCCCAGATGGGAAGAAAACTACAGAAATGCGAAGGCTAACGGCGTCGCTGTCGGAGCGTATTATTTTGTCGGGCCTGGCTGCACTTCCGCAGCAGACGGAAAGGCAGATGCAGAACGCTTCCTTGCACAGCTCAAGGGAAAGCAGCTCGAATATCCTGTCTTTATTGATCTGGAAGCCACTGCTCCTTCTGCCAAGGCAGGCGCTACGGAAGCTACGATTGCATTCTGCCGAGCACTGGAAGCGGCTGGATATTTTGCAGGGATTTACAGCTCCACCGATTCCGGCTTCCGTGAGAGACTGGATGATTCCAAGCTCACGCCATTCACACATTGGGTCGCTCAGTATGCTTCCAAATGTACCTATTGCGGGGCTTACGGGATCTGGCAGTATTCTTCCACCGGCTCAGTAAACGGCATCAGCGGAAACGTCGATATGGATATTTCCTACATCGACTATCCGTCCACTATTAAGACCGGTGGATTCAACGGGTTTGCAAAGCAGCAGGCTCCTGCTCCCACTCCGGCACCAGCGCCGGCAAGAAAGAGCGTGGATGAAATCGCGCATGAAGTTCTGAGCGGTTCATGGGGAAACGGAGACGACAGGAAGAACCGTCTTGCTGCCGCTGGATACAGCTATGACGCTGTTCAGACCAGAGTAAATGAGCTGATGGGGGCCCATAGCCAGCCGCAGGTGATCTATTACACCGTGCGTTCCGGTGATACGCTCTCTGCCATTGCAAGGAAGTACGGCACATCTGTCGGCACAATCCAGAAGCTCAATCCTACGCTGATCCGAAATGTGAACCTGATCCAGGTTGGATGGAAAATCCGCGTAAAGTAAGAAATGGCCAGAAGACGACTCTTATGAGCTATCCTCTGGCCTTATTTTTTTCTCTACAAACTGGAAGTTGTTGGGTTCTTTACATAGATTAAATATCAATTTATAAATCAAACTCGTCTTCTATCTTTTCCTGTTCGTCTATAATATTCATCCTTATCTGCATACATCAACTTATCAGCCATTGCCTTAATTTCTTCAAAATTAAGTTCTATATGTTCTGAACAAACAACTACTCCCTTAGACACACTAAGTTCAGAAATAAGATTTCCCTGGAAGTTTTCAGTTAAATAATCAAATGTCTTAACTGCATCCTGTGCTTCTTCTCTCGTTCCTCTCAGTAATGCAACAAACTCATCGCCACCTACACGATACGTCCTTCCAAGACCTGAGAATGCATTATCCATACACTTCGAAGCGCCAATAATTAACTCATCCCCTGCTTCATGACCAATATTATCATTAGCTGCTTTTAAACCGTTCAAATCCATCATAACAAGAACGTATTCTGTTAAGTTATTATTTTTCTTGATTCTTTCACAGTCAACTTCAAACCCTCGTCTATTATATAAGCCTGTAAGCTCATCCTTTATAGATGCTTCATATCTTCTGTTGTATGCATCCTTTGCCTTCTTCTCTCTCATACTAATAATAACAAATGAAGTTGCCATTATTAATACGCCTGCAATAAAGATTAAAACAATTGGAAGTATAATTTTATTTACATCCAGTTTAACAGGATTATTATCTCTTATTACTATATACCAATCAAATCCTTCGAGATACTTGGTCATATAACAGCCATTCTCCGATAACTGATAATAAAAATCATCATCTGATATATTGCCAAAATATGAATTATCCAAGTAGTCTGTTTCTATAGAACTTACATCCGTATCAACCTGTATAAGTCCATCATGATTAACTAAATATACTTTGATATTGTATTCTTCCTCGAACCTGGCAAGTATGTCTACAAGGTCATTCATATCAATTCCGATACCACATACTCCCAAAATGTCTCCATTCGTGTCAATAATACCGTAATTAATAAACACCGAAAGACTCCCGTTATTATCTTCATCAGTATCAACATTGATTACATATCTTTTCCCTGAATCCAAGTAATCCTTATACCATATATCATGGCTGTCATTTTCAACATCAAGATACCTACTTATTCCATTATATGTATAATATGCTCTTGTTTTATCCGAAACAACAAATACCATTTTATAATCAAATTCATTACCAATGGATACCAGACGATTAGTTATATCATCTTTTACACTATCCTCCTCTTCTCTGGTTTTCCCCTCTATGTAGGTTCTTATATCAATATCACTGCTAATCGTCTGAGAAACAGTAATTGGCTTAATAAATTCATTCTCAATCTTTGCTGAAACCATCTGCGCAATTGTTCTGCTCTGTATTTCAGAGTTTTCCTTAGTTACCTGCTGAATCACATTCACACATGCTATGATGGAAACACTCATGCTAAGCAGCATTATGATAAACATAATAACAGCATCAAATCTGCTGCCATTAATCATATTCGTATATTCATCCCTCTTATGAGACCAATCATACATATATGCAGCAAACATTACGAATGAACCTATGCCCAGTCCTAAATTGGTTATAGAAAATCCATAAATAAAGGACTGTACAACTGTTGCAATTATTGGAATAAACGAAAACAGCATCATTGAAATGAAGCTTCGTCTTTCCAAATACTTTCTATATTTAATCGCCATACCTGCTCCTATAAATATGACGACAAGTAATATTAGTGTATATACATACCAAAAATTATTCCTGTGATAATAATTTGCCTCATCGAAATAATACATCCATGGATAAAACAAATTAACCACAACAATGAAAATATTAATGCACGAAAAGATATTGGCAATTTTAACACTATTGCCACTTACTTCAGCACCTTTTTCAACAAAAACAGAACTAACATACCTAACATAGGTATTTGCCATTGCTATGTTCATAGCAAATACCATAAGATTCGCAATTCTAGTTACTAAAATATTAAAAGGACCCAGGTTACCTCTAAAAATATAGGCCAAAGTCTCTCCAAAAAACAGAACTGTAGCAATAAGAAATAATCGAACGAACATCCTCATACTCTTCTGTTTTGGATTATTTGCTTTAATTGAAACAAAAATTATTAGACAGAACAAACAAAAGAACATATCCATTGTTGCCTGTGCAATTTCAAGACTTGTAATATTCATCTATTTTTTTCCTCGTCGGTTGATACTCTTTTTTACCTTATATTTGAATTGATGGATAATGCTTGTTTTTTTATTCTTATACAAGATTACTGTTTTTTCTTCGAAAGGTAAATTTATCAATTCTGCAACTTCCGATTTGTTGTTCTCTAATCTGATTCTATACCACTCTGTCTATACCGTTCAATAAATATCTGTTCCTTGCCTGAAGGTATCCTCTTCGAATGCCCGCAGGCTTTTTTTATTTTTTCTCATTCAGGGGTGCGTTTCTCCCCTCCTTTCGAGGACGGAAGACATGAAGGGAGAACAACAAAGAATCGAGGTGATGACATGAAACTCAGACACAGAATCCGCATCAACGTCACGGACAGCTCCGGACGCAGGACAAAGGTAGTAAGCAGCGGTGTCCGCCACCTTCCGATGAAACTCCTCACAGCTCTCTTCGGGGAAAACACGGAAGTACTAATCCTCTCTCCTGGTCAGAGCGTCCAGTCAGTAGAAATCCATGAAATGAAAGGAGGCGAAACAAATGCCTCAGGAAGAACTGCTTAAGGCAATCGCAGAAGATTTCCGCAGAACAGCCGACCACATTGAAAAGCTCACAGGTGCAGGTGTAGAAAGCCCCGCCGATCCTAAAGCGGAAACGGCCCCGTCTGCAGAAAACGTACCGGATGAAAAGCCGGTGACACTCGAGGAAGTTCGCACGGTTCTCTCTGCAAAGAGCAGCGAAGGCTATGGAAGCCAGGTCCGCGATCTCATCCACTCATTCGGTGCAGAGAAGCTCAGCGCGGTCGATCCCTCACACTACAGGGAAATGCTGAAGAAAGCTGAGGTGATCGGGAATGCCGGTTAATCACGCAATGCTCTCTCCTTCCAGTGCACACAGGTGGCTTCACTGCACGCCTTCTGCACTGCTCGAGAAGTCCTTCAGTGATACCAGCTCTCCTGCTTCAGCGGAAGGAACTGCCGCCCATGCCCTTGCTGACCACAAAGTAAAGCGAGCTCTCAAGCGTCGCAGCAAACGTCCGGTGTCTGATTACAACACAGACGAGATGGAGGAATGCACTGACGATTACCGCGACTTTGTCATGGAGCAGCTTGGCAAGGAAAGACAGACCTGCAGTGATGCTCAGGCTTACACGGAGATCGAACTTGACCTTTCAGCTTACATTCCGCATGGCTTCGGGACCAGCGACTGCATCATTGTTTCCGATAACAGGATGCATGTCATTGATCTGAAGTACGGTCAGGGAGTGCTCGTGGAGTCAGAAGAAAACCCGCAGATGATGCTCTATGCACTCGGCGCACTGGATCTCTTCGGAGATCTGTACAACTTCGAGGAAGTATCGCTGACCATCTTCCAGCCGAGACGGGACAATATTTCGACCTGGAACACCACGGTATCACACCTCAGGGAATGGGCAGATGAAGTCTTAAAACCTAAAGTTGCTCTGGCCAATGAAGGACTCGGCGATTACTGCTCCGGCGACTGGTGCCGCTTTTGCAAAGCAGCAGTCAAGTGCCGTGCAAGAGCCGAAAAGCAGCTCGCTCTCGCAAAGTACGAATTCCAGAAGCCACCCCTCCTCTCGGATGAAGAGATTGATGAGATCCTTCCCGATCTCGATCCACTGATGAAATGGGCTGAAGATCTGATGCAGTATGCCACAGATGAAGCTGCCGAACATGGGAAGAAGTGGAAAACCTACAAACTTGTCGAGGGGCGCTCAAAGAGAAAGTACACAGATGAGCAGGCTGTATCAGAGGCCGCGAAGAATGCCGGCTATACCGACATTTACAGGAGAAGCCTCATCCCCATCACGGAAATGGAACGCCTGATGGGTAAGAAAACGTTCCATGAAGTCCTTGGCGGACTTGTGATGAAGCCGCCGGGCAAACCGACGCTCGTACCGAGATCGGACGGGCGACCGGAAATAATGGCAGATGATGTTCATAACGAATTCAAGGAGGAAATTTAATTATGCCTATTAACAATCATTCTACAAAAGTCGTAACCGGTATCGTAAGACTCTCTTATGCAAATGTATGGGAACCGAAGTCCATCAACGGCGGCAAGGAAAAGTACAGCGTTTCGCTGATCATCCCGAAGTCCGACAAGAAGACGATTGACGCCATCAACAAGGCAGTCGATGCCGCTATCGAGGACGGCATCAGCAAGTTCGGCGGCAAGAAGCCGAACAAGGCTGCGATCAAGCTCCCTCTCCGCGACGGTGATATTGAGCGTGATGACGAGGCCTACAAGGACAGCTTCTTCGTCAATGCCAACAGCACCACTCCGCCCCAGATCGTTGATGCTCATGTTCAGCCGATTCTTGATCGCAGCGAAGTTTACAGCGGCTGCTATGCAAGGGTATCTGTCACTTTCTACGCTTTCAACTCCAACGGAAACAAGGGCGTGGCCTGTGGTCTTGGAAATATCCAGAAGATCAGAGACGGCGAGCCTCTGGGTGCTCACAGCAGCGCAGCTGATGATTTCTCCGACTTCTCCGACAACAACGGCGATGATGATTTTCTTGGCTAATAGCAGAAAGGCAACGATATGAAAGACATTCTTGATACAGTTCTCTACATCATCTACGCCCTCTTCGGGCTCGGCGGACTGGGACTCACGATCATTATGGTCGTGATTTCCATCCGGAATACAAAGCGCGACGATGCGTTTGAGAAGGAACTGCACGACCAGAAGATGAAAAACGAGGCAGCCGCTGCAGAGCGTGACAAGGAATTCGCAGCGGAAAAACAGCAATGGGACAAGGAATACCACGAAAGACGCATGGCTGCTCTCGAAGATCTGAAGCACTGACAACTGAATAACGGCAACATGTAACGGCGGCGGGAGGCAGAATTCCCGCCGCTTATTTTTTTATGGAGACACATTATGAAATCACTTAGTATCGATCTCGAAACATTCTCAGACGTCGATCTGAACAAGTCTGGTGTGTACCGGTACACGGAAAGTCCGGCCTTTGAGATTCTTCTCTTCGGATTTGCCAGAGATGATGATCCGGTAACCGTCCTGGATCTGACTGCCGGCGATACTGTTCCTAAAGATGTTCTGGATGCACTAACAGACGAAACAGTGACAAAGTGGGCATTTAATGCAAGTTTTGAACGGATCTGTCTTTCCGCATATCTTAGGAAATATTACCCGGAGCGCTTTGTCACCTACAGTATTCCGGAAGACAGCGTCCGAAATTACCTCGACCCGGCATCCTGGCGCTGTTCCATGATCTGGTCTGCCTATCTTGGCCTTCCCCTCTCTCTGAAAGGCGTCGGCGAGGCATTAGATCTCGAAGAACAGAAAATGGCAGAAGGCAAGGAACTCCTCCGCTACTTCTGCACTCCGTGCAAGCCGAGAAAGGCGAACAGCGGCAGAACAAGGAATCTTCCCTCTGACGCACCGGATAAATGGGAGGTCTTTAAGAAATACAACCGCCGCGATGTCGAGGTGGAAATGTCCATTAAAAAGCACCTGCGTAACTTCCCTGTCCCGGAATCGGTCTGGGAGGAATACCACATCGATCAGGAGATCAACGACAGGGGCATTCTTGTAGACCTTGAGATGGCAGAACAGGCCATTGCAATTGACAGCCGGTCAAGAGCCTCTCTTACCGAGAAGCTCAAGAAGCTGACCGGTCTTTCCAATCCGAACTCTGTCGTGCAGATGAAGGACTGGCTGAGTGCCCACGGCCTTAAGACAGATACCCTTGGCAAGAAGGCTGTGGCATCCCTTCTGGAAACTGCTCCGGATGATCTGAAGGAAGTGTTAAAGCTCCGTCAGCAGATTGCCAAATCCTCTGTAAAGAAGTATCAGGCCATGCAGAACGCTGCCTGCCGGGACCACAGAGCAAGAGGAATGTTCCAGTTCTATGGAGCAAACCGCAGCGGACGATTTTCCGGGCGGCTGATTCAGTTACAGAACCTTCCTCAGAACCACATGCCGGATCTGGCGGAGGCAAGAGCCCTCGTAAAAAACGGTGACTATGACTCTCTTGATCTTCTCTATGATTCTGTTCCGAACGTTCTGTCCGAGCTGATCAGGACTGCTTTTATTCCCCGTCCTGGCATGAAATTCATCGTCAGCGACTTCTCTTCCATCGAGGCAAGAGTCCTGGCTTATCTCTCTGGTGAACAGCATACGATGGACTCCTTTGCCAGAGGAGAAGATATCTATTGTGCTACGGCATCAGCGATGTTCCATAAGCCGGTCGTCAAACACGGCATCAACGGTGAGCTCCGGCAGAAAGGTAAGATCGCGGTTCTCGCCTGCGGCTATGGCGGCTCCGTCGGCGCTCTGAAGGCGATGGGAGCGCTCGACATGGGACTGCAGGAAGAGGAACTTCAGCCGATTGTGGACGCATGGCGTGCCGCCAATCCGCATATTACAAAGTTCTGGTGGGACGTCGACCGTGCTGTGAAGGAGGTCATCCGGACAAAGGGAACCCGGGAAGTCAGAGGAATCCGGTTCTTCTACAAAAGCCAGCTGCTCTTTATCCATCTTCCTTCCGGCAGAGATCTGGCCTACGTGAAGCCGATGATCCAGCCGAATCAGTATGGCGGCGAATCCATCACATACATGGGCATTGGATCCACGAAGAAGTGGGAACGCATCGAATCATACGGTCCGAAGATCGTGGAGAACATTACCCAGGCGATCAGCCGCGACATTCTCTGCTACGCCATGCGGACGCTCTCCCACTGCTTTATCTGCGCTCATGTGCACGATGAGCTGATCATCGAATGCGGCATGGACGTATCCGTCGACGCGGTCTGCGAGCAGATGGGCAGAACTCCTCCGTGGGCACCCGGCCTTCTGCTCCGTGCGGACGGCTACGAATGCGAATTTTATAAGAAAGACTGACGTTTCTGACGGGCAGACGCACTTTTTAATCCGAAGGGGTGCGTTTTGCCCGTCTTTTTGAGGACGGAAGACATGAAGGAGGTGCTCATCATGACAGATGAACAGAAAACCCGTATCTTCCGTATGAGAGAACAGGGAATGAGCTATGACGCGATTGCCGAAGCCCTCTCCCTTTCCAAGAATACCGTCAAGTCTTACTGCCGCAGAAACGGCTTCGCCGGAAAGCGTGTCCCGGCGCAGAAAACCGCTGAAGAACCCGCTGAGTTCTGCCCGAACTGCGGAAAGCCTGTCCGGCAGATTCCGGGAAGAAAACATATCCGGTTCTGCAGCAGTGCCTGCCGTCAGGAATGGTGGAACAGCCATCTGGACCAGGTGCATCGGAAAGCGGTATATGACTTCACCTGCGCATGCTGCGGCAGACCCTTTTCCGCCTATGGCAACGCACACCGGAAATACTGCTCTCACGCATGCTACATCAAAGCGAGATTCAAAGGAGGCGCTGACCAGTGAATAAAGAAAAATGCGAAGCCGAGCGCCACTACCAGGCGAGCCTGTCGGCAGCAAAATCCATGCTGAAATCCGGCATCATCACCCGGAAGGAATACGACGAAATTGATACAATCCTGCTCCGCAAATACCGCCCTGTTTTCGGCACTTTATTCTCAGATAACGCTTGATACCATCGGCGGGTCTGAGTGATGAATAGACACGGAAAGGAGCTGATTTCATGAAGAAAATTACAGAAATCAAAAAGATGAAACCGGTCCTGCCGGAGCGGAAAAAGGTCGCTGCCTACTGCCGTGTATCCATGGAAACAGAACGGCTGCACCATTCCCTCTCGGCGCAGGTATCCCGTTACAGCGAACTGATCCAGAGCAATCCACAGTGGGAGTTCGCCGGGATCTACGCCGACGAGGGCATCAGCGGGACAAAGGCGGAAAAGCGCCCGGAGTTCATGCGTCTTATTGCAGACTGTGACGCCGGAAAGATCGACATTGTACTGACGAAAAGCATCAGTCGGTTCGCGAGAAACACCGTTGACCTTCTGAAAACGGTCCGGCACCTGAAAGACATTGGCGTGGAAGTCCGGTTTGAAAAGGAAAACATCCGCTCCCTCAGTGATGACGGAGAACTGATGCTCACGCTGCTCGCTTCCTTCGCGCAGGAAGAGTCGCGTTCCATATCTGAGAATGAAAAGTGGAGCGTGAAAAAGCGGATGGAACAAGGCATCCCGACTGCAAAGCCGCCCATTCTCGGATATAAATGGGTGGGAAATCATCTGGAGATTGTCCCGGAAGAAGCCGCAGTAGTCAAACGCATTTTTCAGAATTTTCTTGACGGAAAGTCCCGACTTGAAACAGAACGCGAGCTTGAAGCGGAAGGTATTCGTTCCGTGAACGGAAACGTCATGCGAGACTCCCAGCTAAAGCACATCCTTAACAATATTACCTATACGGGTAACACTCTTCTGCAGAAGGAATTCGTAGAGGATCCAATCACGAAAAAACGCCGAAAAAACAAAGGACAGCTTCCACAGTATTACATTGAAAACACGCATGAAGCCATCATCGACTACGACACATGGAAATATGTGCAGGACGAGATGGAACGGCGACGGGAACTCGGAGCTCTGGCGAACAAGAGCTTGAACACCTGCTGCTTCACTGGAAAAATAAAATGCCCATACTGTGGATTCAGCTACATGCACAACCATCGCAACAAGAACGGTCACCCTCAGGAATACTGGAATTGCGGCAGCAAGAAGAAAAAACAGGAACCCGATAAGAAGTGCCCGGTCGGTGGCACAATCAGCCAGAAGGCGCTCGAGAAAGCCTGCTGTGAAGTGCTTGGGCTTTCCGAATTTAACGAGGCTGTATTTCTTGAAAAGGTTGACCATATCGAAGTGCCGGAGAAATACACGCTCCAATTCTTCTTAAAAGATGGAACGAAGATCACCCGTCCTGCTCCGAATACCGGCCATCAGGACTGTTGGACAGCTGAATATCGGGCTGAGACTTCAAAGAAGCGCCGTGAGCATCCCTACGCCAAAGGCACAACAGAGCTTTCCGGAAGAATCAAATGCACTGCATGCGGCTGTAATTTCCGTCGTTGCACGCAGCCTGCTTCCAATCCGAACAAGCCGAAAATGCACTACTGGCGCTGCTCAGCTCATGGTAAAGGCTGCATAACTATTGGATTACGCGAGGACGTCCTGAAGAAGCAGATCGCCGAGGTCATGGGAATTCCTGAATATGATGCGGATCTTTTCAAAAATCAGATTCCGCTGATCTATGTGAAAGACAAAGATCTTCTGGAAATTCACTTTAAAGACGGACGGGTCGAAACTACGCAATACGCTCCTCCGGAAAAGACCTTCACGCCTCGCAGCGAAGAATCTAGAGAACACATGCGGCAGCTCATGAAGGAAAGATGGACTCCGGAATATAAGGCTCAGATGAGCAGGAAGATGAAACAGATAAGGAGTGAGAAATTTTGGAACAGCAGCGGAAAGTAAAAACCATCCCGGCGACGCTGACGCCTATTACCGCCACTCCGATTGGCGAGAACAAGAAACGCCGTGTCGCAGCCTATGCCCGTGTATCCACCGATCATGATGAGCAGTTCACAAGCTACGAAGCTCAGATCGACTACTACACGAAATACATCAAATCGAGAAGTGACTGGGAATTCGTCAAGGTCTATACAGACGAGGGAATTTCCGGCACCGGAACGAAAAAGAGAATCGGCTTCCGCACCATGATCGATGATGCCCTTGCCGGAAAGATCGACCTGATCGTCACGAAGTCCGTCAGCCGCTTCGCAAGAAACACGGTAGACAGCCTTACGACCATCCGTGAGCTGAAGGAGCACAGCGTCGAATGTTATTTCGAGAAGGAGAATATCTGGACCTTCGACGGTAAGGGAGAACTTCTGATCACAATCATGTCAAGCCTCGCGCAGGAAGAATCCCGCAGCATTTCCGAGAACTGCACCTGGGGCCAGAGGAAACGGTTCGCCGACGGAAAGGTGACCGTGCCGTTCAAACGCTTCCTCGGATACGACCGAGGGCCTAACGGCGAGCTGGTAGTCAATGAAGAACAGGCCAAACTTGTAAAACGGATCTACCGGATGTTTATGGAAGGCACAACACCTTACGGAATTGCCACTAAGCTCACGGAGGAGAATATTCCATCACCAAGTGGCAAGCAGAAATGGCATGCCGGAACGGTAAAGGCTATCCTCTCCAATGAAAAATACAAGGGTGACGCACTCTTGCAGAAGTCCTTCACCGTCGACTTCCTGACCAAGAAAACAAAAATCAATGAAGGTGAGGTCCCGCAGTACTATGTCGAAAAGGACCACGAAGCAATCATTGATCCGGAGATCTTCGATCAGGTCCAGGATGAACTGAAGCGCCGCTGCCCCGGTAGAAACCGCTACAGTGGCGTTCATGTTTTCTCCGGCAAGGTAAAATGCGGACAGTGCGGGAGCTGGTACGGCTCTAAGGTCTGGCATTCCAATGACAAATACCGCCGGACGATCTGGCAGTGTAATCATAAGTACGATGGCGGTGAGAAATGCAAAACGCCAGTCCTCACGGATGATGAACTCAAGGGAAAATACATCTCAGCAGTCAACAAGCTGTTTGCCGACAAGAAATCGATTCTGGCAGATTATAACGAGATCCTCGCTGGACCGCTTTACGATACTTCCGGACTGGAAAGGAAAAGGACAGAATATGAAGACGAAATGAGTACCGCAGCTGAACTGGTGCAGAAGGAAATCAAGAAGAACGCTCTGGAACCGCAGAATCAGGCAGAATACCAGAAGCGGTATGACACCCTGACAGAACGCTTCAATGCAGCGAAAAAGAGTCTCGCCGACACCGAAGCTGAAATCAGCAGAAAAGAACTCGCCCGCTCTTCTATCCGGCAGTTTCTGGCTACGCTTGGCAAACAAAAAGACCTTGTGACAACATTCGACGCCGTACAATTCCAGAGCCTCGTTGATTTCATCACGGTTTACAGCAAAGATGACATCCGGATAAACTTCAAGAACGGGATGGAAATCAAAGCCTGAAACCAAATATCCATAGAACAAAATGCGCCACCTACGACAAAACCGGAGGTGACGTTTTTTATTCGTTCTGCAGCAATTCACGTATTCTTTTCGTCAGACCTCACTATTGTCTGCTTCTGGATCTACATCTTGTCCGGGATGCATACTGACAGCACCCTTGGCCTGTAAATTGGCTAGATTCTCCAGCATTATCTTTCCGATCTCGGTCGGATCATAATTGCACGCGGAACAAATGAGCCGCAGCCCATCTGGCGTCAACATACGACCATGCCTCGTGTCATCCAGCAACTTCTGATATTCTTCATATTGCTTGTTTGTAATCTTCTTCATTGCTTCGCTTCCTTTAGCAATGTGCAAATGCCTTGATAGCATAAACAGCAACTACTGCTGCCGGAATGCTCATCAAGGCAACAGCAGCTGGCCAACCAGTAAGACTGACATTTACAGTTGAATGCTTTGCTAATTCCGGTGCTCCCATTGTTAAGTTTTCAATCCCATTTTCCATGTTGCTATCCTTTCTCCGCTGCTTATTTGCGGTTGCTATATTTATGCCTCATTGGCCTGCATCGTTTAGAATGGATAGAATCTGACTGATGTAATCCATTGCTTCTTCATCTGAACGCTCAAGAAGTTTTGCGACCTTTCTTACCACTTCTAGACGATCAACAGTAGACATTTCTTGTGTTTTTACTTCAGGAGATGGAATTTCCGTGTACACCAGAAGGCGATTTCCAACTAAGTGACTGTTGTATCTTCCGTTACAGTTTTTAGTGAGGTAGGCAGAAACACCTCTTAAATGATTCCCAATTGCAAAACTGGAAACCATATCTACGGGAACCCTTACCTCAAGGACCACATTGTTTCCGATTAACATCGGAACTTCCAATTGAACATTGTATCTGGAGTACAGGTTAAGAGATGCGCTTTCTGTCGCATCGCGGATGTCCCGTAAACAGTCTGCTGCCTTGATGCTCGAATCAGCAAATTCTATCTGTATGAACTTAGATACCATCTTCATATTTCAGGTCTCCTTTTGTATCTACATTCGGAGTTACTTGTAAATTTGTTCTAAATATATCACGCTTGTTGCCAGATGTAAATACTTTCAGCGTGATTTGTAAAATATTTGGGCTCAAAAAAAATCGGGCTATAACCCGACATCTACATTGCACCCTTATTTTCGACCTTGCACCCTTTTTTCATGCGCACATTCTGGAAATGTTAAATTGTATCATTTTCGGTCGGATGTTTTCCAGCAGTATCCCGGATGTCGGTTCCAGTATGTTGACGATCATTTTCACAAGTGATTTAGGCGTAAAGAAAACGCCGTCGTCCTGAGCAACGTTCTTTGCAAACTTATTCAGGAAGTATTCGTAGATACGTCCAATAACATCTCCGCCAACATCATCCAGCGCATTGTTATTGAAGATTCGGAGAAGCTCTGAGAGAAGCTCATCTGAAAAGATGGTATATTCTTTTGGAAGTACGCCCTTTAACTGTTCGCTCTGATCTTCTACAAGCGACATTGCGTTGTTTACGGCTGCACCAAGGGACGTAATGGGATCCCCATTTTTATCGATTAGAGTTGCCGCAGAGATGTCCGCGGGAAGGTTGACGAGATAATCATACTGTGCCTCGCGAGGAAGAAAGAGCGCCGACTTCTCTGCAAAATCAATCGCCTCTACAGGTATTACTCGCCCATTCCGCATCGGACGATCTTTTAGGATCTCTGCTTCAACCCTTTTGAAGCGTGAATATGCATATCTGAGAAAGATCAGGCCAAGCACAGGCATACAGTACTGATTCGAGGTGAGTTTCGAACCTGCACGAAGCAAGTCTGCTGATTCCCACAAGTCTGATTCAAGCTTTTTGATGCTCTTATTGTCCATGCCGTACTGTCTCCTCCTTGTATGGTTTACATCACTAAAAACGAGGCATAGAGTAATCCAACTTTGCTCCATGCCTAAACTATTACCGCCCTTAGTATGATATTAACCAGTTTTCTGATATTTTTATAATACCATTTCTTCTACAGTCCTGTCATGAAAAGTTGACCGATAGACTTGTAATCCGATGAGAACGAAAAAGCGATGCAGGCATTCAACCCGCATCGCCATATCTGTGTCCTTTATTTCTGTGTCCACGTTTCTCCGCCGTCCGGAGGATAATAGACCGCTTCCAGTGTTATCAGCATGTAGTTTTTCACATTGTTGTTTTCATCTAAGGCAAAGGAGGCAGATAAATGATGCCAGACCCCAGTATCGGGCAGTAGTCCGGGATTTCGGAGTCAAAAGGATGACGGGGATCCGGGATATGAGGCTGTTATATTATTCTGCCTCAGGTTTTAAGTTGATTTTCACCCATATGCCATCATTTGTTAATGGTCCAGACGATTCAGTTCCTCCATCATTGTAAACATAGTAATCATCGCCAACCTTGCAGAGATCCCCCCTATTAACCTTTAGTCTCTTGTTATTGAAATCAGACTGTTTCCAAATCTTGCCAGTAGGCTTTTCTATGGCATACCAGCCTAATATTTTATCCGGAGTAACTTTCAAAGGCTGATCATATTCTACCGCTTCACTACGGGCACCAAAATAAATAACCCCATTATAGCGATATACCATTCCTGGCACAATATTATACCAAAAGTGTGAATTGTCTGGATATCTATCTCTAAGAGCAACTGTCTCCCAATCATTTATCGAAGAATTAAAAACATTAGGAAGGTTTGTAGTCATGTTTATATCATCTGGATTTGCTAAAGAACCAGATCCACCACCTAAACTTCCACCAGTGTTTCCGGCAGTACTTCCACCTCCAGTATTTCCATCAGTACTGCCACCGGCACTTCCTCCAGTACTTCCACCAGTGCTTCCACCAGTGTTTCCACCACCGGTACTTCCGCTACCTGAGTTTCCACTTCCGTCTCCATAGTGAAGGATCACCTTGTCATCCTTATACTCAACCCATGCTGTGCCGCCTGCTTTCGGATCGCCTCCCTCTATCTCCTGATACGTGCCCTCCAGGCTTTTCTTCAGCCCGCTGCTCTGCCACCCATCCTTTTTCTGCTTGAGCTCCACGGCACCGAACTTATCCTGGCCGTTTACATTACCGCCATCGGTTATTGCCTCTGCCATCACCTCTGCATACTGTGATCGAATGTTCGCCGCGTCCGTCGCTTCTCTGGCTTTTTCAAGCTGTGAGGTAAAGATCGGGATGGATATTGCAACCAGTACTCCAATTATGGCGACCACAATGAGGAGTTCCGCAAGTGTGAAACCTTTATTCTTGTTTTTCTTCATTTGTGATTACCTCTTCATAACATTACTTTTATCATATTACCCTTTCGGATTCTTCCGATAAATCGTCTGTCCGCTTTGATTAGCAGAAATTCTAGTCCCGTTTCCCTTATCGTAATACTTTGAAGGATTCCAAGTTCCATCTGCCGTGTACCATTTTCCTTGAATATCATATCCTCCATTCGATAGCTTTGGCAAAACAATTTCATTTACCGAATCAGGCATATTGGCATACATAGCAAAGCTCGAATGCTCCAGCACCGCTTTGGAAAGATCCACCTTTTGCAAATTTGTAAAACCCCTGAACAGATTCTTCGTATTGTCTTCTATTCTCGATCCTTCCGGCGCAACAATCTGCTTTATTTCGTCCGCTGAAACACCGAGTCGCTTAAGTTCATCCCCGATCAACTTGTTGCTTAGATTCTTTTCCGAAAATGTCAGTGTCTTCGTAGAGGAATCATAGGACAGCAATCCTTGAATCCACTGGGCAGTAATGTCAGAACCGTCAATAGTCACCTCAATCACGGAATCCTTCGGCATCCCGGTTGCTCCGGTGATGGAACCATCCGCATCTTCTTTTGTAGATTTCCCATATCCGGACTCCGATACCTTTTTGTCCAAATTCATCGTATTTGTTAGATCTATCTTCGTCACGGAGCCATCATTGTACACATAGGATACAGAGCCACTCTCTCCATTGCTCATATATTCCGCTGCCGCAGCAGCCTTGGCGGATCTCACATTTGCCTGATCCGTGGCAACTCTGCTCTTCTCCAGCTGACTATTAAAGATCGGAATGGATATCGCGACAAGTACTCCGATTATGGCAACAACGATCAAAAGTTCCGCCAGTGTGAAGCCTTTTTTGTTCTTTGTCCTCATGGGATCACACCTCCTATGATTACTGAAATCCCGAAGCAAGCGGGCTGGATTGTCCGTTTATTCCGGGTCTCATCGAAGTCATTGGGACAGGTATAGTCTCTGCACCGCTCATTCAGTATTGTGATACGGCATCCATTATTTGATGTTTTGGTTGATGTTGTGTTCTATATTATAGCTGATGTTGATCCTTTTGTCTTGGTTTATGTTGGTGCTGACTTTGGCGTTTATATCGTGCTTTACGTTGTCCTGCTCACAATCATGCAAGAAGGTGTCTTCCGTGGTACCAGAGGACCGTTGGATCAAATTCACCCAGCGCTGCCACACCGGTATACCCCATCAGCTCTTTCAACTGTCTGTTCATCTGCTGCAGCTTTTCCTTCACAGCCGGTGTCCCGTTTTTCAACAGCCCCGGCAGGATGGCTCGCCCGGTCGAAACAGCATCAGCTCCCAGCGCCATGAGTTTGTATGCATCTCTTCCATCATCCACGGAACAGTCCGCGAAAATCTTCATTTTCCCTGAGACTTTCCTGATATCAGGAAGTATCATCGCCGGCGGTACGGCAAATGGCAGTCTGCCGTGATGATGACTGACTACGATTGCATCCACGCCTGCCTTCTCACAGATGGCGGCATCCTTTACGCTGAGGACTCCCTTGGCAACAAACGGAACTCCCAGTTTATGTGCAGTCTCTGCAAATCCTTCCATATCCTGATCCGTCAGTGTGCCCATTTTTTCGCCATCGACCACATCTACATTTCCATCATTTCCGATGCTGTGATCGATATCAATGCCAACCGCAAATGCCTTATGTTTCACCGCGAAGGCCATCTGCCTCCTGATCTTTTCATGATCGGCAAAAGGCTTGATGATGCGAATGGTATCAGCGCCGACTGCGGCAATGTCCGCATAATCCGCGTCGGACTCCATGCCGACCCAGTTGACGAGTCCCAGATCCTTTGCCGCCTGCGCATACTCTTCCATTGGCCGGTGATCGAGCCCTGCCTTGTTTAAATGCGAAAATGCCGGCATCATGATCGGAGATGTAAATTTCCGCCCCCAAAGCATCATCGAGATATCTGCCGTATGCGTTCCGATAATGCGCTCTTCTATGAGAATTTCATCCAAAAAATGCCTTGTGTGCCAGCTTGCGTTCGATGCATCTTTTGGCAGTGCCGGAATAAGTCCCTCTGGTCCCGGCCAGTTTGCTTCTTTTTCCATCTGTTAACCTCCATACTATGAAAAAACGGTCAGCCATGCTTTCTGCAAAGATACGACCATTTGGAATTGCCGAATCTCTCGAATGCCGCGATATGCGAATATGTCCATATTCAGATCCGCTCTACATTCACTTTCTCCAGATGTTGAAGGAACTCTTCAAATTGACTCACATATTCAGGCGTTTTTCCAGACAGGGTGACAATGGCAAATCTATCATCGAGGGCGATGCAGAGATCCTTCATGGATAGCCTTGACTTTATCTCGCTCAATCCGGCTTTCTCCTTGAAAGTGAGCAGGAATATATCCACATTCCTGTTTCTCTTTTCATCCAGCTTTATGAGGAAGCTGATCATGCGGATATAGTCAGGATGATCGATGTGTGTTCCTGTTTCTGTGAGCTCCAGCATACGTTTTTCAAGGAAAGCAGACTTTAATAGACTTCCGTCCCTCTTCGCCGCCATGCCCTGTATCGTTACCGGATGAATGATGCCGCTGTCGAGAAGATCGATGAAGATCTTCGTGATCGCCGGATCAAATTGGCTTCCACTCGAGCGTACAAACTCCTTGCGCACATCCTGGTCAGACAGGCGTCTTCTGTAAACCCGATCAGAAGTCATGGCATCATAGCTGTCAGCCAGACAGAGAATCCTGGCAACAAGCGGAATCTCACTCCCCGACAGTCCATCCGGATAGCCAGTCCCATCATATCTCTCGTGATGGTGGCGGATACCGTCGCTTAATCCCGGAATATCCATGTCCATTCCGGAGAGAATCTCTGAGCCAACCTCTGCGTGCTTCTTCATGAGGCTGTACTCGTCATCATTGAGGCGTCCCTGTTTGTTGAGAACCGAATCTGCAACGCCCATTTTCCCAATATCGTGCATCAGGCCTATGTAGTGTATTCTCCGAATATCCTCGTCAGTAAAGCCCCAGTCTGCCGCCATGTTTTTTGCAAGGATCGCAGCATAATAGCCCACTCTCTCCGAATGACCTCCCGTGTACTCGTCCTTTGCGTCGATTGCCACCGCGATACTTTCAATCATATTGATGACCATTCGGCTGTGCTTCTCCTCCCGCTGTCTGGCAATGCGGATCTGATCCATCAGGTTCTGAACCAGAGTCGCTGCCGCGAGGAAAATGAGTCCCAGGCTGGAAACGACCCCTAAGCTGTAGAAACGTACTCTGTAGAAGAGCACAAGCTCAAAGACACCCGTGAACAGAAGGAGGATCATCCCTATTGCCGTTGCGAGGTATTGCCGTATCATACCGCTTTGTATATCCCGGATCACATTGACAGCGGTCAGAATAATTCCAATGGCAAGCCACACATGCGATGCAGCCATTGTTTGGTAAAACTCAAGTAAGCCTGTGAAATGCAGCACTACGTTGACAATAATCTGCAGCGTAGACAGCGTGATAATGATGGAATAGGCCCTATGATGTCTTTTGTGCTGAACCGCATCGAAATAAGTGGCAGCAAGCGGAGCAAACAGTTCCATTGCCCAGTATGCAAAATACTGGGACATGGAAGGTCTTTGAAATATCAGCTGACGAAGTTCCGACTCGCTGAAAATCCATGTTGCGAAATCGACCATGAAGAGGCCAAGGAAGAAGCCCGCCTCGGCGCTTGCCGATATGCGCTGCATGATTCTAGATGTTATCGCCAGAATAATGCCGAGAATGATCACCACAAATGCGATGGCGATCTTCGCCACATTATTTCTTACGATTCTGAACCACACATTATTGCCATAGCCAAAGTAGACCTCATTCAGGTTGATACTTGCCTTTGGCACAACCGTGATCGAGATCTCCTTTCCTGCGTCTTCTCTCGTGAGTTCAACGACGTTGTAGGCGCTCGGAATGAAATAGGGCATATTCTTCATGGTCTCCGAGGAATAGGATTCCCGGAGCACTCCATTGATCCGAATGTAGATGTCCGCCATAGAGGAGAATGTGATGAGGCTCATACCATCCTTGAGATCGGAAGGCAAGGTATTTCTGATCGTCAGCTCTTTGGAGTGTATGGAGGCTTCCCGATAGGGAAGAGTGATTGTCCTGTCCTTCCCACCTTCCGTCATCACCCAGCCTTCATTAAAGGCAGTGCTTTCAAAAGATCCGACAGGGGCTTCTGAGACTGGTGCATCTGCCGCTGTTGTCTCTGAACCGGTCCTCTTGTCAACAAGCGCAATAAGGGCAGTCAAAACCGTGACCATCAGCATCACGTACAGGATCCAGCGTACAGTTTTCTCGAGGAGGCGTTTATTCATAGTTCAAACCTCAATAGTGATATCGTGCTGAACAAGAGGCGTCATATTTAATGTTTAGTTAATGTTGTTTTCTATATTATAGCTGACCTTGGTCCTTTTGTCGTGGTTTATGTTGTTGCTGACGTTGGTGCTTATGACGTGGTTTATATTGCTGCTGACGCTGACGTTTATGTCGTGGTTTACGTTGTCCCTGCTCATCTTCTCGGATAGAAGGGCAAGCAATCCAATCATTAAAACATAAGGCGCATCTGAACATGTGGGATTCCTGCCTCAATAAAATCCTCAGAAGTCGCCTTAAAGCCTGCCTTCGCATAAAACCCTTCTGCATGCTTCTGCGACTCGACGTATATTTCTCTTGCATCCAGGCATTCCCTTGCCGCCTGGATCCCGGCATTCAAAAGTTTCCTTCCGGCTCCTGTTCCATGGACCCTTGTCAGCACTCGTCCCATCTGAACCGTTCCCGGCTCATCTTCCTTCGAGAACATCCGCAGGTATGCTGTGACAAAGCCCGTGGAATCGGTACTAAACACGTGAAGGCTGTTGTAATCAAGTCCATCCGCATCCGGATAAAGGATCTTCTCTTCTCCCACAAACACATCAGCCCTGGCTCTTAGTATTTCATAAAGCTCATGCGTCGTTAAGGCATCGAAGGAACGAACATGGAAGCCATTCATTTGAGCAGAAATCATAAGTGTCCTCCATATGCGTATGCAGTCCGGGTTACAATCAGAATTATTACTTGATATTGTGCTTGTTCATCTTCTCTTTGAAGATATCCGTGATGATCGTTCGAAGCTCTTCACGCTCTTTTTCCGGCAGTTCTCCCGGGTTCTTTGCGACTGCATACAGCTCAGGATACTGATTGGCGATCCGCTCGATGGTTTTCGTCGTTGCGTGCTTTCTCACGAAGAAAGGGATCTTCTTGATCCACTCCTGTGGGACGAGGGCAAGAATCTTATCAGCGGCCTCTTTATTACTGATCTCAGCGGTGGAAAGGCCAGCGTCGATTTGTTTCTGTTCTTTATCTGTGAAATCTTCTAAATTCATTATCGTGTACTTCCTTTATATATTTAATCTGATAAGCATTGTGTTTATGGTTACTTCACAGTATTTCCTTTAGCATCTCGCTTTTGCTTATCGATGTAAACACCTGTTAACTGTCCGCTTAGGTCCTTTGAGTATAAATAAAAATATATATTATAGTATCCATCGTAATTGCCTAAGTCAGCATGATTGGCTGAATCGGGTTCATAGTTAGATTTGGACGAAAGCAGATTATAAAAGGGAAGGTTGCTAGCCATTCCACTCCAGTTATTTGCAGACTTGCTATGCAGATAGACCGCATGGACCACTACCGCCGTCACAACGCCATTCGTCCCAATTAGATCCATAGTTATGCCATTGGATGTTTCCGTGATTCTATTCGCAGAAAGCTTTTTTCCGTTATAATCTATGGCTGCTGTCATCGCCTCAGCATATGCACTCCTGATATTTGCCACCGATGTTGCGTCCCTTGCCTTCTCCAGCTGCTTACTGAAGATCGGGATGGATATTGCAACGAGCACTCCAATTATTGCTACTACGATTAAAAGTTCCGCAAGAGTGAATCCCTTGTTGTCTTCTCTTCTCATGTTGTGTTCACCTCCGGTCGCTATCTTGCTATAATCTTGCTTCTATAATCTTGCTTCCCCCTATTTTCATTCTTTCTTCCCTAAACTGATCATTGAAATACTGGTGACGACAAGCGCTCAAATTGATGTCTGTCACGATAAATAGACCAAGGAGTGTTAGGTCCTTGTAACCTTTCTTCATCTATCTCTCATCGTGTATTCTCTTGTTGCCACTTTGATATGTCTCCTCCACTGGATAATGTATTTACAATACTTTTATAGTCGTCGTAGCCATACGCACCAGGTCTAGCACCAGCACAATAGTATCCTTTGATCTGTCCATTTGATGGGTCCATATGAATTGTCCAGATCGTCTCAACTTTATCACCGATCACATTAACATCGCTGAGAATCGTATCTACCGTCCAACTGGATATGTCAATATTTGTGGAAACCTTTATATAGTCTGGTTCATTTACATTGCCCTGAATCCACTGACCATTACAAATTTTGAAATTTAAAATTCCCTTCCCAGCTGCCGGAAAATACGTGTATGTAACAGCATCATCGCCTGAATCTGTATTTTTTGGAACGCTTCCATGCCTCGCGACGTAATCCAGATATGTCGCTTCTGCAGCAGAAAACGCGGCTCTTGCATTTGCTTGATTCGTAGCAAGTCTTGCTTTCCTAAGCTGAGCATGGAAGATCGGGATGGATATTGCGACAAGAACAGCAATGATGGCAACCACGATCAGGAGCTCCGCAAGGGTGAAGCCTTTATTATTCTGTTTTTCCTTCATCTACAAACGCCTGCCTTTCATTACCACAAGCATACGATTGCTAGGAAAGTTCCATCTCCCTGCATGGCAACATCCCAATAACGGTAAGTTCGGTCGGTGAGGACGGTATTAGGATGTTGTTTCGCATCATATTTTACTTGGCTTGTTGTATTCTCATCCCATTTTGAAACATCACTTATACCTAGGCCATTATTGTCAGGTTTATACCCTATGTTTGCAAAGCTATTATAAACCGTTCCCTTAAATGGGCTCGTGTCACTGACTCCCAGATAAGCACATTTCCCTGTTGCGGTATCGTACCTGAAGTACATATGTAGTGACTTGTTCGCTATCGTCTTTTCCTTAGCGTCCTCCGGTGCATCAATGAACTCAGCCATCGCTGCAGATAAAGCAGATCTCGCGTTTGCCTTGTTTGTGGCAAGTCTAGCTTTCTTTAGCTGGGCGGTAAAGATCGGGATGGATATTGCAACAAGTACTCCAATGATGGCAACCACGATCAGGAGCTCCGCTAATGTAAAGCCCTTCTTATTCTTGTTCATTGGGCATCACTCCTTCCGTTTGATATAGATCAGTACTGTATCACCGGATTTATTCTAACAGTATGGATCCGATGGGTTCGATTTGTAGTTATCGTTCGCCTGGATCTTTGTAATGGATCCATTATTATCGAATGTATAAATGTAGCGGTAGAAATAATAATCTCCAAACTTATAATCGTCATTTTGCTCCAAAGCAGTATTGACATTCCATAACGAAATATCAGTGGGAACTATATTATATTCAGGACTATAAGTGCCATTAATATGTAACTCTGTCGTTATCTGTACATTATTAGTACTTTTCGATTTTGCAACCTTGCCAGAGCGTATATCATACGCAATGATATAGAAAGAAGGATCCTCGAGATATGCAGCATACGCCGCGGCCTCTCCCGCTCTCGCATTTGCCTGGTTTACTGCAACTCTCGCTTTTCTAAGCTGGGAGGTAAAGATCGGGATGGATATTGCGACAAGGACAGCAATGATGGCGACCACGATGAGGAGCTCAGCAATGGTGAAGCCTTTATTCTGTTTTCTGGCTCTGTGCTTCATACCGATACTCCTTTATAATTTGCTTTTAAAAGTTTCATTCAGGTGTTGTATACGCATAATATGCGATTACTTTCCCATTCTTAACTTGTATCTGCCAATACTTGCAAACTCTTGATCCTAAATCATAATAAACACCGACTTTTGTTGTTGTATTCCAAGACGAAATATCTGTATTTGGATGCGATATTTCTGTAGTACAGACTGTAGCGCCAAAATTTCTGGCTCGGGTCGGACCATAGTATTGGATTTTGCCAGTCGTTGCATCATATCTATAATATGTACTATCTGCTCTCACAGGCATCCCTTGATCAAAAAACATGGCCACCCATGCCGCATAAGCTGCTCTTGCGTTTGCCTGATTGGTTGCAAGTCGAGCCTTCCGAAGCTGATTATTGAAGATTGGGATGGATATCGCCACGAGTACTCCGATTATGGCAACAACGATCAGTAGCTCCGCTAATGTAAAACCCTTCTTATTCTTTTTCATAGAGCATCACTCCCTCTCGCCCACAGGTTCTTAAAATTGCGGAAAACGACCTTATTACGCGTAAATGTGCATGTTGTAAATTGCAGGTCAGGTGGTCCATCCTAGTCGTCTCCCTATGGGATGATGAACCGCATTCTTATATTACGCACGCAGGTTCCGAAATCTGCGGAAAATGGCCTCATTCTGCGCAATAGTCCAGGGTCATTACAAGCGATGGAACGGCGCGCGTAATAGTACAGAGCAGGTTACACGAATATATGCCTCAGGGGTGTTCTGATGGCCATCTCGATTCCGATCTTTACAAGACGGGCTAAAGAAAGCAAGGCTAGCAACTAAACAGGCAAACGCTAGAGCTGCGTATGCGGTTGCTACTACGCAGTACATGCTTGATTATGCGGACACAGCAGCGCCTGATGAAGATATTTCCTATAATGAGGAAACCGCTACAAAAGACAGTACAGCTGGCACACCTGGACTTGAAACAAAAACTTCAACCGATATTTCTACTTGGAAAATAGAGACCAAAGTTAATAGCACTGCTCTTGGTGATAAAACTGCCAAGACGTGGACAGTAATACTGGACAAAGATGGTACGGTTACTGAATATTCAGCTACATTTTAACTGATGGCAATTAGGTTTACACATGAATAATGGAAACAAAGCCTCCATCGTCATGATGGAGGCTTTTGCAATAATACAGTTCTGTCTTTCAATATGCAAATTAATAATGCCGTTACGAAAAGAGCATCACTTATTGTTTGCCCTCTGTCCAGCTATACGTCGTTTCTGCATTGTTTTTATCTTCACCTGTAATAGTAATTTGAACAATCTTGCCTACATGAGTTTTATCATCATTTGATGCAAATCCATCGGCAGTTTTTGGATCAGTTGTCTTACCATAAGCTTCTATGGTAGCTGCTCCATGTGCGGAATCCGTACTCTGATAAACTACGCCTTTGGCTGCATCGTAGTTATAGCTAATTGTTCCGGTTTGATCCGATGTTAAGTACTCCGATGCCGCAGCAGCTTTAGCAGCCCTAATATTGGCTAGATCAGTTGACACTTTGGCCTTCCTAAGCTGCGATGTAAAGATCGGAATCGAGATCGCTACCAGCACAGCAATGATTGCTACGACGATCAACAACTCAGCAAGGGTAAAGCCTTTCTTATTGTTTCTCTTTTGAATCAGTTTCAACATATTTTTTCCTCCTTCGGTTCAGATAATCTGAAGCCTTTTTGATAATAAATCCTAATAACATAATAATACGGATTCACAAAAAATGCTACTATGAATTACACTTTTAAGTTTTTTTTCATTTCCGGATCCTCATTACATATTATTATACATAGTAAACATCGGCAGATACAGAGAGATAACAATAAATCCGGCAAAGATCGCCAGAAAGATGAGAAGAGCGGGTTCCAGTTTTGCAAGAGCCTGCCGGGTTGCATAGTCGTACTCGTTACTGTAGTAGTCGCCGATAACTTTCAGCGTTTTCGACAGCTCACCGGTCTCTTCGCCGACGGTTGTCATTTCATTCAAAACGTCCGGGAAATAGCCCTTGCTTTTCATGACTTCACCCAGGGTATGTCCGGTCCGGATCAATTCGACCATGCTGAATACATTCCTCTTATGGTACTCATTGGTCATGCATTTTGAAGTGATTTCCAGCGAATCCGCCACGCTCATGCCGGAGCTCAAAAGGGCTGACATGGTCGACGAGAATTCCGTACAGGCCTGGAGGTTATTGATTTTTCCGATGCCCGGCGCATGGAGAACGAACTGTGCCCACTTCTCTTTCCCGCTCTCTGATTTCTTCCAGAAATGTAGGCCAAGCAGAAGTCCTGCGATCACAGCTGCCATGACCCACCACCATTTGGCAAAGAAGTGGGAGATATTGATCAAAACAACGGTCGGCGCAGGAAGGTTTGCATTCAAGCCTTCGAAGATCCGGGTGAAGGTCGGCATAACGAATCCAATCACGATGATCAGAACAACAACAGCGATGATCAGTACGAAGATCGGATAGGTCATGGTGGTCCGGATCTTCTGCCGCATCTTATAGGCTTTCTCATAGTATTCTGCCATGGTCTGAAAGGAATGGACCAGGGTACCGGAGACTTCTCCTGCCCGGACGGTCTCGATAAAGAGCTGGGGCAGATTGGCACCGTTTTTCACAAAGGCATCGGCGACGGAGCTTCCATGGCTGATGTCTTCCGCAGACCGCATAAGAATCTTCTTCAAGACTTTGTCCTCGGTCTGAGTGGAAACCAGCCGCATGGCATCGTCAATGGGGACACCGGAGGATAAGATAATGGAGAACTGAGAGCACATGACAGACAGTGCTTTCTGGTTCATTTTCTTTCCGCCGATATCAGTAAAGAGGAAGGCGAAGGGTCCGCTGGCTTCCTTCACTTCCCGGATACTTGTAATGACCGGACAGGTTGGTTTGATCTGACTTACGGCGGCGAATTCGTCAACGGCATCTATGACGCCTGAAATCTTGGCTCCGCCTTCGGACAGACCGGTGTAGCGGTAAGTATTCATATAAATCTCCTCTTCACGGATGTTTGAGGCATGACATGCGAAGTAACGGGATGGCCTACATTTCTCTCAACAAAATCCGGATCAAAGGCTGCGGCAATGGCGGTCTCCGGATCGATCAGATTTTGTCTTACCTGGTTGATCAGACAGTTATCCATGGTCAGGCTTCCGATGTCGGCGGATGACAGGAGGGAGGACTGCATCTGCGGAGTGTTGCCTTCGCGGATCTGGTTCTTGATGGCCTGGTTTACGATCATGGCTTCGCAGGCGCAGACACGGCCTTTGCCGCCCTTTTTGACAAGGAGCTGCTGGGAAAGGACTGCTTTTAAGGTGGTCGAAAGCTGCATCCGGATCTGGGGCTGCTTGTCTGCCGGGAAGGAGCCGACGATTCGGTCGACCGAGTCGACGGCGGAATTGGTATGGAGTGTTGCGAAAACAAGATGGCCGGTTTCAGCTGCGGTCATGGCTGTTTCCATGGTCTCGGTATCCCGCATCTCACCAATCAGGATGACGTCCGGATCTTCCCGGAGGATGGCGCGGAGACCGTTGGCGTAACTCTCGGTGTCTGTGCCGATCTCCCGCTGATTGATGAGACAGAGGTCGGGCTGGTAGACATACTCGATCGGGTCTTCGAGAGTAATGATATGCTCTCTCCTGCTGTGGTTGATCTGGTTTAAAATCGCAGCAAGGGTTGTGGACTTACCGGATCCGGTCTCGCCGGTGACTAAGACAATGCCCTTTTCCCAAGCTGAGAATTTACTGACTACGGGCGGAAGTCCCAGGCTGTCGAGCTCCGGGATATGGTCAGCCAGGATTCGAAGGGCCAGGGAGACATGGCCGGCTGCGCGGAAGGCGTTGATACGGATCCGCTCTCCTGCTATGGTATCGGATCCGTCCCACTCGCCGATGTCCCTGATCTTGTCATAATTTCTTCCGGACAGTTCTTTTGCATAGTTTTCGCAGTCGTCGGGGCTTATGATATCGGGATCCAGATTGGTCAGCTGGCCATCGATCCGGTACTTGACCGGGACATTAGCCGCGATGTGGACGTCGCTTGCGCCGGCGGCTTTTCCTGTGCGGATGAGTTCTTCGATTGATTTCATATCGTCTGATCCACCTGTCTTTATTACATTATTACATTAATCAATGGTTGCTACGGTTCGGATGACTTCATCCAGTGTGGTTCGGCCTTCATTGACCAGTCCGATGGCATTGGTCATCATGGAAGTAAAGTCACCGGCAGCTGTAATCTTTTTCCGAAGTTCGGTTCCATTGGCTCCGGATGCGATGGCGTCTCGGATGTCGGAATCCATGGTCAAGATCTCGAAAACACCGATTCGGCCGCGGTAACCCTTGTTGCACTGAGGGCAGCCTGCCCCTTTATAGAAATGCATGGTCTCCGGATGTTTGATCCCTGCCAGATCCACGAGATATGGATCCGGCTGGATCTCTTCGCGGCAGTTGGGACAAATCGTCCGAACCAGGCGCTGGGAAATAATGCCTCGAATGGAGCCGGCAATCAGATAAGGCTCCATGCCCAGGTCTTTCAGACGGTCGATTGCGGATACCGCATCCTCGGTATGGATGGTGGACAGGACCAGATGTCCGGTCATAGCGGCCCGAAGGGCAATCTCAGCGGTCTCGCCGTCTCGAATCTCTCCGACACAGATGATATCGGGGTCCTGTCGCAGGCAGGCACGAAGGGCGGATGCGAAGGTCAAGCCGACTTTTTCATTGATGGCGACCTGAGTGACGCCATCCATCTGGAACTCGACCGGGTCTTCCAGGGAGATCATATTGACCTCAGGCTTGTTCAATTCTCGGATCATGGTATAGAGGGTGGAAGTCTTTCCGGATCCGGTGGGGCCGACAATCAGGATCATGCCGGAGGAGTTCTTTAAAATCCGGTCAAACTTGGCATTATCTCTTTCGGTAATGCCGATGCCTTCCCGGTTGAGTCTGGATTCGTCCCGCCAGAGAATTCGTATGACGATTTTTTCTCCGAAAATCGTAGGCAGGGAACTGAGACGGAGGTCTACCTTTTCCCCATTGGAGGAACGGTAGACGGCACGGCCGTCCTGGGGGATCCGGTGCTCGGTGATATTCATATCGGACATGACCTTGAGCCGGGAAATGACGGCATTCTGCAGGTCCTTTGGAATGGTCAGAATCTCTCTCATCTGGCCATCGACACGGATGCGGACAACCATCTGGCTGGCGCGGGGCTCGATATGGATGTCGGATGCCCGGTCGCCGACGCCTCGTTCGAGGATGGAATTTACAAGCTTGACGGTCGGAGCATTCAGGTCGGTGTCATTCGCCTCCGCCTGCTGAGCGATCTCCCCCAGTGTAACATTCCTTTCTTCCTGCATCTCCTGGATAGCGAGGTTGGCGCCCTCATTCTCGTAGAGGGCGGTCAGGGCACGGGTGATGGCTGTGGAGTAGGCGATGACCGGGATGATCCGGCGGCGGGTGATTTTACGCACTTCCTCGGTCGCGTTGAAGTTCATGGGGTCTTCCATGGCAAGAACGAGCTTGTCATGATCCATGCGGACCGGTACGACCCGGTTCTTGACAGCGACGGCCTTGGGCACAAGTTTGGCAACGGAAGGGTCGAATTTGGTGGTGTTCAGATCCTCAAAACCGATACCGAGCTGGTTCTTTAATGTGGTGACCAGGTCTTCTTCTGTGATATAGTGGTTGTCGATCAAAACCTGACCGAGTCTTTTGCCGGAGGTCTTCTGGTCCTGCAGTGCGCGGTCCAGTTCTTCCGGCTGCAGAATACCTGCGTCGATCAGCATCTCTCCCAGTTTTTTGTTCTTCATAGGGTTCCTCTTTATAGAATGAATCAGTTATTCATATCATAGTGTTTTTCATATCATAGCATTTTTCATATCATAGTATTTTTCATATCATAGCATTATTTGAAGGCAAAAAAAAGACATCACTCTTTCTGAGTGATGTCTACGCTAGCGAAGGGGAGACTTGAACTCTCGACACCGCGGGTATGAACCGCGTGCTCTAGCCAGCTGAGCTACTTCGCCATATGTACTTTATGTCTTATAGACATAAAGAATGGGACCTATAGGGCTCGAACCTATGACCCTCTGCTTGTAAGGCAGATGCTCTCCCAGCTGAGCTAAGATCCCATTTTCATTTGGATTATGATATTTTCAAAATCCAATGCAGATTATTCTGCAAGTAGCGAAGGGGAGACTTGAACTCTCGACACCGCGGGTATGAACCGCGTGCTCTAGCCAGCTGAGCTACTTCGCCAAACATTACATGCCTCTCGGCAATGTAATATAATGAATGGATTCCATGAGGAATCTCATCCTTAGTGGAACCTATAGGGCTCGAACCTATGACCCTCTGCTTGTAAGGCAGATGCTCTCCCAGCTGAGCTAAGATTCCATAAGCTGAAAATATTTCGAATCAACAGCTGAAATTTATAATACTAAAACCGCCGAGGCGTGTCAACTACTTTTTTAAAGTTTTTTGGCAAATCCTGCCATCTCTGATTCTGCCCTTGCCAGAATCTGCTGGAGTCTTCGCTTCTTTTATGCTATATTTTGGCTAGCCTGTCTGTCCATGGCAGGCTTTATTTTGGCTAGCCTGTCATCCCTAGCCTGTCCATGGCAGGCTTTCAATTTCAAGAGGCTTCCAATTTTAACAGGCTTCCAATTTCAAACCATTTGCGGCAGGAAAGTCAATCTCAAAGAGAGTTAATTCCATGAAAAGACATAAAAGACATCACAGTTTCAAATTACTTATCGTCATTCTGGCCCTGATCCTTCTGATCCATGGTCATTATGGCTCTGTTTCCAATTTTTCCCGGCAGATCTATCTGATCCTGCCTCAGAATGTCCAGGCCCTGCTTCAGAAAACCGGCAGCAGCCTGTCCGAAAAGCTCCTGGTCGATCAGCAGACGAAGGAAACGGTCCAATCCCTTTCCTCTCTGGGCCAGGTCATGCTGGAGAAAAATGCCCGGCGGAATCAAGTTATGCAGACGGATTATGATCTCCTCTCCTATCTCTCAGGAAAAAGTCAGACCGTCGTGGAGTCTTCTGCCGGTGAGGCCGAGCTCACCATCTCCGGAGATATCCTGTCCGTTACATCCGCCAGCCACTCCTCTGCCTCTGCAAAAAGATGTGAAATCCATTCCGTTTCGGAAGCAAATAATAATGGTTCGATCACCGTTGGCCAGGGAAGTAATCAGATAAAACTTACTTCGCCCGGCGTCATTTTAAACCAATATGTGATCTATCTGCCCGGTGACAGGGATCTTATCACAGTGCCGCCTGTCATCTTCACAGGCCAGGGCTATCAGTTCATGGACTTCTCCGCTGTCAATCAGGGAATTCCGTCTGATCCGGATGCCATGCGATCCGAGCATAAGGATTATTTCCGGGAAGTTGGCAATGAGATCCTGTCTCAGGCCGGTGCCACGAACAGGTCTGCCACGGACAGGGTGCGAGCAATTCATGACTATATCTGTCAGAATTTCTCCTATGATGAGGACCTGGCAGCCTCACCCACCCAGGAAAATTTCATCGACGATGACAAAGCTTCCTGGGAGAGCCGGCGGGGGATCTGTGAGAATTACGCCCGCTGGACGGCTGATATTCTAAATGCCATGGGCATTACGTGCCTGCAGGTGAATGGCATTGGTGTCAACAGTTCCCAGGACAATACGCTCCACCGGGTCAACCATGCCTGGAATCTGGTTCAAATCGATGGCATCTACTATCCCCTGGATGTCACCTGGGACTGCGGGAATCGCTACAGTGGCGGAACGATCACCTCGGGAAAGATGCGGGATACCTATTTCCTGTCCCCCGAGGCGATCAACCAGGATCACGTCTTTATCAAAGAAGCCAATGAATAAGCCAATGAATAAACTACTTTCCTCTCGTCTGTACCTTAGCAATATCGATCGTGCTTAAGGTTCTCTGATCAATGGCAGTTTCCAGGGCGCGGGCCAGAGCATTTGCTGTATCGATAGCGGTAATGCAGTAGACACCGGTCTCGATTGCGGTTCGGCGAATCTTGAAACCGTCACGGGTCTTGTCGCCGTGTCCCTGGGTCGGGATATCAATGACAAGGTCGATCTTATGACCTAAGAGCAGATCCATCACGGTCGGCGATTCCTGATCCAGCTTGTTGACCCAGAGGGCATCGACCCCGTGCTCATTCAGATAACGGGCCGTGGACCGGGTCGCATAGATGGTATAGCCAAGCTTCTTAAAGCGCTTTGCGACACCGACTGCTTCGGCTTTGTCCTGATCCTTGATGGTCATGATCATCTTCTTATATTTCGGCAAACGTACCCCGGCTCCGAGGAAGGCCTTATATAGCGCTTCTTCGAAATTCCCGGAGATCCCCAGGCACTCGCCTGTGGACTTCATTTCCGGTCCCATGGCGATCTCTGCATCCCGCAGTTTCTCGAAAGAGAAGACCGGCATCTTGATTGCAAAATAGTCCGCTTCCGGCTGGAGCCCCGGCTCGTAGCCAAGATCCTGAATAGTCTTTCCCAGCATGACCTGAACGGCCAAATCGACGATCGGAATGCCGGTCACCTTACTGATGTAAGGTACGGTACGGGAAGACCGCGGGTTGACCTCAATGACATAAACTTCTCCATCCATCACAATGAACTGGATATTGATCATGCCCTTGACATGAAGTGCCTGAGCCAGAAGCTCGGTATCCCTGGCGATCTTCTTTTTAATATCATCACCGATGGTCGGTGCCGGATAGACAGAGATCGAATCGCCGGAATGAATACCGGTCCGTTCGATATGCTCCATAATACCGGGGATCAGGATATTCTTGCCGTCGCAAACCGCATCGACCTCAACTTCCTTTCCCTGCAGATATTTGTCGACCAGGATCGGATGATCCTGAGCGATCCGGTTAATGATGCCGATGAATTCTTCGATCTCAGCGTCATTGAATGCGATCTGCATGCCCTGACCGCCCAGGACATAAGAAGGACGAACCAGGACCGGATAGCCGACCCGGTTAGCGACTTCTTTTGCTTCCTCTGCCGTATAGACGGTTCCGCCGGAAGCTCTGGGAATGCCGGTCTTCTGCAGGATCTCATCGAAGAGTTCCCGGTCTTCCGCCGCATCGACATCCTCTGCCTTGGTCCCGAGGATGGGCACACCCATCTTCAAGAGATCCTGGGTCAGCTTGATGGCAGTCTGTCCGCCAAACTGGACAACCGCCGCATCCGGCTTCTCGAAATCGACAACATTCTGCACATCTTCTGCCGTCAGGGGTTCGAAGTAAAGCTTATCCGCAATATCAAAGTCGGTCGAAACCGTCTCCGGATTATTATTGATAATAATGGTCTCATAACCTCTCCGGGCGAAGGCCCAGGTGGCGTGTACGCTGCAGAAATCGAACTCGATGCCCTGGCCGATCCGGATGGGACCGGATCCTAAAACCAGGATCTTCTTTTTGTCATTGGTCTCAATGGCTTCGTTTTCCGAGCCGAAGACGGAATAATAATAAGGCGTTGTGGCCTCAAACTCAGCTGCACAGGTATCGACCATCTTGAAGCCGGCCAGAATGCCCCACTTCTTTCTCAGGTCATGGATCTCCTCTTCGCTTCTGCCGGAAAGTTCTCCGATGACCTTGTCCGGGAATTCCATCCGTTTGGCCTCTGAAAGGAGCTCCTCTGTCATAGGCTCGGATCCCAGGCGATACTCCATGCCGACCAGGATATCGATCTTATCAATAAACCAGAGGTCGATCTTGGTCAGGGCATGAATATGTTCCTTGGGAACATGGCGGCGCAGAGCTTCTGCGATGACCCAGATCCTCCGGTCATCGACGACACGAAGCTGGTCCTCCAGCTGATCCATGGAAAGCTTGGTGAAATCATAGCTTCGAAGGCTGTCCACATGCTGCTCCAGAGACCGGATGGCCTTCATCAGGGCACCTTCGAAATTATTGGAGATACTCATGACTTCGCCGGTTGCCTTCATCTGAGTGGTCAATGTCCTCTTCGCCGTGATGAATTTATCAAAAGGCAGACGGGGGATCTTCACCACACAGTAGTCCAGCATGGGTTCAAAGCTGGCATAGGTCTTACCCGTGATGGCATTGGGGATCTCATCCAGCGTGTAGCCCAGGGCGATCTTGGCGGAAACCTTGGCGATGGGATAACCGGTCGCCTTGGATGCCAGAGCAGAGGAACGAGAAACTCTTGGATTGACTTCGATGACGCAGTATTCGAAAGAATCCGGATTCAAGGCATATTGCACATTGCAGCCACCGGTGATACCAAGTTCTGTAATGATCCGAAGGGCCGAGGACCGAAGCATCTGGTACTCCTTGTCGCCCAGGGTCTGGGAGGGAGCCACAACGATCGAATCACCGGTGTGAACGCCGACAGGGTCTATATTTTCCATGTTGCAGACGGTGATACAGTTGCCCCTGGAATCCCGCATGACTTCATACTCGATTTCCTTCCAGCCGGCGATAGAGCGCTCTACCAGAACTTCATGGACACGGGACAAACGAAGACCATTCTCTAAGATGGTGCGAAGCTCGGTCTCGTTGTGAGCGATGCCTCCGCCCGAACCGCCCAGGGTATAGGCCGGACGGAGAACGACCGGATAGCCGATGGTATTGGTGAAGCGAACGCCGTCTTCGATATTATGAACGACCTTGGAGGGAGCGACAGGCTCACCCAGCTTCTCCATGGTGTCCTTAAAGGCCTGACGGTCTTCCGCCCGGAAGATCGTGTCGCGGCTGGTTCCGATCAGGCGGACGCCCTGCTCTTTTAAGAAGCCGTTGTCCGAAAGTTCCATGCCGAGGTTCAGCCCGGCCTGGCCGCCCAGGGTCGGAAGCACGGAATCGGGCTTTTCTTTCCGAATGATCTCTTCCAGAGTTTCCACGGTCAGAGGCTCGATATAAACCTCGTCTGCGATCTGCTTATCCGTCATGATGGTCGCCGGGTTGGAATTGACCAGGCAGACCTCAACGCCCTCTTCGTGGAGGGAACGGCAGGCCTGGGTGCCTGCGTAGTCGAATTCCGCCGCCTGACCGATGACGATGGGGCCGGATCCGATGACAAGGACTTTCTTGATACTGTTATCTCTAGGCATTCTTTTCTCCTCTCATCATCTTAATAAAGCGGTCGAAAAGGAAGCCGCTGTCCTGAGGTCCCGGGCAGGCTTCCGGATGGAACTGAACGGTATAGACCGGTTTCTTTTGATACCGTAATCCTTCATTGGTGCCGTCATTGACATTGCTGAAAGCAGGCAGTGCAATTTCCGGATCAATCGTCTTCGGATCGACGGCATAGCCGTGGTTCTGGGAAGAAATATAGACCCTGCCGGTCTCTTCATCTCTGACCGGATGGTTGCCTCCCCGGTGGCCGTACTTCATCTTATAGGTGTCGCCGCCGGTTGCAAGTGCCATGAGCTGATGGCCCAGGCAGATGGCAAAAATCGGGAGACCGCTGTCATAGAGTTTCTTCACGTTGGCAATGATATCGGTGCAGGTCTTGGGATCTCCGGGGCCGTTCGATAACATGATGCCGTCCGGTTTGGAAGCTATAATCTCTTCTGCCGACGTATGGGCCGGATAAACGGTCACCTGACAGCCGCGGGAGATCAGCTCTCTTGCAATATTTCTCTTGGCGCCGAAATCCATCAGGGCAACCGATAAGCCTTTGCCCGGCCGATAGGGTTCGCCCTCTCTTCCTTCATAGCCCAGGATCTCGCTCTGATAACCACCGAGATGAAGGTAAGGCGACTGAAGGACAGGTTCGCTTGGTTTATATTTCTCCGTGCAGGTGACACGACTGACAACGTCGCCGACTTCATAGGCTCGAAGCTTAGGAAGGACTTCCTCGAGCTTATAGTCTGCATTGGTTGTGATCATGCCGTTCATGGTGCCCTTTTCCCGAAGGATCTTGGTCAGGGCCCGGGTGTCGATGCCGGCGATGCCAGGGATATCCTGCTTTACGAGGAAGTCTTCCAGACTGCCCCGGCAGCGAAAATTGGAAGGAATCCGCGAAAGCTCCCGGACGATGTAACCGTCGACCCAGGATCTCTCCGACTCATAATCGTCCGTCACTCCATAATTTCCAATCAGGGGATAGGTCATGGTGACCGCCTGACCGGCATAGGACGGATCGGTCAGGACCTCCAGATAACCGGTCATGGAGGTGTTGAAGACGATCTCGCTGATCACTTCCCGGGTCGAGCCTATGCTTTTCCCGGTGAAGACCGTCCCGTCTTCCAGAATCAGAAATGCTTTCATGGACGCTTTCCTTTCTTTTTGTGCATGTCTTTTTGTGCTTGGATGCCTGTATGCTTATTTGCCTGCTTCTGTACTTGATTGCTTATCTGGTTGCTATAAAGTGATTGCTTGGCTGCAATAAAGTCATTGCCTGGCGTATGTATATTTATACGCATTATAGAACATATTGCTGAATTATGGAATTAATATTCATAATTTTATTTTGTTCACAAAAAAATGCAATCAGAATCTTGTCTTTATAGACAGGACATGCTAATATAGAAGCCTATTCTTTTTAATATGCCCTTACTTTAATCAAAAAAGAACCTAAACTTATAAAATAATATCATAAGATCCCCGCCGAGTAAACCGGCGGGGATGTTTCTTTTTCTATACCCTTATTATTTGAAGTACTCTACTCCGCTCTCGAAGATCTTCAGATCCTGATCGCCGTAGATATTGATGGCAACATGGTCGCCGCGGCGCTCGCTGTGGCACATCTTACCAAGGATCCGGCCGTCCGGACTTGTGATGCCTTCGATCGCGCGATAGGATCCGTTGATATTCCACTCTTCATCCATGGAGACGTTGCCGTCGGGATCGCAGTACTGGAGAGCAACCTGTCCGTTCTTGAACAACTTGTCCAGCCACTCTTCATTGGCAACGAAACGGCCTTCGCCATGGCTGGCGGGATTCACATAGACGCCGCCGAGCTTGGCCTGCATCAGCCAGGGGCTCTTGTTCGAAACCACTCTTAAGTAAGCTTCCTTGGAGATATGTCTGCCGATCGTATTATAGGTCAGGGTCGGAGAATCCGCCTTCTGGGTATGGATCTCGCCGTAAGGCACTAATCCGAGCTTGATCAGGGCCTGAAAACCGTTACAGATTCCAAGTGCCAGGCCGTCCCTCTCATCCAGGAGTTTTTGGATCTCTTCCTTGATCTTCTCATTCCGGAAAGCCGTTGCAAAGAATTTTGCGGATCCCTCCGGCTCGTCGCCGCCCGAGAAACCGCCCGGGAAGAAGACGATCTGGGATTCGCGGATTGCTTTGGCGAAGGCATCGACAGACTCGACGATGTCCTCGGCATTGCGGTTTCTGAAGACGATCGAGTGGGCCTCTGCTCCGGCCCGGTCGAAAGCAGCTTCGCAATCGTACTCGGTATTGGTTCCCGGGAAGACCGGAATGAAGACTTTCGGCTTTGCAACCTTATGCTTACAAATATAAACCTTACCAATGTTTTCCTGATTGGAATCCGGGCATGCCGCATTCCTTCTCACATCATACAAAGGCGAATCGACAGCTTCTTTTCCATCGACTGCGATGGTCGGGAAGACTTTCTCCAGGGGCTTCTTCCAGGAAGATACTGCCTCTGCCAAAGAGATCTTGACCGATCCGTAGCTGAAGGTTCCATCGTCTGTGACCTCTCCGACATGGGAGACCACCACTCCATCCGGCAGGATTTCCAGGGCATCTTCATGGCCCGGTGCAAGTTCTGCCACGATCTCTCCGATGTAAGGGCGGAAAAGCATCTCTTTCGGAAGGTCTGCATTTAATGTAAAGCCCATGCCATTACCGAAAGCCATCTTGGACAGGGACTCTGCCAGACCGTAACCCTCCACAACATAGGCCGATACGATAATGCCCTTCTGAATCAGTTCATGAATCTTATCATAAGTTTTCATGGCCTGGTCGAAATCCGGCTGGTCGTACTCATCATGAGCCAGACGGAAGAGAACGATCCTGTCACCTGCCGCCTTGAATTCCGGAGTGATAATATCATGTTCATCTGCAACATCAACAGCGAAGGAAACCAAAGTCGGAGGAACATCAATATCATTGAAGCTTCCGGACATGGAGTCCTTGCCTCCGATGGAAGCCAGACCCAGCCGGATCTGTGCCCGGTAAGCGCCGAGGAGGGCTAAGAAAGGCTGGCTCCAGCGCTTGGGGTCCTCGGACATCCTGCGGAAGAATTCCTGGAAGGTAAAGTGGACTTTCTTGTAATCACCACCGGCTGCCACGATCTTCGACAGAGAAGAAAGGACTGCAAACTGGGCGCCGTGGTAAGGGCTCCAGCTGGTGAGATAGGGATCATAGCCATAGGCCATCATGGTGACGGCATCACACTTGTGCTCTCCGACCGGGAGTTTTGCCACCATGGACTGGGTCTCCGTCAGCTGGTACTTACCGCCATAAGGCATGTAGACAGAACCGGCTCCGATGGAACCGTCAAACATCTCGACCAGGCCCTTTTGAGATGCGACATTGAGATTGGAAAGCGTTGAAAGCCAGGCGGCCTTGATATCATCGGCATCCAAAGCATCTCTTACGGCTTCGATGGTCTCGGTCTCAAAGAAATTGTCCTCGACGCGCGGCATCTCGGCTTCGACCTTGGTCTCCTGGTGAGCGCCGTTGGTATCGATGAAGGCGCGGGACATATTGACGATCTCTTTTCCTCTCCAGGTCAGGATCATCCGGGGCACTTCTGTTACGACTGCAACTTCGACTGCTTCCAGATTCTCTTCTGCTGCATAGGCTAAGAATCGGTCTACATTTTCCGGAGCGACAACAACAGCCATCCGCTCCTGGGATTCGGAGATGGCAAGCTCGGTGCCGTCCAGGCCGGCGTATTTCTTTGGTACCTTATCGAGGTTGATCCGAAGACCGGGAGCCAGCTCGCCGATGGCAACAGAGACACCGCCGGCGCCGAAATCGTTACATTTCTTGATGATATAGGAAACTTCCTCGCGGCGGAAAAGCCTTTGGATCTTACGCTCGGTCGGAGGATTGCCCTTCTGGACCTCAGCGCCGCATTCTGCGGTTGACTGGGTGTTGTGGGCCTTGGAAGAACCGGTTGCGCCGCCGATTCCGTCACGGCCGGTCCGGCCGCCGAGCAGGATGATGCGGTCGCCGGGATCGGAATTCAATCGCTGAACGGCTCTCCGGGGTGCGGCGCCCATGACAGCGCCAAGTTCCATCCGCTTTGCGACATAGTTCGGATGATAGATCTCATGAACATAGCCGGTGGCCAGACCGATCTGGTTTCCATAGGAAGAATAACCGTGAGCGGCCTCACGGACCAGTTTCTTCTGAGGGAGTTTTCCTTCCAGGGTGTCCTTCACGGAGCCGGTCGGATCGGCTGCGCCGGAGATCCGCATGGCCTGGTAGACATAGGTACGGCCGGACAGAGGATCCCGGATCGCGCCGCCCAGACAGGTGGCTGCACCACCAAAGGGCTCGATTTCGGTCGGATGATTATGGGTCTCATTTTTGAAATTGACCAGCCATTCTTCTTCTTTGCCGTCCACTTTGACCGGGACTACAATAGAGCAGGCATTGATCTCATCGGACTTCTCCTGGTCGGTCAGCTTGCCTTCGGCCTTGAGGCGCTTGGCTGCAATCAGGGCAATGTCCATGAGGCAAACGAATTTATCGTTTCGATCCTTATAAAGAACCTTGAAGGTGTCTTTATAATCCTGGAAAGTTTCTTCGATCGGCTTTCTGTAATAGCCCTCGTCGAATTTCACGGAGGTAAGCTCGGTAGAGAAGGTCGTATGACGGCAGTGATCGGACCAGTAGGTGTCGAGCACGCGGATTTCCGTCATCGACGGATCCCTCTTCTCGTCATTTTGGAAGTAATTTTGAATATGAAGGAAATCCTTGAAGGTCATGGCGAGATTCAGGGAATCAAAGAGATCCTTCAGATCCTTCTCTGCCATGTCTTTAAAACCGGTCAGAATCTTCACATCTTCCGGTTCTTTATAATTGTCGCGGAGGGTCTCAGGCTTGTCTAAGCCGGTCTCTCGGGAGTCGACCGGATTGATGCAGTGCTTTTTGATGGCAGCAAACTCTTCCTCAGAAATATCACCTTCTATGACATAGGTAATAGCGGTCTTAATGACCGGCTCCTCATCTTCTTTCAGAAGCTTTACACATTGAACAGCGGAGTCTGCTCTCTGGTCAAACTGGCCCGGAAGGGATTCCACGGAAAAGGTTCGTCCTTCGTAAGAAAAGGTCTCTTCATAGACGTCGTCGACCGGCGGCTCGGAGAAAATGGTCCGGATGGCCTTCCGATAAGTATCATCTGAGATATTCTCGATGTCATAACGATTCAGGACCCGAATGGCCTTGACATCCGTGATTCCAAGGAAATTCTTGAATTCCTGTATCAGCTCTTTGGCCTTGACTGCATATGCCGGTTTCTTCTCTACATAAATACGTCTGACATTCCCCATGGCTTACCTCCATTGATTCTATTATCAGATACGCGGTGGGATTTTAACCCATCTGTTTCTAAAGTATAGCACAGAAAAAGTTGGGGAAGAAATTATTAATAATAAATCAATTTATAAGTTGAATTTATATGATACCTTGTATTATATTATTGTTACTAATATAATACATGCAAAGGACATGCAAACAATCCTTAGCAGGGACGCATGGCGGACAAATATAGGACATGCAAACAATCCTTAGCAGGGATGCATGGCGACACATGGCGATACATGGCGACACTTGGCGACGCATGCCGGAAGGGACGCATGCCAGACAAATTATCGTAATAGAAGGAAAATTTTCAAAATACGATAGTAATGGCCTCGAAAAGGCGGCTTTTTTGCTTGAAATATCGTAATACAAGCTTACTTTATTGTTTACGATAGTAAGTGGATGCTTTCACTATCGTGATTTTGAAATTCAGACTGTATTACGATAATTGCACTTGAATCCCGGTCTGGCGCTATCGTAATTTTGAAATTCAGGCTGTATTACGATAATTGCACTTGAATCCCGGTCTGGCACTACTTAGCAGGGACGCATGGCGGACAAATTATCGTAATAGAAGGAAAATTTTCAAAATACGATAGTAATGGCCTCGAAAAGGCGGCTTTTTTGCTTGAAATATCGTAATACAAGCTGACTTTGTTTTTTACGATAGTAAGTGGCTGCTTTCACTATCGCGATTTTGAAATTCAGGCTGTATTACGATAATTGCACTTGAATCCCGGACTGGCGCTATCGTAAATAAGAGGTTTAAAGTTTAAAAAAAAAGAGGTTTAAAGTTTAAATAAGAAAGAATAAGAAAGGTTTCACATGGACGTAAATTACGAACTGTACAAGGTCTTCTATTATGTTGCATCTTCCTTGAGCTTCTCGGAAGCCAGCAAGGCGCTCTATATTTCCCAGTCGGCGGTCTCCCAGTCCATCAAGACCCTGGAGAAAAAGCTGGGCCAACCCCTCTTCTACCGCACCACGAAGAAAGTCAGCCTGACGCCGGCCGGCGAGCTTCTGATGAAGCACATCGAACCTGCGATCAACCTCATCCACCGCGGCGAGGAGACCCTGTCGGACGACGCTGCCATGCAGTTCGGCCAGCTCCACATCGGTGCCAGCGACACGATCTGCCGCTATTTCCTGGTACCTTACCTCGAGCAGTTCCATAAAGCCTACCCCCAGGTGCCGATCAGGATCACCAATGCCACCTCCTTCGGCTGTGTCGAGCTTCTCGAGCAGGGAAATGTAGACCTCATCCTCGTAAACTACCCCAATGCTTCTCTCTCACCGTCCTGCATCACCCAGTCGGTCGCAGAATTTCGGGATGTCTTCATCGGAAATCCGAACTTCTTTTCCTTCCCGGACAAGCCCATGACCTTAAAACAGGTCAGTGAATATCCCCTTCTCATGCTGGACCGGAAAAGTACCACCAGCGACTATCTCCACAAGCTTTTCTTAAAGCACCAGCTGGAGCTTGTCCCGGATGTCCGCCTGTCCAGTAATGACCTTCTGATCGACTTGTCACGGATCGGCCTTGGCATCTCCTTCGTTCCGGACTATTGCATCCGGGAGCGGGAGGAAGAAAGCATGCAGGACAAGCACAACCTGAAGATTCTTCCTCTCACCGAGACAATTCCGGCCCGCCGCATCGTTGCCGCAGCAGATCCCAACCTGCCTCAGAATGCCTCTGTCAAAGCTTTTTTAGGCTTACTTCCGAATCTTGGATAAACGTGGAATCGTCTCCTGCAGAATCCAGAGCAGGACCGGGTTTTTCTACTGCAGAATCCGGAGCAAGACCGGGATTTTCTACTGCTGAATCTGGAGCAGGACCGGGTTTTTCTACTGCCGAATCTGAAGAAAGCCCGGGATCCTCCTCTTCCACCTGCTTCCAGAAATTCTCCAGCTGTCCTCCCACCGTATCCACAGTACAAGTCTCGATTTCTCCCCACTCTCTGGGGAGAATTTTTTTATAGTCACTCCAGAGAAAGCGTTGGTCCAGAAGGAGGATGACACCCCGGTCCTCTTCGGTTCGGATGACGCGGCCGGCTGCCTGGAGGACCTTGGCCATGCCCGGATAGACATAGGCATAGGAGAAGCCTTCCTGCCTGGTCTCCTCAGCCTGATCGAAATAATCCCTCAGAAGATTCTGCTCGATATTGACCTGAGGCAGGCCGGTGCCAATGATAGCCGCCCCGATCAGGCGGTCCGAAGTCAGATCGATCCCCTCCGAAAAGAGCCCGCCCATGACACAAAAGCCCAGAAGTCCCGAAGGATGATCTTCCTCAAAATTGGCCAGAAATTCTGCCCGCTCTGAATCCCCCATACCGGAGGATTGTGCGATCGTAAGAAGGCCCGGCGGACAATGAAGAAGAAAGGCCTGGTATACATTTTCCAGAAAACGGTAGGAAGGAAAGAAGGCCATATAATTCCCGGGCTTTGCTTTGACCATTGCGGCTAAATATAGGGCATAGCGCAAATAAATATGATCCCCGCGTTCTCTGTAACGACTTGTGACATCCGTCCCGATCAGAATGCAGGACTGGTCCCGGCGGAAAACGGTCTCTGCGTAGACGGCATAGGGATTTTCCTCGGTGCAGAGCAGGTTTTTATAATAGCGGACCGGCAGGAATGTCGCTGAAAAGAAGACCGTTCCTTTGGAGCGGTCCAGCCGGGTCTGAAGCTGTCTGGAGGGGTCCATACAAAAGAGATGGATGCGAAAGGTCCCGTCTTCACCGTAGTCACAATAGATCCGGTAGCGCTCGTCCATTTCCTCGGTCCTGTCCAGAAAATTCCTCAGATTGAAATAGAATTCGACCACTTCATCCCGTTCCGGGAAAGAGATCCGCTTCTCCAGGAATTTTTCCAATTCAGAGGCCAAATTCATGCATTTGAAGGTAAAGGCATCGATCTCAGGCAGGAGAAGGACTTTCTCGCAATCCCTCTTCCACTCCAGCATCGCCCGGTTGACCCGATCCAGCTGGGTACAAACCTTTTTGGCCCGGTTCTTCAGGATCTTTTTGATATGGAGGAGGTCTTCCTTGACAAGAGTCGCTGAATACATGGTCCGGCTCCGGTCCACCAGATTATGGGCTTCATCAATCAAAAAAATGGCATTGGCCCGCTCGCCCTCGCCGAAAAAGCGTTTGAGATAAGCTGTGGGATCGAAGACATAGTTATAGTCACAGATGATATTGTCGCACCAGGAAGAGAGGTCCAGACTAAACTCAAATGGACAAACCTTGCGCTCGATGGCATATTCCTGAATCTTTTCCCTGGTGAAGAGGTCGGATCCGGTCAGAAATTCATAGACAGCATCATTGACGCGGTCGAAATGTCCCAGTGCATAGGGACAGTCGTCCGGGTTGCAGGAGCGCTCTTTTAAAGGACAGATCCTGTCCTTGGCAGTCAATTCTACGGTCTTACCCCGATAACCGCCCTTGGAAAGGAGTTCGATCGTATCGATGGCAACTTTCTTGGTGACAGACTTTGCCGTTAAATAAAAGATTCGCTCGCCTAGCCCCTCTCCCACTGCCTTGATGGCAGGATATATGGTTGCCAGGGTTTTGCCCGAACCGGTCGGTGCCTGGATGAAAAGGATCTTATTCTCTAAAATGGTATGATAAACCGACCCGATCAGGTGATGCTGGCCGGGTCTATATTTATAAGGAAAAGACATGTCATGGATGGACTGAAGAGATGTCTTCTTCCAATGGATCTGGAAGTCGGCCCAGCGTTTGTAGCAGTCGATCAGATTCGAGAACCAGGTATTGAGCTCCTCGAAGGAGATGTCCTCCTCGAAACGACGGATGTCCTCGGTGTCCAGGTTACAATAGGTCATCCGGACAAAAACAGAAGAAAGCTGATTGGCCTGGCCGATGATATAGGCATAGACTTTCGCCTGGGCCAGATGGACAGGTATGGGTTCCTGCATAGCGTCGAGATCCAGGTAAACGCCTTTGATCTCATCGATGCCATAAGGGATCTCCTCATTCATAAAGACTCCATCTGCTCTGCCTTCGATCATCAGGTCATAATCACCGAAGGAGCGGATGATGGAAAGCGGTACCTCGGCATGATAATCCGATCCCATGCTCTTCTGGATCTTCCGATGGATCCGACTCCCGGCCTGCATGGACTTATAGGGATCCTGAGAACCGGTACGATCATCAATGTCCCCGGAGCGGAGGAGAAATTCCACGAGATTCCGAACAGAAATATGGAGGACAGGCCTCGTTTGTGCATCCATTTGTGCATCCATTTGCGTATTCATAATAGTTATGATAGCACAAGGATACAGAAATGACTGCTTGATTCCTAGAAAAAAGCCAGTGCGTAATGTCCTATTTTAAGTCAGAAAATGACCAGGGCATTGGTTTGCCCTGGTCTTTGAAGGGTATATGAGATAAGATCAGGTTACCAGTCAAATGAATAGCTATTTTGACCTTGTTTTACATGCAAAGTATGGTTGCTACCGCTTTCCCATACCACATGACCTGAACCATCTTTCTTGATTGCTTTGAACTCTATATCTTTATTTTGGGGAAGCTTAACTTTTACCTTCCAATTAGGATCATTTGTGCAACTTCCTGGTGCTTGCAAGAATCAGTCCCAATCTTCTTTTTTCATGCTATGCCTCCAATTTATAAATATTCCCACTGTAAGCATCTAACAAGCCAATTTCTACAGTCTTTAGAAACAACGCCTCCCATTTCTTACTCTGAAGATTCCTTGGTAATTGAAATCTTTCTTTTTTATTACTGTTGTTAATTACAACTAATAGTGTCTCTTCATCATTTCTACGGATAAATGCGTAGATGCCAGTCGAATCATCACATAAAATTGTCCGATATATTCCTTCAGATAGCGCTCTATGTTCATTTCGCAAATGAATCAAAGATCTGTAAAATTGGTATTCTTCAGACTGTATTCTGTTCCATGGCATTGGCATTCTGTACTCAGCCTCAGTAACCCCCTGACATCCCAATTCATCGCCATAGAAGACAGATGGTATGCCTTCGGTGCAAAACATATAAAATGCAGCTAGTTTTAATTTCCGCCTGTCTCCATTGCAGTAACTTAAAAATCTCGGAACGTCATGGGTGTCCAGAAAATTCATTTGTGCTTTCATCACCATATCAGGATACCGCATAAACATGTGCTGCATTTTTGCATCAAACTCCGATACCTGAATTGTGTTTTTCGCAAAAAACTCCCTGCAGTTGTAGCAAAAAGAATAATTCATAGTCGAATCAAATTGATCACCTCTCAACCATACCGTCGAATCCTCCCAGATCTCTCCGATTAGAAAAGTATCCTCTTTCTCCTCATGAATTGCCCTGCGAAACTCCCTCCAGAAGTTATGATTAATTTCATTGGCCACGTCTAAGCGCCATCCATCGATATCTGCTTCGCGGATCCAGTATCGACCCACCTCACAAAAATACTGCAAAACCTCAGGATTTGACGTGTCAAGCTTTGGCATTTCCTTGACATAGGCATAGGTTTCATAATTAGGAGGGTCTGTAAAAGATACGGGATATTCCACTCTATAAAACCAATCACGATATTTTGAATCCAATCCATTCTTGAGTAAATCTTGAAAGGCAAAAAATCCGCTTCCACAATGGTTAAATACACCATCCAAAATGACGTGGATACCTGACTTATGACAGATTCTGACCAGTTCTTTTAATTCCTCTATTGTCCCAATGCAAGGATCTATCTGTTTATAATCAATCGTGTCATATTTGTGATAGGAGGCTGCCTTAAAAATCGGATTAAGGTATATACAAGTAATTCCAAGATTTCGAATATAATCCATATTTTGAATGATCCCCTGCAATGTACCTCCATTCCGACATTCGGAGACCAGGCCATTACCTAGGTCAATCCTTTTTCCTTGTTTTGAAATCTCACGTCTACCAGAAGCAAAACTGTCAGGAAAAATATGATACATGACCATATTTTTCGACCACTCAGGGAAACGAAGTGCATCATCTCTATGAAGATAAGGATATTGGAAAAACTGTGTCCGATCGAAATCAATTTCTTTCGAAAAACCATATTCACAAAAATATATTTTTTCTCTTTTTCGATCACAAAGCTCAAAATAGTAGCAAATTCTGGTATAATCTGAAACCACTTCAACTTCATAGTAATCGCGAAGCAGGTCACTCGCTACTAATTCCATAGAAATGGGGGTCATTTCAATTGGTTTCCTCGGGCATACTCTATCGCCAAAAAATAACACACAACTCTCTAAATCTCCCCTTGCAGCAGAAAGGCGTATCGTCAAATATCCATTTGAATTGATATAAGCATCTTTTGAAATCGGCTGATGCCATACTGCACTATAATTCATAATTATCCTTTCACTGCTCCTCCTGTAACGCCTTCCACATAAAATTTCTGCATGATAACAAAAAGAATAGAAATTGGAACAGCAACCACAATGCCGCCCGCGCAGAACAGTGAGAAGTATTTACCAACCAAAGACTTCTGAACCAGATTGTATAATCCCATTGCCACAGTCCAATCACGAGGATCTCTGGATCGAATCATTAACTGAGCCATAACAAAGTCCATCCAAGGTGCCAAAAAAGAATTGATTACTGTGTATACAATCATTGGTTTCGATAAAGGAATAACAATGACAGAAAAGATTGTCAGCTCTGATGCTCCATCTAGTTTTGCTGACTCACGCAGCGATGACGGAATAGTATCAAAGAATCCTTTTAAAATCAGAAATCCAAGACCCGATCCCGCAGAATAAATAAGAATCAAACCTACAATACTATTTGTCAGTCCAATCATCTTCATTACAAAGTAGATTGCAATCATAGATAGAACACCCGGAAACATTCCGAGAATAATGGAAAAGCTCATCAGTTGCTTTCTACCACGGAATCTCATGCATGAAAATGCATATGCTGTCATTAATACAAATGCACTTGAGATCAGGCAGGTAAAAACACCTATAATCATAGAATTTCGGAACCAGGCAGGAAAATTAGCTACGGTATCCGGCCGAAAAAATAACTGATAATAGTTACCCAGAGACCATTCTGTCGGAAAAAAATGCATCGTATTGATGCCCTTATAAGCAGACAATGAGGTAACAAATAACCAAATGATCGGTATCAGCCAAAGCAAGGCAAGCATTCCTAAAACCAGATGCCTGAGGATTGGTCTCACAACCTTTTTGGAAATCATTGAAATTCCTCCTCTCTGTTATCCCGAATGAATCTGGCAAAATTAATCAAAGTCAAAAAGACGCAAATCACAAAGCAGCAAATTCCTATAACGGAAGCCATCTTGAAATTCGAATAGTTGTTTGTCAAATTAAAAAGCCATGTTACAAGGAGATCTACTTCTTTGGCATTTGCATTCGCAAACTTCATGTTAGTAGTCGTAAAATCAGTAGTAAGAAGGTAAATCACATTGAAGTTATTAATATTTGCGATGAAAGCCGTCAACAAACTCGGTCCAGTCACAAACAGTACATAGGGCATTGTTATTTTCCAGAAAATCTGCCTCTCACTGGCGCCATCAATCTTAGCGGCTTCGAGTTGATCCTGAGGAATATTCATCAAAATTCCTGTAGCAGACAACATCTGATATGGAACTCCGACCCAAATATTTATTAATATCACCATGATATGCGCCCAGATTGGCTTTGACAAAAACGGTACATAATTCAGGCCACGTGACACCAAACCTATATTCTGTAGAAAGCCAGTTAGCCCGCTTGTATTACAGAAAGCATTCACTATCCCATGGTTGCTAAACATTTTACCAACCAAAAGCAGAGAAACAAATTGCGGAATTGCAATCGTTATAACAAATAAAGACCGCCACATTTTTTGCCAGTGAGTACGCTTATCATTGATAAATTTGGCTAGAAAAATCCCACCGAAATAAGTTGTAAATGTGGAACAGAAAGCCCAGATGAAAGTCCAAAGAAGTATTCTTACGAAAACATATCCAAATGAATCTGTAATACTTGTAGTAAAGAGCGTTTTAAAATTACTCAATCCCACCCAGGTAAATAAATAGGTTGGGGGTTGATGATTTTTATCATAATTTGTAAATGCAATACAAATCATGAATAAAATAGGGATAATATTTACTAATAAGACTCCGATCGCCGGAAGACCTAGGAGAGTGATATAGAACTTACCATTAATCAGTTCCTTCAAATCTTCCCTGAAATTATTAATATGTTTTCCCGCTTCTCTGTTTCTTTGTACCTGATAAATATGTTTCTCATTCTGGATAAAGAACAGGATAAATATGACAGTAAGTACAATGCCTACGAGACTGAATAAAAGGATCAAAAGCGAATTGTCATAGTGATTCACCGTTTTAGTCATTGTCAGAGGATCAAATTGTTCCTCTCTCTGCACTGTACCTAAAGTACTCAATTTGGGCAAATATTTTAATGTAACCTGTACAGTAAACAAATAAAATATGATCTGAACAGCCTGTACCAGTACACCTTTGAATATCTGTCCATTTCGAATATGTCCGGCTCCCATAAGAAGGACAGACATTTTTGTCCAAATATCTCCATTAGCAAATGCCTTACCAAAATGCAAGAAATAATCTTTTAGCCCGGTCACTGCTTTCTTCATATGTCCCCCATCCTTATTAATCAAAACTGCGGAAATTTCTTTCCGCAGCTTTGATTAAATTTCAAATTATTTTTGTTACTGAGCCTTTTGGCAAATTCCCTTTACAGCGTCATCCAACAACTTCTGTGCATCTGAATAATTACCTTCTACCAGGGATTCACCCAAAGATGCGGCCGGATCCCAATAAGCATTACCTACTCGCTGAAGGGATGAATATGGTGACTGTGCAGCCAAGGCATCCAATGCAGGAGAGGATGCTCCTTTCACAGCCTCAATATTCGCAGGGCCATCACCGGTTGCATTGAAGATCTTTGTCTGATTCTCCTGATTTGTGATAAATTCAGCGAGAAGCATGGCCCATCCGGTCTGCTTAGAATACGCATTAACACCTGCAAATTTATAGCCGGCAAAAGAAGCCATTTGAACTTGATCGCCGTTTACCGTATAAGTCGGAAGCTTTGCAGCAGCGTATCCATCTCCATAAGCTTTTTTGAAAGCTTCTGATGCCCAGGTACCATTAACATCTGCTGCCATCTTGCCATCCAACGCATAGGCCTGAGCATCTTCATTTTTACAATTCACAAAAGCACTATTTTTACAAATATCCGTTACTGCTTTAGCAACATCAGAGCCCTTGTACTTTGTGTCCGTTGCGTTCCAATTACAGGAATTTGAACCATCCTTATTCATGGTCATATCCAAGCCTGCGCCTTTGAAGAAACTATAGAGATACCAGGCACCGCTTGCCTCCATACCAACGGTCTTTCCGGACTCTCCTGCTTTTTTCAAAAGCCCATCCATGGTTTTTACATCATCATCGGAAAAAACATTTTTGTCATAGAACAAGAAATATCCATTGGATGCTGTCATAGGATAAGCATAAAGTTTACCATCGACAGATGCAGCTTTAACCGTCTGCTTTGAATTCGTCTTTTTCGGATCATAGGTATAGCTTGCATCTACACTCTGCAAAGCACCCGCATCTACCAAACCTTGCAGCTGATCATCCGGGAAAACGAAAACATCGGCTGCTGCCTCAACATCCTTTAATACATCATCTTTACAATTTGCCTCAGACTCAGACCCAATCGTAATGTTAAAATTAACCTTCGAATACTTTTTCTTGAAGTCTTCGGTGATTTCTTTCATAACAGACTGATATTGATCTGTCTCTGAGCACCAGAGAGTAAGGTTTACCGGTCCCTTTGTATTATCAATCAAAGATTGGACCGGATCTTTAGACGTCTTCTTCTGCTTTGCAGCAGTATTATCTGTACTGTTTTTGCCACATGCTCCTAAAGTTCCTACCATAGAAACGGCAAGCAAAAGGCTTAATAGTTTCTTCTTCATTCTCAACTTCCTCCTCATAATAAAACATCAGTTTTCCAATGCGGATGCAAGAAAATTTTCCTTATTTCTTGCATGTTTTCCTAACAAGTCTGATTATAAAACCGCAGTTTTACAGGAGTCAATGAATAAACCAATTTTACATCCATGTTTATTAGGAAAACGCTATACCAAAAATTTGATTTTGTGCAAGTTTCATATGCACTATTATGATATAGTTATCTAAGTAAATGAAGTGTTCTAATGGAGTATGATTGACTATGAAAGCTACGATTCGCGATGTTGCAAGAGAAGCGGGAGTATCTATTTCAACTGTATCAAAAGTAATGAATCATTGGAAAACGATTTCACAAGAAACAGTTGATCGGGTTCAAGATGCTGCCACAAAGCTTGGCTACACTCCTAATGCCAGAGCAGTAAATTTTGCACGTGGTAATACGCATAACGTCATATACCTATCTGATTTAAAAAGAGGAGCGGCGTACCAAAATCCACATTTATTCGACATCATGTGCGGTGTATTTTCCAGTCTTGCCAAGAATGGCTATACCATGACTCTTATGGATATTTCTAACGAAGATCATCCTAATGAAACAATAGAGAACATTATTAAAGAAAAAAGTGCCGATGGAATTGTAATACACGGATCTGTAATAAATCAAAAAGTTGCAAACTTGATTGTTGATCATCAGTTCCCACATATCGTTATCGGTCATCCGGACTTTGATAATCGTCTCTGCTGGATCGACACAAACCACGCACTGGCAGGCCAGCATGCTGCTGCTTACCTGATTAAGCGCAAGGCTCTCCCTGCCGTTTTTATAGCTGGTCGAAAAACTGATTTCATTTCAAAAGAGCGTGAAAATGGATTTCGAAAGTATCTTAGACATAATGGATACTCTCTTCAAACAACAGATGTAGCTTATACAGATTCATCGTGGGAAATGGCGTATCAGGCTACAAAAGAATTTTTGAATAGATCAACTATTCCCAAGGCAATTGTAACCGAAAACAACACGCTTGCAGTTGGTGCAGCTCGAGCACTTCGGGAACTTTCAGACGAAAAATCCAATGAAATTGTATTCCTAACATTTGATATCTATCCGTATACCACAATTCTGGATCCACGTCCGGACGTTATAGACATAAATGTTTATGAACTCGGAATACAAGTCGGCGAAATGATCATTCGCAAGATCAATAATCCAACCTTAATGATTCAAAGCTATTCCACTCTACCGGAAATCATCTAAGGTATATCTTCTTCAAATACAAAGAGCCAGTGCTTTAAAAGGCACTGGCTATTAAAAGCTTGATAAAAAATTTTAATCCTTGCAACTCTGAAAAATCAGGCAGCAACCATAAACTTCGAAGCAGCTCTCTCAAATTCTGCATCTCTCTTCTGGGCTACAACCTGAAGGAGCCGTTTGGTTCCCATTGTCAGTACTCCGAGAAGGGACTTGGCATCTAATGCAATGCTTCCGCTATACAGATCGATATCAAAGTTACACTGGGAAGCAGCATTTACAAACTCCTGTGCATCTTCAGCTGAATTCAGCATAATAGTAAATTTCTTCATAAATAGAACTCCTTTCGGCAGCTTGGAACGAAGATAAAGAATGTCCACTGCCACATATATTACAGTACGTTGATATAATCAATCGTCGCACCGGGCAATAATATAACACGTTTTGGAAACGATTTCAAGAAAAACAGTTTCCATTTATCGAATTGTTTCAAAAAAATAACCGGTGAATCACCTCACCGGTTAACAGGGCCAGAAGGACTTGAACCCTCGACATTTGGTTTTGGAGACCAACGTTCTACCAACTGAACTATAGCCCTCTATCGTTCCTTCAAAACTTCATATAGCTTGTCACGATTTCTTCGAAATCGTGACTGGTCTCAATCCGTTAGGATTGAGACCCCGTTTAACCCTTCGGATCAAACGAGAAAAGATTGTCCTTCCAACTTAGTCGTAAACCTTCTTGATCAAGCCTTCGATCGATTAGTAACAGTCAGCTCCATGCCTTACGGCACTTCCACCTCTGACCTATCTACCTTGTACTCTTCAAGGGATCTTATGTCCTTAATGGACGGGATATCTCATCTCAGGGGGGGCTTCACGCTTAGATGCCTTCAGCGTTTATCCCTTCCGGACTTGGCTACTCAGCGATGCCTTTGGTAGACAGCTGATACACCAGTGGTCCGTCCAGCCCGGTCCTCTCGTACTAGGGCCAGCTCCCTTCAGATATCCTCCGCCCGCGCCGGATAGGGACCGAACTGTCTCACGACGTTCTGAACCCAGCTCGCGTACCGCTTTAATGGGCGAACAGCCCAACCCTTGGGACCTGCTGCAGCCCCAGGATGCGATGAGCCGACATCGAGGTGCCAAACCACTCCGTCGATGTGAACTCTTGGGAGTGATAAGCCTGTTATCCCCAGGGTAGCTTTTATCCGTTGAGCGATGGCAATCCCACTTTATACCACCGGATCACTAAGTCCTACTTTCGTACCTGCTCGAACCGTCGCTCTCGCAGTCAGCCTCCCTTCTGCCTTTGCACTCTTCTAATGGTTTCCAACCATTATGAGGGAAACTTTGAGCGCCTCCGATACCCTTTCGGAGGCGACCGCCCCAGTCAAACTCCCCGCCTGGCATTGTCCCCCGACCGGTTTACGGCCGCAGGTTAGAAATCCAATACTGCAGGGGTGGTATCCCAACATCGGCTCCTTAAAAACTGACGTTCTTAATTCTTCGCCTCCCACCTATCCTGTACATGCAGTATCGAATCCCAGTACCAAACTGGAGTAAAGCTCCATGGGGTCTTTCCGTCCTGGCGCGGGTAACCAGCATCTTCACTGGTACTTCAATTTCACCGGATGCATTGTCGAGACAGTGCTCAAATCATTACGCCTTTCGTGCGGGTCGGAACTTACCCGACAAGGAATTTCGCTACCTTAGGACCGTTATAGTTACGGCCGCCGTTTACTGGGGCTTCAATTCAAAGCTTCGCTTACGCTAACCTCTCCTCTTAACCTTCCAGCACCGGGCAGGCGTCAGCCCATATACTTCACCTTTCGGTTTCGCATAGACCTGTGTTTTTGCTAAACAGTTGCTTGAGCCTATTCTCTGCGGCCATCCCGGAGGATGGCACCCCTTCTCCCGAAGTTACGGGGTCATTTTGCCGAATTCCTTAACAATGCTTCTTCCGTCGGCCTTAGGATCTTCTCCTCATCTACCTGTGTCGGTTTACGGTACGGGCTTAGTAAAAACAATAGCGGCTTTTCTCGGCAGTGTATCCTTGCGCTTCGCTACTTTGATTTCGCTCCCTTCACGCTTCAAGATCCTGCAGCGGTTTTCCCTGCTGCCTCCCTCGGCGCTTCGACCGGTCTCTCCATTCCCGGCTCGCATCTTTACCCTGCGTCCCCACAGTTCTGTTTTACTAAGGTACAGGAATCTCAACCTGTTGTCCATCGACTACGGCTCTCGCCCTCGCCTTAGGCCCCGACTTACCCAGGGCAGATCAGCTTTACCCTGGAATCCTTAGATATTCGGCCGAAAGGATTCTCACCTTTCTCTCGCTACTCATTCCGGCATTCTCTCTTCTTATCTCTCCACCTGTCCTTTCGGTCAGGCTTCTCTAACATAAGAATGCTCCTCTACCGATGTAATAAATTACATCCCGCGGCTTCGGTGTCGTGTTTTAGCCCCGGTACATTTTCGGCGCAGAACCTCTCGACTAGTGAGCTGTTACGCACTCTTTGAATGCTTGGCTGCTTCTGAGCCAACATCCTAGTTGTCTTCGAGATCCCACATCCTTTCCCACTTAACACGCACTTTGGGACCTTAGCCGGCGGTCTGGGCTCTTTCCCTTTTGACCACTCAACTTATCTCGTGCAGTCTGACTCCCACGCTTCATCTCCATGGCATTCGGAGTTTGATATTCTTTAGTAAGCTTTGACGCCCCTGCGGAAATTCAGTGCTCTACCTCCATGGGACATACGTGAGGACAGCCCTAAAGCTGTTTCGAGGAGAACCAGCTATCTCCGGGTTCGATTGGAATTTCTCCCCTATCCACACCTCATCACCACCCTTTTCAACGGATGTGTGTGCGGTCCTCCACTGCCTTTTACGGCAACTTCAACCTGGACATGGATAGGTCACCCGGTTTCGGGTCTACCTCCACTGACTTCTTTCGCCCTCTTTAGACTTGGTTTCCCTTCGGATCCGGACTTTCATTGCCCTTATCCTTGCCAGTGAACGTAACTCGCCGGACCGTTCTACAAAAAGTACGCGGTCGTACGTCGCAATGATCGTACTTCCACAGCTTGTAAACACAGGGTTTCAGGTTCTCTTTCACTCCCCTCCCGGGGTCCTTTTCACCTTTCCTTCACAGTACTATGCGCTATCGGTCACTAAGGAGTATTTAGGGTTACGGGGTGGTCCCCGCTTATTCCATCAAGGTTTCTCGTGTCTCGATGTACTCTGGATCCTGCTCTCTTTCTCTCGCTTCGCTTACGGGGCTCTCACCCTCTTCGGCCGGCTTTCCCAAAACCGTTCTGCTCGCGTTTGAAATGATAAATGCAGTCCGAACCCCGGAACGCACGCGCTCCGGTTTGCCCTCTTTCCCGTTCGCTCGCCGCTACTTGGAAAATCGATGTTTCTTTCTCTTCCTCCGGCTACTTAGATGTTTCAGTTCACCGGGTTCCCTCCGTTTACCTATGGATTCAGTAAACGGTGCCATGAGTTTCTCATGGCGGGTTTCCCCATTCAGATATCCACGGATCACAGCTCATTTGCAGCTCCCCGTGGCTTTTCGCAGCTTATCACGTCTTTCTTCGGCTCTTAGTGCCTAGGCATCCACCCTGCGCTCTTTTTTGCTTGATCGGTTTTCATAAGTCTTTAAATAAGATCTCTCTTATCGTTTCCTTATGACGGAACTGCTTTCTGTTATAGCGTTAACAATTCACAGTTCCCGATCTCTTTAAAAAATCATTTCCTTGACTTTCGTCAATTCCCTGATTCCTTAAAAAAGATCTTCGGTTTACATTATTGTTTGTTCTCGGATGTCTGTGTCATACTTCAGATCTTAATAAAACTTTCGTCTTCTTAAAATCTTCTTTATGACGATATCTTTTCTTATCTATATGAAGTTTTCAAGGTACACATCAGGATCTTTCGATCCAGTGGAGATGAAGAGATTCGAACTCTCGACCCCCTGCTTGCAAGGCAGGTGCTCTCCCAACTGAGCTACATCCCCATATTTACTTTTTCTAATGTTCTCCCGACAGGTCTCCCTTTCGGGTACTGGGCTTGAGAAGACTCGAACTTCCGACCTCACGCTTATCAGGCGTGCGCTCTAACCAGCTGAGCTACAAGCCCATTTGATTCTGGCAGCCACCTATCCTCCCATGCCGTCTCCAGCATAGTACTTTCGGCCGTCTCGGGCTTAACCGTCGTGTTCGGGATGTTTACGGGTGTTCCCCCAAGCCGCATCGCCACCAG